>JBEPTW010000208.1:0-6584 GCA_041691855.1 Verrucomicrobiota bacterium | reverse complement strand
AAACACAGAGAAAATCACCTTAAAATATCGCTTCTACTGCATGGATACGGCTTAGAATGACAGTAAACGGGTGATTGTGGGATTTGAAAACACGGCTTAGTTTTGGAGCAAAGGTAGCGTGACGCGCATCGTGGTCCCGCGCGGACTCGTGCGCACGAGAGTCAATTCGCCATGGTGATCCTTCATGATGCGTTTCGCGATGGCGAGTCCGAGGCCGGTGCCGTCGGCGCGACCGGAAAGGAACGATTCGAAAATGCGCGGCTGGATCGTCGCGGGAATGCCGCCGCCGGTGTCGGTAATATCCAGATGCACCACGCGGGCTCCCACCGACCCTTCATCCGTACAACTGATGGTGAGATCGCCGCCATGAGGCATCGCATGAAAGGAGTTGAGAACGAGGTTGAGGATTACCTGCTGGAGCTGTCCCTTGTTCGCATCCACCAAGAGAGGCCCGCGGGGTGCCACGTAATGGAGTTCGACGCTGGCTTGGTTCAGCTTGGCGCGCAAAAGCACCAGGGTGTCGTCCAGGACCTCGGCGAGCGACCAGTGGGAGTGCAGGGTTGAGGGGGTACGACCAAATTGCAGGACACGGGAGACAATGCTTTCCAGCTGTTCGATTTTTTCCGTGATGACTTCCAGATCCCGGCGGCGCGGATCGTTCGGCGGGAAATCCGAACCGAGCGTTCCGTGAAGCAATTTGATCACCAGTAACGGATTTCTGATCTCATGGGCAATTTCCGCCGCCAACATGCCGAGCGTGGTGAGCGTTTCATTTTTTCGCAGCGTTTCTTCGGATTGGAAGACGCGGGCATAAAGGCGGGCGTTTTGCAGGGCGACCGCAGCGAAACTCGCCAGCGCGGCGAGCAGCCGTTTTTCATCGTCGTTGAACCGATGGGGCGAGGCATGGAAAACTGACAGCACGCCGGCCGGAACACCTTCGCGGAAAAGAGGCGCGGCGAGGGCCGAGGTTAATGATCGATCAGCCGGGAGATCGGCGGCTTCGCTATAACCAGGGCCGTCGATGTGTTGGAATTCCATTGGCTTGCCGGAACGGATAACCGCGGCGAGCAACGAATGGTCGGCGGAGACGGTCTGTTGCTGCAACGCAAGCGTCGATGACGAAAGCGATCCGGTAGCAGACCACGCATGGAGTGCGAGCTCGTGGGTCGACGCGTCGTAGTCGTGGAGCAAACACAGTTCGGCGCTGAATAATGCGCGTCCGCTTTGAGTGAGCGTGGAAAGAAGGTCCTCCGACGCCAGTTGCGCGACGAGAGCGTGGCCGAGTTCGACCAAGGTGGTGAGGCGGGCGGAATTTGTGCGCAGTCGTTCCAATTGCCAGAGGCGATGGAGCACTGCGCCGGCTTCGGTTGCGAAACGTTCCAATCGCGCGAGATCAGCCGGGCCAAATGCCCCGACGCGGTCGGCATCGAGATTGACCACGCCCACGTTGTTGCCTTCGACGATCAACGGCGCGGCCATTTCACATTGCACGCCTTGCCGGGCGGCGATGTAGCGCGACTCTGCGGTGACGTCCGAAACGAGCAATGGCCGGCCGTGCAGCGCGACCCATCCCGTTATCCCCTGGCCGGGACGGAGCGCGAAGTCCCCGAGATCCGGTGGCAATCCTTGCTGGATGCAAATTTCCAAACGACCATTGTCCGGGTTGATCAGTGAGAGCGAACCGCTGTCGGCGGGAAAGGCGGACATGATGATCGAAAGAACCTCGTTCTGAGCGGCCGTGGCCATCGAGCGCGTGGCAAGTGAAGCGATCTGGTAAAGCACGGCCAGATCGTTGGTCTCTGCTGGATTCATCGCCACGAGATGAACACGAACGGGAAGACTTGGGGAGCGCAAACTGGCGAACGCGGCATTTGCCCGAGGTCGTTTGAGGGCGTGGTAAGAGTTACTGACCCCGTCTTTCAGCCGCCCGCCAACCTGACCTTAGGCTGTGTCTGGTAAATAAACTATCGCCAATCAGCTCTGCTCGGGAGCGTAGGGCCGTCGCTTGCGACGTGCCGTTTTTCGCACGCGAGGCCGGCGCAAGCACCGGCCCTGCAGCAAGCGACGAAAGTTATTTCCCAGACACGCCCTAAACCGCAGCGACCAACGCCGGAGCGATGATCGCCTTCAACGCGTCGCGGAGGTTCAGCAGGCGCTGGGTGTCGACCTCCTCATCGGTTTTGTTGGGCTCGATATAAAAGGTGTCGATCGCGATGCTGCGCTCGGTATTGATGCGCGCAAAAGTGGTGTCGAAACCGTGATCGGAAATTGTTTTCACCAGCTGATAAAGCAGGCCGATTTGGTCATGCGCCTGCACTTCGACAATGATGCGCTTCAACGAGAGTTCGTTATACACCTCGACCGTCGGCGGAAACGACGCCGGCAGTTCCGTGCTTTGCGTGGTGTAGCGTGAACTCGCGACTTTTTTGGCCTGCGCGGTGATGTCCGGCATCAAATCCTTGTTGCCGACGAGCGCTTCCTCGACCGTGCGGGCAAATATTTCCATCGCGGTTTGATTCTGCACCAGGCCGCGGCCGGGCTCGACCACATTGAATGTATCGATCGCGATATGGTCCGCGCGCGTGGTGATCCGGGCGGAAAGGATGCTGAGTCCCGCCACGCTGAATGCGCCCGCGAGTTTGTAGAAAAGGCCGGCGCGATCCCAAGTGACGACGTGCACCGTCGTGTAACTGCGATTGATGTCGTCCTTCCATTCGATCGCCGGCCGGAGCGAACCCAGCGAATCCGCCGCGGAAATGGAATGCAGCAGGCGATTCACCATTTGAATGTGCAACGTGATTTCCGCCGAGTCCGTTTGGACAAAATAACGCTCGGGCAACAAATTGAAATGCGCGCTGATTTCATCCGCGCTGATGCCGGGAATCGTTTGGGTGATGAGGTTTTGGCGGGTCATTTCCTTAAGCTCGCGGAGGCGTTTTTCTACTTTGTCGCCGAGGGTCAGCCGCTCGAGAGTGGTGGTGAAAAGGTGGGTATGAAGAGTGTCTTTGTATCCGTTCCACAAATCGGCTGAAGTCCCGCGGGCGTCGCAATACGTGTGAACGTACAGATAACGCAGTTGGTCGGCGTCGCCAACCAATTCTGCAAAGGCCGCTGAAGTCTGGGGATCATCAAGATCGTGTTTCTGCCAGAATCGTGCCATCAACAAATGATTTTTGATGATAAAGTTCACGACGACGCGGGTGTCCGGCGGAATCTGAAGTCGCTCCAAAACGGGGGCTGCGAGCGTGACGCCGGTATCCGCATGGCCGCGAATGCCCACACCTTTTCCGATGTCGTGTAGCAGCAGGATCAAGTAGAGCAGAGTCGGCTTGGCGGTCTTGTGGAGTTCGTCCCGGTAACGCGCAGTCACGGGTTCGCTCGCGGTGAAAATTGCGTCAAGTTCCCGGATCGCGCTCAGGGTATGAATGTCCGCAGTGTACCGGTGATAGTACTCATGTTGGACGAGACAGGTGAGCGGTTTGAACTCCGGCAGAAACGCGCCGAGGACGCCGAGTTCGTGCATGAGGGCGAGCGGGGTATGGACTTTTCCCGCTTCTTCGAGCATGGTGCGAAAGCTGAGATTCGCGTCGCTGGATTCGATGACTTCCTTTGTGACGAGCCGGACGGACGCGCGAATCAGCGCGGCGAGATCGACGTCGGGGGCGCAGTCCAATTGCTGGCAATGGCGGAAAACGCGAATGAGGCGGACCGGGTCTTCGCGGAATATTTCCGTCTTTTGCGCCGCGAGCTGTCGTCCACGCAGCACGAACCCGTCGAAGGTTTTCGTTCGCTCGGTGCGGCGCGCCAGCAGCATGTTTTTCAATGATCCGACCAAGCTGGGCCCGCTTGTGATCGTAAGGGCCAGGCGTTGTTCGACGATTTTTGAAATGCGATAAATGGCCTGAGCGTGCCGGTAGTAGTCGTGCATGAACGCCTCGACCAGCTCGAGCAGGGCGGTTTGCGGATAACCGAGATTGGTCGCCAGCTTGGGCTGGGTGTCCAGATTGAGCACATCGGTGGGATGCTTGCTCATGTAGTGAAGCTCATTGCGCACCCGCAGCAGGAAAACATAGGCGCGTTGAAATTGCCGCAATTCCGTGGGTTGCAGATAATGCTGTTCCGCCAGTTCCTCCATGCGCGAAATGCCGAGACGAACCTTGGCCATCCACAGCGTATTCTGGTAATCGCGCAATCCGCCGACGCCGTTCTTGATGTCGGGTTCCTGCATGAAGACCGTATCGCCATGCTGCAGACGGCGACTGCCCTGATCCTGCAGACGGGCGGTGATGTAACCCTTGGGATTGTCCTGCAGATAGTGTTTCCGGTAGGCGGCGGCGAAATTTTCGTACAGCGATTCGGTGCCGGCGATGAGGCGGCATTCCAGTAGTGATGTCTTGGTTCGGATATCGCGGCCGGCTTCCGAGAAGACTTCGTTGAGCGTGCGCGTGGAATGGCCGATTTTCAGCCGCAGATCCCAAAGCGGATAAAGAATTTCATTGGAAAGAAATTCCTGGAATGCAGTGGGACGGCCCGAAGCCGCGCCATCCGGATAGAGAAACATGACGTCGATGTCGCTCAATGGGCTCAGTTCCGAGCGGCCATATCCGCCCAGCGCGATCAGACAGACCGGGGTCGGCGGCTCGCCGTTTTTCGCCCGCCAGGAATCGATGGCGTGGGTAAAGAGTTGTTGGAGGAGCCGGTCGATTTTGGCGGCTTGGGCCTGCGCAACCGTCAGGCCCGAATCGCCCGCTTGGTGCCGCTGCTTGATGCGTTCGCTTTCCGTGGCGAGATACTCCTTGCAGGCCGCCAAACGTTGTACGGCCGTGCTTCCGATGGGGAAATCGAGCGTGGGAGCAGCGGAGGGCGAGGAGGGCGCGGTCATTCGAAGTCTTAGATGAGCATCGCAACTCGCTAGGGGAAAGCTGGAAATGGCTCGCAGATGGGGCGACGCATCAAATAAATAATCTGGTTGACGAGCAAAACGGGACTTGAATACTCCGCCTCTCTCACGCGGGAGTAGCTCAGTTGGTAGAGCACCACCTTGCCAAGGTGGACGTCGAGAGTTCGAGTCTCTTCTCCCGCTCCAATTTCAAAAACCGCTGTTCCTCAGCGGTTTTTTTGTTATCTCAGAGGGCGTGAAAGCTTCCGAATTCTTTGCCCTGCCGCCTTCTCTGGCCCGGTTTGCGTCTTTTTTTCCCGCCGAGGCGGCTCCTTGGGAGTGGTTAAAGCAGATCGGCGCGGCCCTTGAGTCGGCGGAATTTGGTCCCAGCGAACTGAAAATCCCGCCGGGCGTGCATGTCGAGGGCAAGGTCTGGATTCATCCCACGGTCAAGTTGCCGCCATTTGCCGTGATCATTGGCCCCGCGTACATCGGGGCGAAAACCGAGCTGCGGCCGGGTGCGTATCTTCGCGGGAATGTAATTGCAGGTGAGAAATGCGTCTTGGGAAATTCGAGTGAATTCAAAAACTGCCTGCTCATGGATGGCGTGCAGGCGCCGCATTTTAATTATGTGGGCGATTCGCTGCTCGGAAATGGCGCGCATCTCGGCGCTGGGGTGATCTGTTCGAATCTCCGCTTGGATCAGGGCGAAGTGGTTTTGCGCCTGCCGGCGGGAGCGGTCGCGACTGGCCTGCGGAAATTTGGCGCGATCCTCGGCGACAAAGCCGAAGTGGGCTGCAATTCCGTCCTGAACCCCGGCACGCTGCTGGGCCCGCGCGCATTGATTGCGCCGTGTACTTCGTTCGGCGGTTACCTTGCGGCCAACACGATTGCCCGCGCGCGGCAGACCATCACGACGGTCGCCCGCCGGGACTAAAAACGTTCTCGTAATCGTTGTCCTTCTCGTTCTCTCCTGTTTGAGATCACGATTCCACGAGAGAAAAAATAACGATTGAGAGAACGAGCAAGAGCCCACTATTTCCATGCCCCGCATCCTCACTGGCATCACGCCTTCCGGAACTCTTCATATTGGTAATTATTTTGGCGCGATGCGCCCGGCGATTGAACTGCAGGCGGGTGGCGATGCGTTTTACTTTATCGCGGATTACCACTCGATGACGACTCTCACCGATGGCAAGGATCGTCTGGCCTACACGCAAGGGATCGCGCTGGACTGGCTGGCCTGCGGACTCGATCCGACCAAAGCGGTATTCTGGAGACAGAGCGATGTGCCCGAGGTCTGCGAACTCACATGGTTGATCGGTTCGTTGACGCCGATGGGCTTGCTGGAGCGGGCGCATAGCTACAAGGACAAGGTCGCCAAGGGCATTTCGCCCAACTTCGGACTCTTCGCCTATCCCGTGCTGATGGCGGCGGATATTTTATTGTTCGATACCAATGTGGTGCCGGTCGGCAAGGACCAGAAGCAGCACTTGGAAATGACCCGCGACATCGCGATCAAGTTCAACCAAACCTACGGCGAGACTTTTGTCGTTCCCGACGAGAAAATCCAGGACGACGTCGCGGTTATCCCCGGGCTCGACGGGCAGAAAATGTCGAAGAGTTACGGCAACACGATCGAGATTTTCGGTGACGAGAAAGTGCTGCGGAAAAAAATCATGGGCATCGTCATGGACTCGCGCAC
>JBEPTW010000207.1:0-6589 GCA_041691855.1 Verrucomicrobiota bacterium | reverse complement strand
CAACAACTTAAGCAGAAATCACGCCCGGTTTTCACTCAGCTATGAAATATGCGGGTTAGAGGATTGGATGATAGATAGCTATACGCTATGTTGGGCCGCGAGGGCGGTGCGGGCGCGCTGGATTTTTTCGAGGATGGCTTTGCCTTCCGCCTTCCAAACGTAGCGCTTGGGTTCAAGATCGCGGTGTGCAAGATAGTCGTTAATCGATCTGACCAGGTCCGGGACACTTGCGAAACTGCCGTCACGAATGCAGTCGACGGTTAAATCGCGGAAGAATCGCTCCACGAGGTTTAGCAAGGAGGACGAGGTTGTGGGGGCCGGGGGCTAACTACCTCCGGTTACCCGATTTTTTTTGCACGCTGAATCCGATAGCGCTCACGCCAAAACGGGCAAGTCCACTCTCGTCGATAATTTCGCTTTCGCACGGGCATAATAACTGCGTAGTTCTGGCTCGCATGCCGGCCACCAGTAAATCCACCGACCAACTCAAGAATCTCCAAGCCGAAGTGCGCAGTCTCGGCGCCACGCTCGGCCGCACCATTGCGGCGCTGGAAGGGACTAAAACCCTCGCGACGGTGGAGCGTCTGCGCACGCTCGCAAAAAAAAGCCGCGGCGGCGATGCGGCGGCGGCGCGTGGTTTGGCTCGGGCAGTCGCAGGGTTGACGCCAGCGGAAGCGGTGAATCAAGCCATGGCGTTCACGCTCTATTTTGAGTTGGTGAATCTGGCCGAGGAAAATTACCGCATTCAACTGCTGCGCGAGCGCAACCAGCGGCATCGGCTCGATCTCGCGGCGGGCATTCCTTCGGCTCCGATGCGCGAATCCATCGAGGCGGCGGTGAAGGAATTGAAGACGGCGGGTGTGACCAAAGCGCGAATGCAAAAGCTCGTGGGACAACTCGCCATCGAATTGGTGTTCACCGCGCATCCCACCGAATCAAAGCGACGCACCATGTTGAAAAAACTGGCCGCGCTCGGCGATATTTTGCGGAGACACAGCTTGGAGGAAATCCAGCACTCGCCCGAGGACATCAAGCGCGAGATCGTTTCCCTCTGGTTGACCGATCGGAGTCGCACGGAGCGACCGGAAGTCACCGACGAGGCGCGCACGGGGTTGTGGTACTTCGACCGGACGTTGTTTCAACTGCTGCCGCGCTTGCATCACGATCTGCAATCGGCGCTGGATCGTTATTTTCCCGGCGTGAAAGCGCCGCGTCGCTGGTTGTCGTTTGGTTCGTGGATCGGAGGAGACCGCGATGGAAATCCCGGCGTCACCGCTGAAGTCACAGCAGAAGTGCTGCAAATGAACCGGCGCATGGCCGTCGCGAAATTAACCGAGGTGCTGGTCAACCTCGCGACTTCGATCACGGTTTCAGACCGGCGCGTGCAATCCGCCCCGGCAATTCGCAAGCTCGCGGAGCAATGTCGCGCCGCGTCCGAGTTGATGGCGAGCGTGGGACAGCGCTATCCGCACGAACCTTATCGTATCATTTTGAGCCGGCTGCGGGAGCGATTGCTGGCGCAGGTCAACGCCAGTGTTAGCCCCACTGAAACAGCTTCCGCCCACGGTTCGCCCGTTATCGCTGGCGAAATCAGAAATGTGCTCGCGATGATTCAGGCGGATCTTTTGCACGGTCGCGGCGCCGCGCTCGCGGGCGGCGCGTTGCAGGATGCGATCACGCAAGTGGATGGATTTGGTCTTAGCATGGCGCGATTGGATCTCCGGCAACATTCCGCGTGGCACGCGAAGGCGGTGGCGGAAATTCTCCAGCTGGCGGACTATGAACAACTGGACGAAACGAAAAAAGTCGCGGCGTTGACCACGGCTCTAAAAACGGCGCAGCCTCTCGACACCGACCGACTCGCCGGTTTGAAAGCCGAGGCCAGCGTGGTGATCGATCCGCTCCGGCTGGCGCGGCGCACGCAAATGGAATTCGGCGCGGAGTCGCTGGGAATTTATGTGATCAGCATGACGAACGAGGTTTCGGATTTGCTGGAAGTGCAATTACTCCAAGCGTGGGCGGGAGTTCGACTGCCCATCGCGCCGTTGTTCGAGACGCTCGATGATCTCAATCGCGCACCGGTGATTCTCGCCGAGTTGTTCGGAAATTCCGCGTATGATTCCGAACTGAAAGCAAACGGTCGTCACCAGCACGTGATGCTGGGTTACTCGGACAGCAACAAGGATTGCGGTTATCTCTCGGCGAATTGGGCGCTGTATCAAGCGCAAGATGCGATCATGCGCGTGTGCGCGAAGCAGAAAGTAAAGGTGACGCTATTTCACGGTCGTGGCGGCAGTATCGCGCGCGGCGGCGGTCCGGCGGCGAAGGCGATTCTTGCGCAACCCGTGGGCTTGAAGGACGGCGGCATTCGCGTCACCGAGCAGGGCGAAGTGCTTTCGACCCGCTATCACGACGTCGATCTCGCTCATCGCGTGCTGGAGCAAATGACCTACGGCGTGTTGCTGGGATCGAACGAAGCCCAACACGGTCCGCGAAAACTCCCGGCGCACTGGGTAACCGCGATGGAGGAGATGAGCGCGGCGTCGCTCGCCGCGTATCAGTCGTGCGTTCGCGACGATCCTGATTTTCTCGAATTCTGGAAACAAGCCACGCCGATCGACGAAATCAGCGAACTCAATTTTGGTTCGCGTCCGACCTTCCGCCGCAAGGGCAGTTTCAGCGTGGCCGATCTGCGGGCGATTCCGTGGGTATTTTCGTGGATGCAAAGCCGCTTTAATTTTCCCGGTTGGTACGGCCTTGGCTCCGGTTTGCAGGCGATTCTCCAACGCGGCCCGGCGGGCGTGAAATTGCTGCGCGAGATGTATCAGCGCTGGCCGTTTTTCCAGACGATGATGGCGAACGCCCAGTTAACGATGTGCAAGGCGGACATGTCCATCGCCACGCTGTACGCCTCGCTGGTCACCGATGAAACGATTCGCGCGAAAGTGTTGGCGCGGATCCTCGAAGAATTTCGCCGCACAGAAAAAGCGGTGCTGGTTGTCACGGGCCAACGGGTATTATTGGAAAACGAGCCGGTGCTCGCGAAATCGATCAAACTCCGCAACCCCTACGTCGATCCGCTGAATTATCTGCAAGTCGAAATGCTCCGGCGTCGGCGCGCGGGGAAACTCAGCAAGCGCGAACAGGAAAGCACGCGCGCCGTGATCGAACTCACCGTGAACGGCATCGCCGGCGGATTGAAGAACACGGGCTGAGGCGAGAATTCCCTCTGTATTGTCTGCACCGGAAGGTGGACCCGACCTCCGCGAAGGTGGAGCCCGACCGCCGGGCGGGCTAAAGGGTGTTCGCGGGGGAAACCTGCCCGGAGGTCAGGTTCCACCTCCTTCCTACTGCAAAGCTCCACACTAACTCCGCTTCTTCTTTTTCGCGTGCTGCTCGATGTTGAGATAAGTCTTGGCCAGCATTTGTGATTCGTAGAACTCGACCAAGCGCACTCCTTCGCGGGGTTTGATGAGATCCTTCTTCGTGGCGTGGTCGATCTGCTGTTTGATGCGGCGGCAGAGTTCCTCCCACTGATATTGCACGCCTTCGATGACGTCCGCGATACGCGAGCCGGCGAGCGCTTCCTCGATGTAATAACCATTGGGCTCATCGTCCTCGAGGAACACGTGAACTTCGTTCACGCGGCCGAAGAGATTATGCAAATCGCCCATGATGTCTTGGTACGCGCCGGTTAGATAAATGCCGAGATAGTATGGCTCGTTGTGCTTGAGCGGATGAAGCGTGATGTAGTCCTTCACGTCCTGCAGATCAATAAAGTTGGCCACCTTGCCGTCGGAATCGCAAGTGATGTCCACGAGCGTCGCGTTGACCGTGGGTTTTTCCTTCAGGCGGTGCAGGGGAGTGATCGGGAAAAGCTGCTTGAGCGCCCAGCTGTCGAGCAGCGATTGGAAGACCGAGAAATTACAGACATACTGGTCGGCGAGGAGTTTTTTGAGATCGTGCAACTCCTCCGGCTGGTAACCGGACTTGGTGCCTTCCTTGTCGATCTGTTCGCAAATCTGCCAGAAAATCTGCTCGGCGGCGGCGCGGTTTTCGAGATCGAGATAACCGAGATTGAAGAGTGAAAAAGCTTCTTCCTTTTTTTGCAGCGCGTCGTGAAAACGTTCGAGGCGCCCGAGCTTGGCTTTATTTTTCAACAACACGGCCATGTCGTCGACAATCTTATGGCGCGATTTGGGTTCGTGCTGTTTGCCGAGCGATTCGTGTTTGTTGATGCGCTCGAACACCTCGACGACGAGCATCGAGTGCGGCGCGGCGACGGCGCGGCCGGATTCCGTGACGATGTCGGGCACCTTCACGCCGGAGGCGTTGCAGATTTCGCGGATGTTGAACACCACATCGCGGGCGTATTCGCCGAGGGTGTAATTCATCGACGACTCGAAGTTCGTGCGTGACCCGTCGTAATCGACGCCCAATCCGCCGCCGACATCGAGGTAACCCATTGGGAACCCCATTTTCGCCAGCTGAACGTAAAAACGCGCGGCTTCCGTGACCGCTGCCTTCACCGTGATGATGTTCGGCACCTGCGAACCGATGTGGAAATGAACGAGCTTCAGGCACGCCTGCATCTTGGCGGCGCGCAGCTTTTCCACCGCAAAAAGGATTTCCGCGGTATTCAGGCCAAACTTGGCGTTGTCGCCGGACGAGAGCGCCCATTTGCCTTCACCGCGCGTTTGCAGCTTAACGCGAAAGCCGATCATCGGCTTTACGCCGGTTTCTTTGGAAATCTCGATGATGCTGTCGACCTCGGAAAGCTGCTCGATGACGATGATGATCTTCTTGCCCAACTTGCGGCCGAGAAGGGCGAGCCGCATGTAGTCGTTGTCCTTGTAACCGTTGCAGATGATGAGGCGCTGGGCACCTTCGTGCATCGCGAGGGCGATCATTAGCTCAGGCTTTGAGCCGGCCTCCAAGCCGTAGTTGAAATCCTTGCCGGCGGAGACGATCTCGTCGACGACTTCACGCAGCTGGTTAACCTTGATGGGAAATACGCCGCGGTACTCGCCCTTGTATTCCTCTTCCTTGATCGCCTTGTGAAACGCTTGGTTAAGGAGAGTCACGCGATGCCGGAGCGTGTCCTGCATGCGGATGACGATAGGCGCTTTGAGGCCCATGCTCGTGGCTTCGTCGATGACGTCCATGAGCCGGATGGTGCGCCCGTCGGAGAGGGGCTCCACTTGCACAAATCCCTCGGAATCCACCGAAAAGTGATTGGCGCCCCAGCGTTTAAAACCGTAGTGTTCTTCGGACTGTGCGGCCGACCAGTTGGATGCGGATTTGGTCTTCAATTTAGCGATGTTCGTACGGGCAGGGGTTAGGCTTGCTTTTATGAATGTGGCTGGGCTTATTCGCCCTTTTCAATTTTTCAAAACACCACAAGACGCAATGACTAAGTTACACGTACTTCTCGCTCAGGCTCCCACGGTCAGTCCCGCCAGTTCGGGCGGACTCCTCCAACTGGCGCCGATGGTCCTCCTTTTTGCCGCGATGTACTTCCTTTTGATCGCTCCCCAACGCAAAAAACAGAAGGCGCACGAGAAGATGCTGACCGAGCTGAAGTCTGGCGACGAAGTAGTCACGACCGGTGGCATTTACGGCACGATCACCAGTGTGAAGGACGACCGTTTCATCGTCCGGATCGGTGACAACAATGCCAAGATCGAGGTTGGCAAGGGCTTCATCAGTTCTGTAGTCAAGAGATCGGACGCGAGCTAAGCGTTTCCCTTACTCACCCCGACAGCGACGGACGCGTCGCGTCACCTGAATTTAACAACCAATACCCAATGTTCCGTCGTAATCTCTGGAAATTCATCCTGTCCGCAGCGCTGGTGCTGTGGTCCGTGTTCACCCTCCTGCCGCTGAAGGATCAACCCTTCGGCGATTTTGTTAAGAAGGAAGCCTCCGCTAAACCGGCTGAATTCGCGACCTTAATGGCCAAAGTCGATGACCGCACGAAAGCTCCTCACAAAGAAAGCGTTTACGTGGCACTCCGTCAGATCGGCGCCGAAGAGAAGATCGATTTGTCCCAGTATTTTCCGCAGATCCGCCTCGAGGACTCGCTGAAGAATATCGAGAAGCGGAATACGATTCTCCTCGATGAATTGCTGCGCGAATCGAAATCCAAACTGCAACTCGGATTAGACTTGAAGGGCGGCGTGGCCGTTACCTTGGAAGTCGACCCCAGCATCGCGAACAGCGACAACCAGCAGGTTCGTCAACAGAAGTTGAGCAAGGCGATCGAGATCATCAGCAATCGCATCAACGGACTTGGCCTGACTGAACCCATTATCCGCCCGATCGGCGACAACCGCATTGAAATCCAGCTGCCGGGCGTTTCGACCAAGGACAACCCCGACATCGTCAAGAGCCTTCAGGGCGCTGCCCGGCTCGATTTCAGAATGGTGCATCCCACCATTCGTCCGCCGCAACCCGCACCTCCCGGCTACGAAGCGATGACGCTGTCTGAGGATGATCGCAGCGGCACCACCCGTGAAGAGGAACTTTACGTCAAACTGATCCCCGAGATGACCGGCAAAGGCATTTCCGATGCGTTCGTGCGCCGCGA
>JBEPTW010000206.1:0-6626 GCA_041691855.1 Verrucomicrobiota bacterium | reverse complement strand
ATGCTTTGATCGAGAATGGCGTTGCAAATCGCGCGCAGCCGCATCTTCAATTGCTGCATCTTAACCTCGGGTCCGCCGTATCCCTGTTCCGCCATCACCTGTTCGCAATAAACCGCCCAACCCTCGATGAAGGGTCCGCTCTGGAAAATTGCGCGAACCAGCGTCGGCGCGCGGAATTCATTCGAGCGGGCGAGTTGTAGAAAATGCCCCGGCATCGCCTCATGCACGGTCAAATCGCGAATCATATAGTTGTTGTATTCGCGGAAGAACGATTCCTTTCGCTCTTTCGACCAGTCCTTCGGTGTAGGGGCGACAGCGAAAAATGTTTTGCCATTTTTCTCGAGTGGCCCCGGCGCATCGCAATACGCAATGGCGACGCCGCGTTTGAACTCCGGCATTGCGATCACATCCAGTGGAACGTTGGGAACGGCCACCAGATCGTGTTGCTTAACGAAATCGGTCGCTTCCGCGGTGATCTTCTTTGCGTAGTCGACAACGGTGGCGTCATTCGGGTGTTGCTCGGCGAGCTTGCCGAGAACTGCGGCCGTCACCTTGTGTTTGTCCGCTAGCGTTTTCTCGTCGGCATTCGGAAAATATTTTTTGTAGAGCGGCAACGCCGTTTCGTAGATGGCGGTTTGTGTTTGCTCCAGATCGGCCTTTGCCCGTTTCATGATTTCTTCCATCGGCAAATCCGACGCCAGGGCGAAGCGCAGTTTCTTCCTGTACTTCTCCTCGCCGAGACGGAAGTCGCCATCGGAGCGGGGGAGTAGATCGTTCTGGAGCCATTTTTTGTAATCCTCGAGCGCAGCAGCGGTTTTGTCCTGCAACGGGGCTAGCTCCTTCTTCATTTGCGGCGCCTGATCGAGTAGAGGGGCGAGTTCTGTCCGCACGAGATTGATTGCGCCCTGCGTCTGCTCGATCGCCGTTTCGGTGTGAATGCGCGGCGGATGCTGCAGATTGGCTTTCGCTTGTGCGATGACGCCCGGGATCTTTTCCATGCGCTCGCGCAAACTCGGGATCCGTTTTTCCGCCGGCGCAAAATCCCGCGCGACCAAAAGATAAAGGCTGTTGGCCAGGCTCTGCATGTAAACCAGAGGATTCCACTCCGGCTCCTTCAGCCCTTCGGCCCGGAAGATTTCGTAATCGATGTTCTCTTTGAGAATTCGAAAATCAATGTTGTTCGCGCCAGTGAGTTGCGTTCCATCGATCGCATTCAGCTTGTCGCGAAATTCCTTTTGCGTGGCGAGGTCTTTGGCACGCGCTTCAGGCGAATAATCGGTCAACTCGCCATCAAAACGATGGTCACCGAGCTCAGTCGCCTGCTCAGGATTGGCCTGTAAGTATTGTTCGACGTAATCGTGCGCAACCTTTTGGAACGCGTCGTCTTGCGAAGTCGCGAACGTGTTTAAAATCGACAACGATAAAGCGGCCGCGGCCGCGATAATGATTTTCATTCGAGTTCAGCTCGGTGTGCCGCCGTGAAGAATCGGCTCCGTTGCAATTTCGTCCGGCGTGAGCTGAGTTTGCAGGTAGGTGCGGCCCTTGTAGAAGCAAGCGACGATAGTGAAAACAACAGCCGCTCCGAGCATCAACCAGGTGAAAAAGGTAAAGTACTGATACGCACTGACCTTTTGAGCGCCACCTGCGTGCAAGATCCATTTATTGACGAGGCCGACGAAAAGTTCGCCTGAAGCGACAGTCAAAAGCCACAATGCCATCACCGAGCTCTTCATCGAATTCGGCGATTGGGTGTAGGAAAATTCCAGTCCGGTGATCGAAACCATCGCTTCGCCAAGCGTAAGGATGACGTAGGCGAGCAATTGCCAATTAATACTCGGCTTCAGTCCCGCGTCGATCTGTCCCTGGATCCAAACAATCACGACGAACGACAACGCCGTGATATAAAGGCCGATCCCAATTTTGCGGAGCGGCGTGAGTCGGAAAACCTTGTCGATCGCTGGATAGATCACGTAGTTCACGATCGGAATGAAAATTAAAATGAGAATTGGGTTTGCGGTTTGCACCTGGGCAGCGATCAAGTTCATGCCCATCCAATGCAGGTCCATTTTCTCGGCTTGCAATGTCCATTCAGCGCCGTTGCTCATTCCCCAAAGCGCCCAGAACACCAAAATAAAAACGTAAACCATTGCGATACGAGCAAGGGTGATAAGACCTTCCTTGCTGAATGTTTCTTTCAAATAACCGAGGCCGGCTGGCCGCACGTGGACCATTTTTTTGCGACCGCCCCAGAAGAACAAAGTAGCGATAACCATCGCTATGCCGGGAATTCCAAACGCCCAACCTGGTCCCCACTTCGGATTCGCAAGGAGCCATGGACAAAGAATCGAAGAGATGAACGAGCCGGCGTTGATCGAAAAATAGAACCAGCCAAACATTTTTGACAGCAGATGCCTGTTCGATTCGCCAAATTGATCGCCCACGTTGGCTGACACGCACGGTTTGATGCCGCCCGCGCCCAAACAAATCAGGAACAATCCGATCGCCAGCATTGTGCGTTGACCAATCGCGATTCCCCATGACGTGGCCATGCACGCGAGCGTGAGGTTGCCCAGGCAGTAGACCATAGAAAGCGACAGAATGGTCCAATATTTGCCGAGCCAACCGTCGGCCAAAATCGCGCCGAGAATTGGAAGGAAATACACGCCGAACACAAAATAATGCGTGTACATGTACGCTTCGTTCTCCTGCATCGGCGCCAGCAGACCCGACTGGTTCAGGATGTAATGCGCCATGAAAACGGTCAGGACCGATTTCATGCCGTAGTAGGAGAAACGCTCAGCCGCTTCGTTCCCGATGATGTAGGGGACCCCCGGCGGCATCCCGGTCAGGTTCGGTGGTGACCTCATGTATTTGTGTTTAGCCATGGGATCTCCTTTCCCTACCGAGCTTCGTGCGGAACTTCGGCCGGCGTTCCTGAAGTCGAATGTCCCTCAGAATGTTGTTCTGCCGCATTCGACCAGACCTTTGCCGGATCGGGTTGCTCCCTCTGATTTTCCGGCATCTGTCCAAGGGGATGCTTTTCGCAAGATGTAGAAAACAGAAAGAGGCAGAGCGAAGCAGCGATGACGGCCTGGCGAACGAAAGAAGCCATAATGCGCTGGCACAGTTATCAGCCTCTGGTGGCGCGTGCAAGGCGAAAGCGTTAGTTGTGATTGAAAGACGCCTACATGGCATTACTATCACACGCGGTGGGCCGCACAGAAAGACTCAGCGCGTGGAACGAAGTGTTCGCTCTCGTTCTGCTTTTTGCCGGCACGCTACTTTTTTTCGCGCTGATTTCTTATACGCCGAAGGATATACCGTCGTGGTTCTGGTTTAGTCACGTTTCGCCGGCGAATCATCCTGCTCAAAATTTCATTGGGCCGCTAGGAGCTATCGTCGCAGGCATTTGCTATCAGCTAATCGGCGTTTTTGCTTCACTATTGCTGGCGGCCGTTCTACTCGGATTCGGCGCCGCGAAATTATTTCATCCTCGATTGCGTGTCACGCTTCGAATCCCGTGGATCATTCTATTCCTCATTTCTGGTGCATGCTTGGACCAAGCGTGGGGGATCAGCCATTTCCTCGGAAGGAAGGTGCCGGTGGACATTCAAGGACCGGGCGGTCTCATCGGTTATCGTTTGTCCGATGAACATCGTGGGCTGCTCCCCGCGGCTCTAGGCCCGGTCGGCTCGGTTCTTCTTGTCGTTGGAGTTTATTTAACCACGCTGATTTTGGTTACGGGTCTGCGCCCGATTCATTTTGTTCGCGAGATGGTCAACCTTACGCGCCGGAGCGTGGCGAAGTTGCACGAATGGCGCGTGCGTCGAACGATTCGAAAGTCGGATCTCAAGGAACAACTGAAGACCCAGAAGGGGCGGAGCGCGCTCGAAGCGCTGCAGAAGCAACTCAAAAAGAAAGGGCTTCCTGTGCCTGAACCTGTAGCGACAATGATTTCGCCGGATGAATTGGCGAATCGGCCCGCGCCGAAAGTCGTCGATACGACGGTGCCGTCGACTGAGCGGGTGGTAAGTCGGCGCAGACCTTCTCTCGCGGAGCTGCGCGCAAGTGAAGAAAAATCGAAGACGGCCACCAGTCCGACAAGTGCCACTTCCAGCTGGGATGATTACGTCTTGCCCGGGCTTGATCTGCTCGAGGAACACAGTCTTGAAGCGCGTACAGCCACCGATCCTTCCGAACTACAAGAGGTCCAGCAAATTCTCATTGAGACGTTGGCCCAATTTGGAATCGCCGTAGGACCTGGAGACATCACGAAGGGTCCAACCATCACGCGGTACGAAGTTTATCCGGCCAAGGGCGTGCGCGTGGACAAGATTGTGAGTCTCGAGCGCGACCTTGCACGAGCGACAAGTGCCGAACGAATCAACATTCTCGCGCCTATTCCGGGCAAAGACACTGTCGGAATTGAGTTGGCCAATACGCGCAAAGTCACGGTGAAATTGCGCGAGCTTTTTCAATCGACTGATTGGGACACCGCGAAAGAGCATGCAAGAATTCCGCTCGCGCTCGGCAAGGACGTTTACGGCAAGACAATCATTGCCGACCTGGCGCAGATGCCGCACCTGCTTGTCGCTGGGACGACTGGCAGCGGAAAGAGCGTCTGTATCAACGCGCTGATTGCCAGCATGCTCTTTCGCTTCACGCCGGAAGAGATGCGCTTGGTTATCATTGATCCAAAAATGGTGGAAATGCAGGCGTATCAATCGTTGCCGCATCTTGCATTTCCGATCGTGACGGATCCGAAAAAAGTTCTGTTAGCGTTACGATGGCTGATCGACGAGATGGAACGCCGCTATAGAATGTTTGCCCGCGCAGGCGTGCGGAACATTGTCGGGTTTAATGGACGGCCGAAGAAAAAAACCCAGAAAGAACTCGATGCTGAGGCTGTAGAGTCCGGTGTCTCACCGGATCGCGCGCGCAAGTCCGCTGAGACAGCGGACGCTACAGCGATCAAAGTGCCGCGCGAAGACGAGGAGGTCGTTCCCGACAGAATTCCGTACGTCGTCGTCATCGTCGATGAGTTGGCAGATCTGATGCAAACCGCGCCCGCGGATGTCGAGACGGCGATCGCGCGCATCACGCAAATGGCACGTGCAGCTGGCATGCATGTGATCGTCGCAACTCAAACCCCGCGCGCGGACGTGATCACCGGGGTTATCAAAGCGAATGTTCCCAGCCGCATCGCATTCCAGGTCGCGAGCAAGATCGACAGCCGCGTCATTCTTGATGAAAACGGCGCCGAGCGTTTGCTCGGGCAGGGCGACATGCTTTATCTGCCACCGAGCGCTTCACGACTCATTCGTGCGCAAGGCGTGCTGGTCACTGATAATGAGATTCACGCGCTCGTAGAATTTATTTCGAAACAAAGTCCGCCTGCATTTGATACGGCCATGCATGAGAAGCTCCAATCCACCAGTGCGCCGGAGGAAGAAGTGACCGCCGAAGATGAAGAGCTGGTCGAAAAATGCATCGAGATTATTCGACAGGAAAAACGCGCATCCACTTCGCTGCTCCAGCGCAGGTTGCGACTCGGTTACACGCGCGCGGCGCGAATCGTTGATATTCTGGAGCAGCGCGGTATTTTGGGTCCCGGCGAGGGCGCCAAACCACGCGAGATTTTGGTCGATCTCGATGCTGCCGTTTAGCCGGCTTTTCGCTCATGACAATAGAGGGGCTCGGAAAAAAATTTCAGGAAGCACGGCTGGTGAGAAATCTCACGCTCGATGAAGCCGCGCGGATGACCAAAATTCGCCCGCACAGGCTGGCGGAAATTGAGGCGGACGATTTTTCGCAATTCCCGAGCCTGGCGTACGCGAAGGGTTTCCTGCTTATTTACGGGAAATTCCTGGATGTCGACGTGACGCCTTACCTGGACGCATTTGAGGATTCCGAGAGCGTGAATGTGGACGGCTACTCGTACCTCCAGGAGAACGAGCGCGCGAAACCGGTCTCCGCGCCGGTGGTTCGGCGCCGTCCCGTTGCTACCGGCGGGAGCAATCGCGTTTCGCCAATGCCGCTCATTGTGGGGGTGGTGGTTTTAGTGGTCGGCTTTCTTGGCATGAAATTTTTTCTCAATGTGCAGCGGCTCGCGCCGGGACGAGGGGGCTCGAGCGCGCAAACGTTGCCAACTGCGACGCCGGCGGTTGCCTCGGGTGGGTCGAGCCCGGCGGCAGCTCCAAACATTGGCGCTGTGGCTACGAGTGCGCCGGTCGCGTCCCCTGTCGCGACATCGGGGCCGCCGGAAACGCGCAAGGCTTTGGCTGCTAATTCCACAGCGCCAGCTGAACCGGAAGTGCGTAAGGCGAAGCCGGTAAGTAAAGAAGAACTGACGCAGGGCCGCGCAGCAACCGATTCGCCTCCAGCGGAATCAGGCGAACAAAACCGAGTCGCCATCCAGCCGCTCAAACGAACTTACGTGAGGGTAACACTCGGCGACGAGGGAAAGGCTGCGTTCGAACGATGGGTCTCACCAGCTGATGGCCCGGTTGAATTTCGCGGTAAGCACGTGTCGATTCGGGTTCTCGATCTTGAAGCCGTTAAGATCACCAAAAACGGACAGGCGCTGCAAGAAAACGACCAGGACGTGACGGTCAATTAAGACTAAG
>JBEPTW010000205.1:0-6743 GCA_041691855.1 Verrucomicrobiota bacterium | reverse complement strand
CCTCACGCGCTGGCCTTGGATTAATAGTATCAACTTGAAAACTAATTAGAATAAGCCTATTCGATCCGCCCTTCGTCGAAGTCGATCATGTCGATCACGCTCTTGATTTCCTCGAAGCGGTCCGCGCATCCCATCGCAGTGAGCGATTCCAACATGAAAGCCCGACCGGTTTCGGTCATGCCCTTTTGCACGAGATTCCGGTTCCAAGCCACCGCTCGCACGTCAGCCGGAAAGATCGCTTTTAATTTGGTTTCAACTTCATCGTCGGTCGACGATTCAAAAACAATTTTTTCCACCGCTACCGGCTCGATTCCGAGATGTTGGCTGATAAATCGGTCGAGGCCGCGTTTGTAGTTCTTCGCGTAGCTCGGTGGCAGCGCGCCATGTTCCTTCACGTAATGGCACTTCGCCAGAAACCGGGGAAAATAAAGCAAGCCCGTCGCCGTATGCGGCAAATAAGGCGACGGCAGGCAGGTCAGCACGGCACCAGTGGATCCGGGAATGGGTCGGGAAGGCATGCCGGCCAGCCAAGGCGGAATTTGCGGGCAGGCAAGCGCGACATCCGGTTAATCCCTTGCCAGTATTTCTTTCCCACGCGCAGGACGAACTCTGAGCCACTGCTGCAGTCAACAAATTCACAGATACCTTTTGCATCCGCGAAGACAATCTGGCCAAAGCCAGCGACACGTGATTCGTAATGGATTGCCCAGACCATGAAAAAACTCTCCTTCGACAAACGACGCATCAAGTTTCTCTTCCTCGAGGGACTCCACGCCAATGCCACCGACGCTCTCAATCGCGACGGCTACACCTCGGTCCGCAATCTGCCGAAATCTCTCACCGGTGATGCGCTCAAAGCGGCGTTGAAGGACGTGCATTTCGTCGGCATTCGCTCCCGCACCGAACTGACCGAGGAAATACTGGACGCTGCGCCCAAGCTCATCGCCATCGGCTGTTTTTGCATCGGCACCAATCAGGTAAATCTCGCCGCCGCCGCCAAGCGGGGCATCCCCGTCTTCAACGCACCTTATTCCAACACCCGCAGCGTCGCCGAACTTGTGCTCGGGGAAATCATCATGCTGCTCCGCGGCATTCCGGAAAAAAATGCGCTCGTGCATCGCGGCGGCTGGACGAAGAGCGCCATCGGCAGCGTCGAGGTCCGCGGCAAAACGCTGGGGATAATCGGCTATGGCCACATCGGTACGCAGATCGGAATTCTCGCCGAACAGCTCGGCATGCGCGTGCTCTTTTATGATATCGAGGGCAAGCTTCCTCTCGGCAACGCGCGCGCGATACCTTCACTCAACGCGATGCTCGGCGAGAGCGACGTGGTCACGCTGCACGTTCCGGAAACGCCGCAGACCAAAAATATGATCGGCCGCAAGGAACTGGCCGCGATGAAAGCGGATTCATTCCTGATCAACGCCGCCCGCGGCAGTGTCGTGGATATTCCTGCGCTCGCCGCCGCGCTGGAAAACAAACATCTCGCCGGTGCGGCCATCGATGTTTTTCCCGCGGAGCCCAAGGGCAATGACGAGGAATTTGTCTCGGCGCTGCGGAAGTTTGACAACGCCATTCTGACCCCGCACATCGGCGGCTCGACAATCGAAGCACAGGCAAATATCGGCACGGAAGTGGCGGATAAATTGATTCGTTATTCCAACAACGGATCGACGGTGACTGCGGTGAATTTCCCGGAAGTCACGTTGCCCGCGCAAGGCTCGGGCAAAAGCCGCCTGCTCCACATTCACAAAAATATTCCTGGCGTGCTCGCCAACATCAACGAGCGCTTCGGCAAACACGGGATCAATATCTCCGGACAATATTTGCAGACGAACGAACATATTGGCTATTGCGTCATGGATGTGGATGCCGCCGCGAGCACCATCGCCATCGAAGAATTGCAAAACGTCCCCGGCACCATCCGCGCTCGTCTGCTATATTGAGCACATCTGCATTCAGCAGAATTTTCCGGGCCCGAATGGATCACACTTCGGAGCAAATCCCATCACACTGTCTCACCTTTTCAATCGCAGTCATCGCGAGAAGCGGAGCGACGAAGCAATCCAGCGAGCTGGATCGCCAAGCCCGCCTTCGACGAGCGTGAGGCATCTGGGTGGCCCGATAATTCGGATGCGGTCGTAGCTTGCGGGCCCATCGCACAACCCATGTGGGCGGGGTGCCCTCACCCGGCGGATTTCGCACTCGTGGCCAGTGCCTCGCCGGGTGAGGGCAACCCCGCCCACATGGTTGGTTGGTTTTGTAGCGACGGGCGTCCCGCCCGTCGGATTGGTACTCGTTGAGCCCACAGGCCGGAGGCCTGTGCTACGATTTCTTTCTTAAACGCGCCCTGCGGGTTTAAGTCGCGCACCGCTCGTCAGAAGCGGAGTGAGGGCACCCCGCCCACAACAAACCTGACGGAAGTACTGGCAGACCCCTGATCAATCAAGTTCCGGGCGCGATCGGCACTTCGAACCAAAAAACCGAGCCGCCATCGGCGGGGAAATCCGCACCAACGACGCCGTGTTCGGATTCAACCAGTTGTTTCACGATCGAAAGACCAAGCCCGGTGCTGTCTTCACCGCCGGTTGGAGGATTTGAGATTTGCGAGTATTCGTCGAAGAGCCGCACTCGCTCATGCGGTGGAACGCCCGGGCCGCTGTCCTGGACCTCGGCGCGAAGACGCGTATCCGATCGCCGGGTACGGACCACGATTTTGCCGCCGGGCGGATGAAACTTGATCGCATTGCTCACGTAGTTGCTCAGCGCCTGGTAAATGCAGCCGGCCTCTGCGCGCGCCAAGGGCAGCGGGTCGGCGAGTTCGAGCGAGAGGGTGATGTTTTTGCGCTCGAAGGCGGGTTCGTTTTGAGCGGCGACCGCAGTAGCGATCAGGTTCAGGTCGCTGCGATCCATCGGTCCACGCTGGGCATCGCCAGGCTTCCGAATGTTGAGAAACGTATCGATGATCCGGCGCATTTGTTGCGCGGATGAGTTGATGCTCTCGAGATATTCGGTGACGGCGGGCGACGCGCCTTTTCGCCGGGCGAGTTCCCCGGACATGAGAATCAGGCAAAGCGGATTGCGCAGGTCGTGGCCGGCGATGCGCATGAAACGTTCCTTGAGCGCCAGTTGTTGCTGCAATTCATGGCGCAGCCGCCGGATCGTAAGGTGGGTGCTGATGCGGGCGAGCGCTTCCTCGTGCTGGATCGGTTTCGTGATGTAGTCCACCGCGCCGGCGCTGAAGGCCCGGACTTTTTCCGCCGTGTCCGTGAGCGCCGTCATGAAAATCACCGGGATGTCGCTCGTGGCGGGTTGGGCTTTCAGACGGCGGCACGTTTCAAAGCCATCGACGCCGGGCATCATGACGTCGAGCAACACGAGATCGGGCTGCGCGCGCGAGGTTTGCGCGATGGCGTCCTCGCCGTCCTCCGCGACCATTAATTTGTAGCCGGTTTCCGAAAGGGTATCCACAAGCACGCTCAAATTGGCGGGCGTATCGTCAACAATCAGGATGGTGGCGGACATGGTCAGGTTTTTTCCGAATTCTCGGCGGGGAGATAACGCGCGACCGCCTGCCGGATGGCTTTCATTTTAAATCGCGCGGACAGATCGGTGATATGTTGGGTAAAGAAACCCAGCCGCGGATCGCGTTCCGCAAGTTTCTGCGCGTACGTGCGCACGCCGATGACATCACCCTTGCTCGCGAGCTCGAAGAGCGCGAGCGCATCGGCGGGATCGGGCGCCTGCTGCTCGAGGGGAAACGGTGGGTTGGAATTGACCGGAGTGACCTCGATGTAGTGCCACTGGAGCACGAGTTGCCGTTCCAGCACACTAAGCAATTGTTCTTCGCGAAATGGTTTGGCGAGAAACTCCGTGCAACCCGCATCGAGGCACGCCTGCCGGTCTGGGTGAAAAGCGCTCGCGGAGATGCCGATGATCAATGGTCCGTCCGTCGGAAAGAATTCCCGGATCGCGCGGGCGGCGGTGAATCCATCCATGCGCGGCATTCGCAAATCCAGCAGGATAATGTCCGGCCGGCGTTCCTTTACGCGGGTGATTACCTCCGTGCCGTCGACGGCAGTCGCCACTTCGAAGCCGAGCGGCGAAAGAAGATCGACGAGCAGGCTGCGGTTGGCGGAATGATCGTCCGCGATCAACACGTGGCGACGTTTTCCCGCGTAGCCGGCGATGCGCCGCGGAATGATCGTCGGCGCAAGGATCGTTTCCGCAGCAGCGATGGGGAGCGGCACTTCAAACCAAAAACGGCTGCCCCAACCGGCGCGGCTTTCGAGGAGCAGGCGTCCACCCATTTGTTCAACGATGCCGCGGCTGACATTCAGCCCGAGGCCGGTGCCTTCTGCGTGGCGCTTGTGATCGCCGATTTGCGAAAACGGCTCGAACAGTCGTGATTGGTCCTCCGCTGCGATACCGGGACCGGTGTCGCTCACCGAAAAGCGGATTTTTTCGCCAATTTTTTCCGCAGAGAAAACCACGCCACCGCGGCTCGTGAATTTCACGGCGTTGCTCAGGAGATTAAAAGCGACCTGACGGAGCCGTTGGGCGTCGCCGATGACGACATGTGGCAGATCGGTCGAAAAAGCGGTTTCCAAGAGCAGGTTTTTTTCGCGAGCCCGGGGTTGGAAAAACGCTTGCACGCCATCGACGAATTCGTGGAGATCGAATTCGGCGGGATGTAATTCCAGTTTGCGGGCCTCGATTTTTGCGAGATCGAGCACGTCATTGATGACCGCGAGCAAATGATCGGCCGATTGGTGGATGATGCTGAGTCCGTCGCTCTGTTTGTCCGATAATGACGGATCGCGACGAAGGATCTGCGTGTAGCCGAGAATGCCGTTGAGCGGCGTGCGCAGCTCGTGGCTCATGCTGGCGAGAAATTGGGACTTCGCGCGATTCGCGGCATCGGCGGCGTCCTTCGCGGCTTGCAAGGTGCGCGCGGTTTCGCGTCGGGCAGTGATGTCGATCGCAACGCCTTCAAACATGATGGGCTCGCCCTTCGGATTACGAAACACCCGCACGGATTCGGAGATCCATAATTTCGCCCCGTCGCGGCGAACCACCTCGGATTCGAAATCGATCACTTCATCGGAGGACTTGATTCGCTGCATGAACTCGTTCCGGCGTTCGGGATTGGCGTAGAATTGCCGGCCGATGTCGTTGATGTCGGTGATAAGATGGCTCGGTGAATCGTAGCCAAGAATGTGCGCGAGCGCCGGGTTGACGCGTTCGAAATGCCCGTCGGGCCGCGATTGGTAGAGACCTTCCAGAGCGTGTTCAAAGATACCGCGATACTGTTGTTCTGCTCGGGCGAGTGCGTCTTCGGCCTGTCGTCTTTGCACGGCCGCCGCGGCTTGTCCGGCCACGAACATCAGCAATTGCAGGGCTTCTTCGCCGTAAGCGGTCGGGTTGTCGTAATCCTGCAACGCGATGACGCCGCGCGGGCGACCGTCGATCAACAACGGGGCGCCGAGACGGACGGCTGCCGGGTTTTCCAATGTCTGATAAGGACCATTCGCGGCCAAGATCACGTCCAATTCCATGGCGGTGACGAGTTGGGCGCGACCGGTGCGGAGGATGTGCTCGGTGAAACGATTCGCCGGCGGACGCGACGGCGCATCCGGGACATATTCGTCGACGAAATACGGAAAACTCACGATGGAGTCGTCGGGGCTGAGGAGTGCGACGTAGAAATTTCGCGCCGGCATCAAGCCGGCGATCAGCCGGTGCACTTCCGCGAACAGCGTCGGCAGGTCGCCGCCGGTGAGCAGGACGCGGGAAATCTGGTAGGTCGCGTCCTGAACCTGTTCGCGTCGTCGGCGCTCCGTTCGATCGATCGCGGTGATCAACATGCACCGCGTGCCTTCCAGTTCGAGAATGTCAGCGTTGAGCGAGACATAGCGTGGCTCGCGTGTTTTCGTATAAAAAACCGCTTCAAAGTCGCGCACCTCTCCGGTTTTGCCCAGCAGCTCCATGAAGGCGACCCGGCTGTCGGGATCGGACCAGACGCCGAGTTCGATGGCGGTGCGGCCCAGGACTTCCTCGCGCGTGTAGCCGGAGGAAGTCAGAAATGCGGTGTTGCCCTCCATAATCCGGCCGTCGTCGAGCCGGAGCAACGCGGTGAGCGCCGGGCTCGCTTGAAATGACTTGGCAAAATAATCCTGCGATTCCCGCTGCAACGCTTCACTGCGACGACGGTAAACGGCCGCCGCCGCTTGGTCGGCGACAAACATCAGCAGGCGTTTTTCTTCCGGGCCATAGGAATTCGGATTGTGGTAATCCTGCACGGCAATCACACCGATGGCCCGGCCATCGATCATCAAGGGTGCTCCCAACCAAAGCGCTGCGGGTTGCCCGACTGGCATGTACCGATTGTGATCGCGCAGCACGACGGTGAGTTCGTCGGCGGAGGTTAGTAAAGGTTTCCCGGTGTGTAGCACGTATTCCGTCAATCCGGTCCCCGGCCGTCGGGTCGGAGGTGCCTCGGTGGTTTCGTCGACAAAATAGGGAAAACTGAGCAGGCTTCCGTCGGCATTGAGTAGTGCGACGTAAAAGTTTTTCGCGGCCATCAGGGTTGCCACGAGCCCATGTAATTCCGCGAACAGTGTGGGGAGATCCGTGCCCGCCAGCACGGCGCGGGAAATCTGGTAGGTTGCGTTCTGGACTTGTTCGCGCCGGAGCCGTTCGCCGAAATCCACGCCGACGGTGAGCGTGCAGGTCGTGCCGTT
>JBEPTW010000204.1:0-6772 GCA_041691855.1 Verrucomicrobiota bacterium | reverse complement strand
GTCCTTGTCGCTGCCGTGGTGTTGCGGGTGCACCACAATATATCCGCAGCTCGCCCAATGTTCCCCGAGGTAAGCGTAGCCGTCGCGGGATCCGCCCAAACCGTGGGAAAAAATAATCACGGGGAATTTCTCCGGGGTGTCGGTGTTCGTTGATTTTGGATAATAAATTTTTACGGGCACGTCGCGATTACGCGAAGCATCATGCCAGGTTTGCTCGAGCGTTCCGACGGCGAACGGGCCGGGGTTTGCGGAGTAATCGGCCGCGACACCCCGGCGGGCGATTAAACCGAACACGAGAAATAAAAAATACAATCGGAGTGAACGCATAAGACCATCAGACGCCTAGGGAATTGAGCTGTAAATGTCGCTATAAAAACCGCGCACGAAACGCGGGTCCGCTAGGATCAGAAAAACTGGCGGAAGCCTGGACCGAAATAGGTCTTTCTCTTTTCGCAACCGTGATCATCACTGTGACGGTGGGCAATAATTCAGAAATCGAACAACGCATTGCGGCCGCAAGGCAGGCGGTCATGACTGAGACCGCGCTGATGCATCGTGAATTCGGCAAAGCGAAACCCGAAATCAAACACGATGGAACGAAGGTCACGCCGGTCGATATTGCCATCTCGCAACACATTCAGGATGCGATCACGGCCCAATTTTCCGGCGATCAATTTTTCAGCGAGGAATTGACGCCGACAGAGCATCCGGTGCCGATTACGTCGCGTTTTTGCTGGGTCTTGGACCCGATCGATGGAACCAACAACTATGCGGGCGGAATTATTTATTGTGCGATCTCACTCGCGCTTTTGGAGAACGGCGTGCCTATTTACGGGGTCATTTACGACATGGCCAGGCGCGTTTTGATTCAGGGAGGGCCCGGCCGGGGTGTTTGGGACGGGGAAAGAAAAATTATTCCGAATACCGAACCGCCCGATCGCCATAGTTTGATTGGATTTCATTCGCCGGTGGACAAATCCTTTGCCGATGAAGGCAAGCGAGTGCTCGAAAAATTCAAAATCCGCGGCCTCGGTAGCAGCACCTTGCATCTCGCGTACGCGGCCATTGGACTCTTGAACGGCGTCGTCGACCACAACAACAAAGTGTGGGATATCGCGGCAGCTTGCGCGTTATTGAGCGAAGCCGGGGTGGAAATTAACTACCTTGAGCATCGGCCGTTTCCCATGCGCGAATTCACCTTGAATGCACCTCGCGTGCAATATGTCGCCGGAAACGCGGCCATGATAAAGCTGTTGCGAGAAACGATCGGAAGATAATCGCGGGCGATTATTTCGGCGCGGCTAAAACGATTGCCGCGTTTTGGCCGATCAGACCAAGTGGGCTTGCAGCGGGACGGGATCCAATACCCTGGCGTTGGGTAATTTTGCGGCGAGTTGTTCCGCAAACCATGCGCGGGCAGGTGGGTCGCCATGGGTCAGCACGATGGACCGTGGATTACACTTCACGGCGTAATCCAGCAGTTCGTCGCGCGAGGCATGGCCGCTGAATTCAAAGCGTTCGATTTGGGCGCGAATCCGGGTCTTAACGTTGACGGCTTCGAAGAGAAATTCCTCGCCATTTTTGGCGGCGAGCAACTGTCCGCCGGGGGTATCGGGATCGCAATAGCCCACAAAGCAAATGCTGTGTTTGGCGCTTCCCGCGAGGGAAGAAGCCAGCGTGTAGGAAGCGGTTTTCTCCACCAACATGCCGCTGCTGACCACATAAATACCCTGAGTATGCGGTTCCTTGCCCGGAACGATGTCGCGCGGAGATTTCTTTACCTTGAGGTCTTTTAGGATCGTACGCGTGAAATGAACCAACCCCGTCTTTTTGGCGATGTCGTCGAGATAATCGCAAATATCCATGCCCAGTCCGGACGCGAACACGGGCGCGGGGGCGAGTCGGTTGAATTTTCGGGCGTCGTGCAGGATCGCGAGGATTTCCTGCATCCGGCCCAGTGCAAAAACTGGAATGAGGACCGAACCGCCGCGCTGGAGGGTGGCGTTGATCGTATCGATCAAACGGATCATTTCATTCGAGCGCACATTACCGGGCGGTTTCTCTGTCGCACCGTGGGTTGTTTCGGTGACGAGGGTGTCGAAATGTCCTGCAGGAAGTTTTGCTCCGTCAAGAATCCGCTGCGTGGTGAAAAGGACGTCGCCGGTGAAAAGGATGCGGCGATGTTTGTGCACGATTTCCACGGCGGCAGCGCCGGCGACGTGACCGGCCGGGTGGAAGGTGAATTCGATTTCGTCGTGGGCGCCGGAAAATTTCTTGGGATTGCCAAACGCTTGCGGAAACATCCGGGGAGCGACGCGATCGATTTCGTCGTGCGTAAAAAGGGGGTATTCGAGGATATTTTTTTCCTCACGCTCGCGAACCATGACATTGGCGGAGTTATGCAACATCCGCTCAATCAACATGCGGCTGGGGAGCGTCATGATCACGGGCGTATTCGGATGGGCGCGCATCAAAAGCGGCAAAGAACCAATATGATCCAAATGGCAGTGGGTGATGATGATGAGATCGAGTTTTACGCCTTGGAGCGGCCGAAGGTCCGGCGCGGCGCGGCGACCCGCTTCTTTCGGGTTAAGGCCACTGTCGATCACTAGATGGAAGTCACCCAGTTGAACATACATTGAATTGGCCCCGATACCGCCGGCGCCGTTGAGGTCGATTATCTTCATCAATCCCATCAGAGAGCGCTACAGCCGCTGCCGGTGCAAGGTTTTGTGGCAGAGGAATTCCGCCGCTGGGGCTGAGCTGGCCGAGCGCGAGCTTCACCGCCCCGGAATCTGAAGCAAAAACGCTGGAATACGCACAAAAATGCGATCCCCATTCTCGTCCAGCCCGTGAAAACTCCCATGCGCGCGAGCGTCGCAAGCGGTGACGTGGTAGCTGTTGTAGGAAAAGTGAGCGCCGGGCGCCAGACACGGGCTTTCCCCCACGATCTTGTCGCCCTCAACCACCAACTGCGTGCCGTCGGAGTTTTCGACCACCCATTTGCGTCCCAGTAATGTGACGGTCCGCTCGGAGTCATTGCGAATCGTCAGGTGATAGATGAACGCGTGCGGCCGGTCAGGCGGGAGTTGCTCGCCACCGTGACGGTAAACAAGTTTATCCAGTTCAACCCGCAATCCGGGTAGTTCGATGGGCGCAGTCATCAGTCAGTTAAGTAGAAACGAGCCGACCGACGAAATACATGAAAAAAGTGACGGTCGGAAAAGGCCTTTCGACTTGCGGTCAAATGCAGCTGCTTCACAAAAGCGATCTTCATGCAAAAGCTCGCGCTCCTTTCCGTCAGCGACAAACGCGGTCTAGTGGAATTTGCCACTGCCCTCGTTAAACAAAAGAACTACAAACTGCTTTCGACCGGCGGTACGGCGAAACTGCTCGCTGAAGCGGGTTTGCCGGTGACCGAGGTGAGCCAACACACGGGATTTCCTGAGATTATGGAGGGCAGGGTAAAAACTTTGCACCCCAAGATTCACGGGGGATTGCTCTGCCGCCGCGACAAGCCCGATCACTTGGCTCAGGCCAAGCAAAATGACATCGAATTGATCGATCTGGTAGTGGTTAATCTTTATCCGTTCGAACAAACGGTGGCGAAGGCTCACGTGGAATTTGAGGAGGCGATCGAGAATATCGATATCGGCGGCCCTTCGATGCTGCGGAGCGCGGCCAAGAATCACGAAAGCGTCACGGTCGTTTGCGATCCAGCGGATTATGCCGCTGTCATCGCCACCGAAAAGCCTGAGGAACTCGCGACCTTGCGGCGCAAGCTTGCCTTGAAGGTTTTTCAACGGACCGCCAGCTACGACGCCGCGATTGCGCGTTATCTCGAAGGCCAGCAACACGAGCCCGACCTCGAGGCGCTGAGTGGATTTCCGGCGACCTATTCGTTGTCCTTGAAAAAGGCGCAGAGCTTGCGCTACGGCGAGAATCCCCACCAAAAGGCCGCGCTTTACGGCACATTCCACGATCATTTCGAACAACTCCAGGGCAAGGAACTGAGTTACAACAACCTTTTGGACATCACGTCCGCCACGTATCTGATTGGCGAGTTTGAGCGGCCAACGGTGGCGATTCTCAAGCACACCAATCCCTGCGGCGTTGGCAGCGCGGACACGTTGCTCGAAGCGTGGGAGAAGGCCTATGCGACTGATCGGCAGTCGCCATTTGGCGGAATCATCGTGATCAATCAAACGATGGACGGCGCGCTCGCGAAAGTCATCTCGGAGATTTTCACCGAGGTGATTATTGCTCCGCGCTTCAGCGATGAAGCGATGACGATTTTTGGGAAAAAGAAAAATTTGCGGCTGATGATCGCCAAGGACGGGATTGGCGCCGATGCCTTGCAGGAAATACGCTCGGTCGTGGGCGGCGTTCTAGTGCAGGATCGCGATCGGACCCTCGGCAACCTCAAGGAATTCAAGGTCGTCACCAAACGGCAACCCACGTCTGACGAATGGGCCTCGATGATGTTTGGCTGGAAGGTCGGAAAACACGTCAAATCCAACTCCATCGTTTATTGTCGCGGAGAACAGACGCTGGGCATCGGCGCCGGGCAAATGGCGCGGGTGGATAGTTCGCGGATCGCAGTGTGGAAGTCCGGCGAAGCCAAACTTGACCTCAAGGGATCGATTGTGGCCAGCGAAGCGCTGTTTCCGTTCGCCGATGGGTTGATTGCCGCAGCTGACGCGGGCGCGACGTGCGCGATTCAACCCGGCGGATCGATGCGCGATGAAGAAGTGATTCGCGCGGCGGACGAACGGGGCATGGCGATGGTCTTCACCGGCAGCCGTCATTTTAAGCACTGATTCGATTCTAATCCGCCCGGCGGATAGGGACCGGTGTTGGCCAGTAATTCTTGCTAGCGCCGGCGGGAAACGTCGCCATGGTTTGGTGGATGTTCGATCCCTTGGAAAAGTTGAAGGAATACGTCCGGCACGCGAGCGTTTCCGCCGATCCGCAGTATAAACCGGGTATGTTGGGCGCCCAAAACTTCGTCTCTTCATTGTTAACCGAGATGGGTTTCGCGGTGGAGGTCGTGCCAACGCCATTACATCCGGTGATCCTGGCTAAACGTGAAGGAGATTCGAAGTGGCCTCACGTGATCATCTACGGGCACTACGACGTGCAACCGGCGGACCCGATTGAAAAATGGCAGACCCCTCCGTTTGAGCCAACGATCAAGGACGGACGAATTTATGGTCGCGGGACTGCGGACAACAAAGGTCCGTTAATGGTCCATTTGGCGGCCGTTGCCCGGCTGCTGGAGAAAAATTCTGAGCTTCCGCTGCGAATTACATTTGTCGTCGAGGGCGAAGAGGAAATTGGGAGCAAGAATTTCAAGAAATTCCTGTTGGAAAATAAGGAAAAGTTACGGGCGGATTTCATCTATTTTTCCGACACCGGAAGTCCGTCGCCCGAGCAGATCGTCATCACCGTAGGGTTGCGTGGGATGGTGGCATTTGAAGTGGAAGTGACCGGACCGAAAACCGATCTCCATTCCGGGCTGCACGGGGGAGCGCTGATGAATCCCTTGCAGGCGCTGGCGGAACTCTGCGCTTCGCTGCACACGCCTGATGGATTTGTGAACATTCCGGGGTTCTACGACGCGGTGGTCGAGCCGGAGCAGTGGGAACGGGCGGAACTAAAAAAACTTGGGCTGCAGGAAAAAAAATACGCGGAGTTTCTCGGGATAAAAGAATTTCATGCGCCGACGGGCTACACCCCGTTCGAGGCCATTCGTTTTCTTCCGACGCTGGAATTCAACGGATTTAGCGGAGGCTATCAAGGCGAGGGGACCAAGACGGTAATTCCAAGCAAAGCGATCGCGAAAATTACGTGCCGCTTGGTGCCAAATCAGACGCCGGACACGGTGAAGGCGACGATTTTTAAAACAATTAAAGAGCGATGCCCCAAAGGCGTTACGCTGACGATTACCGAACAACACCACGCGACGCCGTACGTGGTGATTCCGCCAGACCGCAGCAATACGCCGAAAGATCAGGCGCCAATTTTAGCGCGGGGTTTCAGGGCGGTGGACAAGGCGATCACAGAAGTGTGGGGCAAAGCGCCGCTTTACTTACGGGAAGGCGGAAGTGTCGGGCTGATTGCAGACCTAAACGAAGTCCTCGGCCTCGATGCCGTGATGATGGGACTTTTCCTGCCTGAGGATAATCTTCATGCACCGAATGAGAGTTTTCATTTGGGTGTAATGCAAAAGGGGATCGAAGCATCCGAGAAAATGCTGCTCGAACTCGCGAGCGGCTGAACCTAGAAACCGGAGTTGGACACAGAGTGCACAGAGATGAGCACGGAGCACGCAGAGGAATGCCGCAGTAAATCATCCAAATGCACTATCACCCAGTAGGTGAGGGCAAATTCGCAGATCAACTCACAACAAGTGTTTCTCCGTGGCCTCCTTCCAAACTCTGTGAGCTCTGTGGCGAGATCGAACTGCGGAATTTAGGCTGAAATGGGTGCGTCACCCGGTTGGTTTGAAATGACGAAAACAAAAAAGGCCGCGGATTGCTCCGCGGCCTTTTTGATGAAAATACGACTTATTTGGTCAGTTCGACGAAGTCGACCCGACGATCTTTTTGCCAAACGGCGTCGCCGCCCGTCTGCTTTGCGTCGGTCGAACCTTTGGAAAGGGTTTCAAGCCGGGAGGCGTCTGCTCCCAACGAGACAAGGTATTTTTTTACCGAACTCGCGCGTCTATCACCGAGGCCGAGATTGTACTCGGCGGTGCCACGCCAATCGC
>JBEPTW010000203.1:0-6779 GCA_041691855.1 Verrucomicrobiota bacterium | reverse complement strand
GCTTGTTCATCAAGGGTCCTGTGTCGGCTTCGCTCCACAGAACCTTCTGGGTTCGGCTCTTTTCTTCATGGAGAATTATCTGCATCTCAATGTCGTGAAGGCCACCAATCCTCTCGACGATCTTTAGCGTGGGGAACGGGCGGATAACAATGCGCGGGAAACCGACTTAAGGCACGAAGGCCGTCGCGCGGCGAGCGCGCAACCTACCGGATGGCGCTGGGGAAATCTGCAGCGGGGTCGCTGCAGCTCCAGTGCGAGGCAAACAGGTCACCGCATTCCGCCGAATCCTCCGTGCTCATCCGTGAAATCCGTGCTCTCTGCGGCCTTCGGGCATTCGACAGGCTCAGGCCGTCCTGAGCGAAGTCGAACGGACGCGAGCTCCGAGTTTAATTCCGTCGGTTCGATTCCGCAGCTTTGTGATCTTGGCGACCTTGGTGTAAATCCATCCCGACACTGATGCGGGGTGATGGCACCTCCCCACAGCTGTTGCGCGGCGAGCGCGCAACCTACCGGATGGCGCCGGGGAAATCTGCAGCGGGGTCGCTGCAGCTCCAGGGGGCGGAGAGCCGTTCCGATGGCGCATTCATCGCGCACTCCTTCCGCTGAACGGATAAAATTTTTAGCTTACATTCAGCGGGACAACCGTTCATCGGTGGCGGATGTCTCGATTCAAACCTTCTCTGCTATTTTGGTTACTGCCATTGACCGGCGCGGTGCTCGCGACCGCCGCTGACGACACCGTCAGGTTGCCTGATCTCACGGTCAACGATCAGCCCGCAGCCAACAACCGACCGACCGTGCTCACGGTCGAGTCCGGCACTACTTCGCCCGAGGCGTTCTCCGACCTAGCGCGAGAGACGCCGGGGTTTTCCATCAACGACGCGGGCGCGCGCGGGTTCGGTCAAACCGTGACGCTGCGCGGTCTCGGCAACACGCCGTTTTTCAGCGACGCCTCGGCTCCCATTTATCTGGACGATATTCCGCTCGCCTCAGCGTTTACGTTTCCGAGCGAACTTTATGACTTCAGCCAGGTGACAATCTATCGCGGACCGCAGTCAGCGGCACTTTTTGGCCGGGCCGGCGACGCGGGCGTTATTCAATTCTCCTCCGCCGCTGCCAGCGAAAACTCGAACGGGCACGTGAGCTTCAGCGCCGGTAACTATCGGGAAATTTCAACCGGCGCCACCGCGCAAGCCGCGCACACGGAACAGTGGGATCTCTCCGCCAACGTCGGGACGAGCCAGCGCGAAGGCTATATCGACAACACCGAGCTCAATCAAACCGTCGACGACAAGAAAGCGATCTTCGGTCGGATCGGGGTGCGTTTCCGTCCGCAAAAAGACTTGGAATTTTCGCTGCATGTACTGGCTCAACGCAGCCGTGACGGAGCTGACGCGCTAGTGCCGCTCGGCGGACCTTACTTCGATGTCGCGCGGGGCAAGGAAGGCGTCACCGACATCGATTTTACGGCGGTATCGTTCGGGGTTACGCGGCGTTGGTCCGACGCCACGATCACGTCGACCACGAGTTTCACGGACTGGGACATGTCGCCCTACTCGAATCGCCTGATCGTTTTCGGCGGGGCGGATTTCGACTCCGCGGTGACGCAGCAGCAGAAAGCATTCAACGAAGAGATTCGTTACGTCAGCGGAAAAATCACTGGTGGCGCGTTCTATTCCCACTCGCGCACCAGCGGCGGGGCAGACCGTTCGTTCAGCGGATTCACAGTCGAAAATTCCAACTTCCGACAAGGCGGCGATACGCTCGCCCTTTTCGGCCAGGCCAACTTTAATCCCTCCGCCAACTGGCTCATCACGCCCGGCCTGCGCTTTCAATATGACCGCAAGGATTTCGTGCGAAATGAAATCGTGCCATCGAATGCCGTGCTGAATCGCAACGACCATTGGACGGCGCTGCTCCCCAGCATCTCCGCGATCCGGCATCTGGACACGGCCACTGATCTGACGTTTACGCTCGCCCGCGGCTACAAGGCTGGCGGTTATTCCGCGTACACCGGCGTTCCGAGCCTCGCCGGCTACGATCCGCAAAACACGTGGGGCTTGGAAGCCGCACTCTCGACCGCGCCCGCGGATTCCAAGTGGGCGTTCACCTCGCGAGCGTACGCGTATCGCGTGAAGGGTTATCAAATCGAACGCTCGTTCGCCGTGCCCTCCACGTCGACCGACGAGTACCTCGTCGTTAACGCCGACCGCGCCCGCGTGCTCGGCCTCGAAGTGGAATCGTCGTGGACGCCGATGGCGGACGTCACCGTGCGCGCCATCGGAGGCATCACTGACATCACGCTCCAGAACTTCACCGATCCGTACACCGGCATCAACTATTCCGGCGATCGCGCGCCGTACGCGCCTTCCGGCAACGCCGCACTTCGCGTCGATTATCACCCAGCCCGCGGGCTGTTTTACGGTGCAGGACTGACGTGGACCGGCAAAACTTATTATGATGAGCAGGAAACCGCGGCGTTTTCGCAGAAAGCGTACACGCTGCTCGACGCCACAGCCGGCTATTCGTTTGGGAGCGGCGATATTCGTTTTTTTGGACGCAATCTGACCGGCAAGGATTATTACAGCTCGATCACTCCCGGCGTGTCACACGGAACGCCGGGCGCACCGCTCACTTGGGGCGGTGAAGTAAATCTCCGCTGGTAACGCTCGACCATATCGCCCGGCGCACGCGCTCGGGATCTGAATTTCGAAATAACCTCGCCAACAAAAATGGCGGGGTTATTTTTTGGGCATGGCCAAGCAAGCGGGCATGAAAACGAAGAAGCAGATCGTCGATAACTGGCTGCCACGGTACACGGGCGTACCGCTGAGGAACTTCGGCCGCTACATTCTCCTGACGAATTTCCAGAATTACGTGAAGCTCTTCGCCCATTGGCACCGCGTGCCAGTGATGGGCAAGGACCGCCCCATGCCGAGCGCCACCGCCCGCGGCATCACGATCATCAACTTCGGCATGGGCAGCGCGACGGCGGCGACCGTGATGGATCTGTTGAGCGCGATCAAACCGAAGGCGGTGCTATTTCTCGGCAAATGCGGCGGCATCAAACACCGCGCGGAACTCGGCGACTTGATCCTGCCCATCGCCGCCATTCGCGGGGAAGGCGCGAGCAACGATTATTTTCCACCGGAGGTTCCCGCCCTGCCGTCGTTCGCACTCCAAAAAGCGATTTCCACGACGATTCGCGACCACCAACGCGACTACTGGACCGGCACGGTTTACACGACCAACCGTCGCGTGTGGGAACATGACCTCGAGTTCAAAAAGTATTTGAAAAAAATCCGCGTGATGGCGGTCGACATGGAAACAGCCACGCTTTTCATCACCGCGTTTGCCAATGAGATTCCTGTCGGCGCATTGTTGCTTGTGTCGGACCAGCCGATGACACCCGAAGGCGTGAAGACGACGGAAAGTGACCGGAAAATCGACGAAGCCCACGTCGCCTCGCACATTCACATTGGCATCGATTCGCTGAAGCAGCTCATCAACAAAGGCGTCACGGTGAAGCACCTGAAGTTTTGACAGGAGCTGCGGATTTCTGCGGCACCGTACCTTGCGCCGGCTGCGGCCAGACCCAGTCGCCGGACTTCATATCCACGGAATATGAAACTCCGCGGCGTTGCGACGGCGCGCCACCGTCGTCGCGACTATTCCAACCGATGGCATACAGTTTGAAGCGCGCCTTGGCAGCGTCGCCGTCTGATTTGCCGTAATGCAACAGCTCGCCCGAAATGAGATCGCGGGGAAGCTGATCGATGAAATCAGGCACCAGTTCCGCTAACTTGGCCGGATACTCACCGTGACTGAAGCGATGACGCTCAAGTGCGCAAACGACACGCGCCAAGTCGATATTGGTCTGAGTGTAGGCGGTGTAGGCAAACATCTGCTCCCACGACGGGAAAGAAATTCGGGTCGCTTCAATCGCAGTGGAAAATTGTTTTAGTTTTTCGGGATTGAAACGTCGAACTGGTGCATCAACTCCCCCTTCTTGCACCAACTCGGTCAGGCGAATCACATGAGCAAAATCTTGCAGAATCCAACCTCGAGGGCCTTTGCGAGTAAAGGCCAGGATCGAAAAGGGACGGCTGCCTTCGAAGAGATACTTTTCCTGTTCCATGCGGATGGTCAGTGGCAGTACCGGAACACTATCAGCCTGGCTGAACCACGATTGGAATTCCGTGTAATTAGCGTCGGTCCAAGCATTCGTCGCCCAGCCTTCCCAGAAAATCTGGAGCTCACAATTGAGCAGAATATTTTTTAGCGATTGTCCAGCGAGCGCGGGCGATGACGAGCCTGATACAAGCGCCAGCCTGATCAACGCGAGTGCATCGCCAAACGCCGCCGTATTGTCACCGAGCCGCAACTCCGCGCTGGCACGGAGCGTGAACGCTCCGCCGAGCAAATTCATGGTTCCGTAGCGGGGCCAGCTCCGTCCATCGAGCAAATGAGCGTAGTCAAGTTCGAGTCGAGACTTTGGCCGGCTGCGAGCGGCTGCGACCAATTTATTGAGATCGGTGCGAATTGGCAGCAAGTCTGCGAGCACGGTCTCAGCGGCGCGCGAATCCGTCATGCCCGCCGAATTGATCCTGGCAAAGTTGAGAGACTTTTGGAGATCAACCCGGCCGGCCCACTGCCAATCCCTGGAATTCCAGAAAAAATTTGATTTGAATGGCGTCGAAATCAGCCGTCGCCAAACGGCCGGGTCGTCGCAACTCATGGGATCGAAAGATCGCGCGTAACCCACGGCGCGGAAGAGCGGAGTCGCAGCGAAGTTAACCTCGTCTGGAATCGCGGGCGGCACGAGCGATTTCAAATCGAACGCGTGACCATGAGCATCCAGTTCCGACCTGGCCGCCGCCAATGCACGACGACCACGCCAGTTTTCCTCGATCACAAACAGGGCGGCAAACGTAGCGAGAAAAGCAGCTGAAAGGAGCAACCACCGGGCGATGCGAAGAAATCTCTTCATAACGGAGAGCGCTGCGGATTTTCGATTTCGAGAAATTGGGCAAGTACGGCGTCCTCTTGGGCGCGCCATTCAGGCGAAAGCCGCGGCGTAGCGGCACCCGGGTTCCGGTCATCAGCGCAGAAATGGAACAGGGCAATGAACAGCCAAATCACGATCAGTGCGCTCCATTTTCGGCGACACCCGATAAATAATTCGTCCAATACCAACCGCCAGAATGGCTGGCCAGCGTTGGGCGAAAGCAAAGCGAGCGCATCATTTCGCATGCGGTCTAGTGCAGGCACGGCAGCTCGATGGCGTTCCAATAAAATCTCACGCGGTGTTTTCATGATGAATTTCGGACCAGTTCCCGCAGCGCCCGCTTGGCGTGGTACAAGCGCGATTTGACAGTACCGACAGGCACTTCCGTGATCGTGGCAATTTCTTCCAACGAGAAATCCTCGATGACGTGAAGCAACAAAGCCGAACGCTGAAAATCGGGCAATTGCTCAAGGAGAGAAAAGAAAACATCACTTTCCTCGCGACGAATAAGCGCGGCACGCGGGTCCAGTTCGTTTCCATCCGGAAAATCGTCGGAAGATTCAAGCCCGCACGATTGAGACGGGAAAATCGTCGCCGCTCGGTTTGTCCGACGCCACTGTTGGAGGCATTGCTGATGGGCGATACCGAAAAGCCAGGAGGAAAACTTGGCGTCTTGCCGCAAACTGGCGATGTTCCGGACGGCGCGGACAAAAGTTTCCTGAACGATATCGAACGCCGCTGTTTTATCCTGGAGAAATTCGGCGGCATAGGCGTAAAGCGGCAGCTGAAATCGTTTGAGCAGGGCATTCCATGCTTCAGGCGTCTGTTGGCGGGCGGAGTTGAGAAGATGGGAATCGGCGACGGCCACGTTGGCTATTTGAGAGTAGAATGCGAAAAAACGAAAAAGGTTCAAAGATTGATCCCAAAAATGCACCTTAATCTGGAGTTGACCGCTGCGTTGACCGGCTAAAGGAATGCTGTAGGATCCGCAGATGCTCGTCCGGATTCATGGTGCCATTTCCAATTGTTATCTGCTTCTCGGGGAGCGGCCGATCCTCGTCGACACGGGCGCACCGGGAGATTTGAAGCGTATCCTTAAAACCCTGAAAAGTTACGAAGTCCGGCTAAAGGATTTGGCGCTCATCATTCTCACGAATGGGCACAGCAGTCATGCCGGTTGCGCGGCGGAATTAAAACGGCGCGGCGGCGTGCAAGTCGCGCTCCATGTCGGCGACGCCGAGCTGGTGCGCAATGGCGAAAATGGAGTGCTCGTTCCCACTTCCACGCTTTCGCGGCTTGTCCGGCCGTTTGTCGACGAACCGTTTGAGGCTTTCGAGCCGGATCTGCTGTTCCGTGATGGATTTTCGCTCGAGCCGCATGGCGTCAAAGCGCGCGTACTCGCCACTCCGGGACACACGGCGGGGTCGTCGTCCGTCGTGCTCAATGCCGGCGAAGCCATCATTGGCGACGTGCTCCGCGGCAGCATGCTTTTGCCCAACAAGGCGCGTGAACATTTTTTTTGCAACGATCCCGAATTGAATAATCGCAGCATCGTGCGGCTCGCGCGCGAAGGATTGATGCGTTGTCATCCGGGAAATTTCGGGAGCTTTTCCGGCGCGGAACTGCATCGCTTCCTCGCCACCTCGACCGGTGAGGTGATGGAGCTCTCGGGCGAACCCGTGTGAAGAAGGGAGGGCGGGACCGCTGGGCCTGCCGCCTTAGGCTGTGTCTGGTAAATAAACTATCGCCAATCAACTCTGCTCGGGCGCGT
>JBEPTW010000202.1:0-6820 GCA_041691855.1 Verrucomicrobiota bacterium | reverse complement strand
TACGCGCCCGAGCAGAGTTGATTGGCGATAGTTTATTTACCAGACACAGCCTAATCCGCGAATTTGAATTCATCTGCTGGCGACAGTGGACGGGGCACTTTCCTGCGACTTTGCTCTGTGCGCGTCGGGCTTACCTCGGTGTAATCTGTGTCCCACTCCGGTTTCTCGGTTTATCAGAACTCCTGTGGCCACGAAAACCGAACCGAACTCGCCTGATCGGCACTGTGGTCCGCTTTGCGCAGACGGACAAAAATTTCGACTTCCCGTGGGGCACCATCCGCCACGTACACCCGGAACTCGATTTGGCGCGGATCGGCGGCGGAACGTTCGAATTGATATCCCCAAGTGAAATATGACTGACCCTGTGCGCCCGTCTCACGGGCTTTGATCCGAATTGCGGCCGGATCGAAACTGCCGCCGGCGGTCTGCGTAGATCTGATGCAAACCCGCCAATGCCCGGAGCTTTTCTCTATTTCCTGATACGCGACGAAGGCGTAGTCGCAATTCAGCACCGCGTCGTACGCCGCGACGTAACCGAGCGTTTTATAGGCGTGCGATGAGTCTGCTTCGGGCGCCTCGATCAATGGCGCCCGGGGTGCCGCGGATTCGGCGATAAAATTTTCCATCCGCAACGATTTGGCCGGTTGCGCCGAGCCATCCGCACGGCGGGTGACGACGAATATCTCAAGTGCCACCGGAACGCCGGCAGTTTGGTGGACGCGGAATTCAATCTGGCGCGGATCACCAACGGACGGCGTGAACGAATATCCCCAAGTGAAATACGGTTCGTTTTTCGCGCCTGCCTCACGACAACGGTTGCGCATCGCCGCCGGATCAAACGAGGCGCCGGCAGTTCCCTTCGAGCTAATTTTCACAATCGAGACACCGGTTGACCGATCGGTTTCCCTGAATGCGACAAACGCGTAATCGCCATTCAGGATCGCGTCGTAGGCTTCGACGTAGCCGAGCGTTTCATAAGTGCGGTAAGTGTCGGAAGCGGGCGCTTCGATCAGTTGGTGCGGCAGTGTGGCAGAGGACATGGAGGGATGGATTGAATGAACGATGGCCGCCAACCATAGCGCGAACCTCGCGCGGAAGTAATTGACCGAAGCGCCATGGTCGTACGGCTAACCGCAATAACGTTCACCGCTCCACAGGGTGACGCCGTCGGGCCAATCCTTTCGCTTATCCCCGAAACGTCCGATGGGAAGTCACGGAAATTTCCCGTGAGCGCAGCACCCTATTATCTTTAAGAATTGGTTTTCACGCACCCATCGGCCGGCTTTGGTCAGCAGTCGTCAGGGAACTGTCACATGAACGGGACTACTATACGGCGTATGAAAACATCGAAAAAAATTCCTCTCCGTTGCGCGGCTATTTTGGTCGCGACAACCCTATTCTCCACGCTCTCAGCCGAAACCGGGGCGTTGCCAAATTCACCGTCGCCCACCATCGGCCGCACGGGATGACATGTCGAAACTCTCGCATTCCGATCATTCCTTCATCGAAAAAGCCGCCAAAGCAGGCATGAAGGAAGTCGAAATTTCACAGGTCGTGGAGGGTCGGGTGATAGATCCGCAGGTAAAGAACTTTGCCCAAATGATGGTCGCCGATCACATGACGGCCAATACCGAACTCGCTGCATTGGCCGCACAAAAAGGCGTGACCCTTCCCAAGGACAGCACGAAAGCCAGTGAAAAGTGGGCCAAGAAAGACAAGGACCTCGATAAGGATTACGTGAAACAAATGAAGGAGGATCACGAAGACGCCGTGAAACTCTTTGAGAAAGGCGAGCAGTCCGACGATCCAGATGTCGCCGCCTTTGCGCGCAAAACCCTTCCCGCGCTCCAGCACCATCTCGCGGTGATCACTGGGATCGACCAAGCGATGAAATAAGCATCGGACGGAAGAGCTAAAATAATTTGATTGTCGTCCAGCGGAGCCGATTCGGCTCCGCTTTTTTTGCGCATCTTTTCTGCGAAAATTTAAGTTTCAAAGAAATCGAAACGTGGTCTGCGGCGACGCCGGCTCGCAGGGGAGCCGTACTGACTCGCTGCCGTGGTTCGAAGAGAACCGCGCGCGCGATCTTTTCAGCGCACCGTTAATTCCGCGAAATGCTCGCGGCGATCGTCGACGAGCGAGATCGTCAACCCGGGTTGCCGTGCGCCATCGAGGGTCAGGAATCCTTCAGCTGAGTCCTCGGTATTCCGGGTGATGGTGATGTGATAAACCGTTTCGCGGAAGCGATAGTGGACCTTGTAGCTCGGCCACTCCGCCCGCAGCCGCGGCGTCAAATGGAGTTTATCACCCTCCCGATTGACCCCCAGCAGCGTTTCGACCACCAACCGGTACATCCAGCCAGCGGAACCGGTGTACCAAGTCCAGCCACCGCGGCCAACGTGCGGGGACACCGCATATACGTCGGCGGCGACCACGTAAGGTTCGACCTTGTACACGGCGATTTTTTTGGCGGTCGCGCCGTGATTCACCGGGTTGAGCAAGTCGAACAATTCCCATGCGCGGTTATTTTCGCCCATCAGGGCAAACGCCATGACCGTCCAGATCGCGCCATGCGTGTACTGTCCGCCATTCTCGCGGACGCCGGGAATGTAGCCCTTGATATAACCGGGATTCAGATCGGAATGATCGAACGGCGGGTCGAATAATTGGATCAATTGCGACTCACGTCGGACCAGTTTTTCGTTCACCGCATTCATCGCGTGACGCGAGCGCAGTGGATCGCCGGCGCCGCTGATGATCGACCAGCTTTGGGGCAACGAGTCGATTTTGCACTCTGGATTCACTTGCGAGCCCAGCGGCTCACCGTTGTCGAAATACGCCCGACGGTACCAGTCGCCGTCCCACGCGTGACGCTCGATGGTGCGTTGTAATTGCGCGGCCTGCGTTCCGCAGCGCTCGGCAAAAGCGGCATCTCCGCGGCCGCGCGCGATCACCGCAAACTGTTTCAACACGTCATACAGGAAAAACGCCAGCCAGACGCTTTCGCCGCGACCGTGTTCGCCGACGAGATTCATCCCGTCATTCCAGTCGCCACATCCCATCAACGGCAAACCGTGCTCGCCAAATTTGAGGCCATGCTCAATCGCCCTGACGCAGTGTTGGTAAAGCGTCGCGCTCTCCTCGGATTTTGTCGGCAGGTCGTAATACGCCTCTTCATCCACCTTGACCGGACGGCCCTCGATGAAGGCGATTTTTTCGTCTAGGACTCCCGTGTCTGCGACGGTCGTCACGTACCGGCACGTCACATAGGGCAGCCACAAATAGTCATCGGAAAAATGCGTCCGCACGCCGCGGTCCATCGGGGGATGCCACCAGTGTTGCACATCGCCCTCGCGGAATTGATGGGCCGCCGCGCGCAGTAAGTGCGCGCGGGCAATCGCCGGCTCGGCGTGAACGAGGGCCATCGTGTCCTGAAGTTGATCGCGAAAACCAAAGGCCCCGCCGGATTGATAAAATCCCGTGCGTCCCCACATGCGGCAACTCAGTGTCTGGTAAAGTAGCCAGCCGTTCGCCATGACGTTCACGGCGGGATCGGGAGTGTCGACGTTGACGGCACCGAGTGTATGTTTCCAATAATGCCAGACTTGGTCGAGCGCCGCCTGGGTTGCGCCGGTTCGCCGATAGCGATGAATCAGATCGGTGGCGTCCGCCAGCGTGCGGCCCAGACCGAGACGAAAACTGACTCTGCGTTCCTCGCCAGCCGGGAGATCAAGCGCCGTCTGGATCGCTCCGCACGGATCGAGTCCCGCGCCCACCTTGCCGGAAAGTCGCGAGCGCTTCATCGCTGCGGGCTGCGCGAGGCTGCCGTTGCGTCCGATGAATTCCTTGCGATCACCAGAAACCGTTCGCGCAGGATCGCTGACGTCGAGAAACGCCACCCGGTCGGGGAACTCGGCATTGTAACGGTTCCGCACGAGTAATGCTCCCGTCTTCACATCCACCTCCGTCTGCACGTGCAGGAGATTCTTCGGCCGCAAATCGCCGAGCACCCATTCCCAATAACCCGTCACAGTCAGCCGGCGCGGCCGGCCCGAGATGTTGCGCAATTTCAAAACACTGAACTTCACCGACGCGTCGATTGCCACGTAGACCCAGAACTCGGAGAAAATCCCATTCTCCGTGTGCTCGAATACCGTATAGCCAAACCCATGGCGAATAACGTACGGCGTGGGTCCGCGCGCGGGCGCGGGAGTGGGCGACCAAAATTGTCCGGTCTGCTCGTCGCGGATATAGAACGCTTCCCCGCTTGGATCCTGCACGGGATCGTTATTCCACGGGGTCAGACGAAACTCATGAGAGTTTTCCGCCCACGTATAAGCGGCACCACTTTCGGAAACCACCGTCCCAAAATACGGATTCGCCAGAACGTTCACCCACGGCGCCGGAGTCGACTGGCCCGGTTGCAACGTGATGACATATTCCTGTCCGTCGGGCGTGAATCCGCCGAAGCCATTCTTAAAAATCAATTCCCGCGGCGGCAGCTCAGTCGCCCACTCCGGGATCGGTGATTTCGAGGGGATGAGCGCCGGAATCGATTGTTCCAGCACATTGCGACGGTCGAGTTGTTCGAGCAACGTGCCGTTCTGATCGCTCAACACAACCCGCGCCGCCGATTGCAGGAGAATGCGGTCGTCGTGCGAAACCTGTTCGAGACGCCGGACAAAAATTCCACCCGGCTTGTCCACCATTTGCGCCTCAACGCCTGACGCAATCAGGGAGGTGATCTGTTCAAAAAGTGACTGCCGGTAAACGGAAACATCCTCAATGAGGATCACCAGTTCCACGATCAATCCCTTCGTGCGCCAGTACGAATGAGCCTGCACCAGCTGCCGCGCGATCTCCGTTTTCTCTGTTTCGCTCAGACGGAGCAGGACAATCGGTGCATCGCCCGAGATGCCGTAACTCCAGAGCCCGCTCTGGCCGCGGCGGTTGCTCACGAGAATCGCGGCTGCGGCGCGGCGCGCGGGATCGGCGTAAATCAACGCGCCCGAAAGCCGCCCATAAAGCTGGGCCTCGCCTTCCGAAATATTGAGGTGACGCAGCGTCACCTGATTGTGCGTCCACGCGAGGTCGAAGGCGCGGTCCGCCATGCGCGTGGTTTGATATTTTCCGACCAACACTTGCGCCGCGTCGCGGCTTTCCGCCGCCCCGAGGACAATCTCCACCACCGCAGTTCCGTGGGGTTCGAGCGTGACCGTGCGGCGCAACGCAACAATCGGATCAAGCACCGAACCGGCGCTGTTCGAAAGCGGTTGATCCGACTGCATCGCGACGGGGTTGGCCAGACTGCCGCCCCGCCCGGTGAAGCGCGAACGATCGGTTTCGCAAGAGATCCCGCCCAGATTGGCCCCCTCACCCACCATCAAGTGAAACAGGAACGGCGGTCGCTCGTCCTTCGAGCGCGCGCGCCGGGTACACAAGACCGCGGAGGAACCGGGCACGAATTCCGTCTGCACGAAAAGATTACTGAACGCCGGATGCGCCGCGTCGGCCCCCGCGCTCGCGAGCACTACTTCAGCGTAGGTCGTGAGTTCGATGACGCGCTTGGCATGCGAGCGGTTGGTGAATGTGATCCGGCGCAGTTCGACGTCATCCTCCGGTGAAACGCAAATCTGGGTGTGCACCTCCAACCCGTTTTGTTGGTGCCGGAATTCCGCCCGCGCCTGCGTGAAAATTGCCTCACTCCCCTTCGCTGCACGCAATACCGGCTGGTACGTATTGGACCACATCTCACCGCTCGCCGTGTCGCGCAGGTAAACAAACGCACCCCAGCAATCGCGCGTGGCGTCCTCGCGCCAGCGGGTCAAGGCGAGGTCGCGCCAGCGGCTGTAACCCGCACCCGAGCTGCTGATCATGACGTGATAGCGGCCATTCGAAAGCAAATGGACCTCGGGCGCACGTGGCGTCGGGTTGGTAATGACGCGCATGATACTTTCGCCGTCGCCGGAAATGGTGCGCGATTCCTCCATTTCCAAATCTCCGGAAAACACGTTCGCCGCCGTGCGCGGCACGCGTTCCTGCAACAACAACTCGGTGGCCTTGAGCAACGGTGAGGCCATAAAACGCCGCTGCATCGGCCGGTCGCGCAGCAGGTTCACCAGCGAAAGCAAACTCATGCCTTGGTGATGCGACATGTACGACTGAATCGTCGCGCTTAGCTCTTCAGGCGGTAGCCGCGACGGAGTGTAATCCACCGCTTCATAAAATCCGTACGCGCCCTCGCGACCTTCCTTCTTCAATCGCTCAAGATTTTCGCACGCCTCGCGTGGAGCGACCATCAACGCCAACGCCGTGGCGTACGGCGCGATCACAAGATCGTCCGCCAGCCCGCGTTTCAATCCGAGCCCCGGCACCCCGAACGCGCGGTACTGGTAATTCAAATGAACGTCCGTGCGGTTGTAACCTGACTCCGAAATGCCCCACGGAATTCCGCGCGACTCGCCATAGGAAATCTGATGGCGCACGACCGCGCGGTAGGTTTGGTCGAGCAATGTGTTTTCGTAGCTCGGCATAACCAGCAGCGGCATGAGGTACTCGAACATCGAACCGCTCCACGAAACCAAAATCGGTTCGCCTTCCGAAGCGACGAGCAGCCGCCCCAGGGAAAACCAATGGTCCTGCGCCACCTGGCCTTGCGCGATGGCCACGTAGCTGCCGAGTCGCGCCTCGGACGCGAGCAGATCGAAGAAACTCGCGTCAAGCCGGCGGTCGGTGACGTTGTAACCAATCGAAAAAAGATCCCGCGACGAATCGAGCAGGAAACGAAAATCCATCACCGACAACTCATCGCTTTCCTTCG
>JBEPTW010000201.1:0-6852 GCA_041691855.1 Verrucomicrobiota bacterium | reverse complement strand
CGGCGGAGTGCTGATTAAATAAACGACGCTACGAGGCGGGACTCGAACTCGTGCAAGGATCTTCCGCGGGTGCCCCACTCACTCGTGTTCCTCACCCTTTTTTCCGTCACCACTACGCGCGCCGAACGCACGAGCGTAGCGAGGCGAGGGCCCGGTGAAGGATCAGTCGAGTGTCGATTCAAGCCGGAACTTTTCGCCGCCTTTCCTCTTTAATATTTTTCGCCCCAGGAAAACCGCATGGCCGTCTTTGCGTACGGGGGATAGGGAGTGACTTGATAAAGGATGGTCGTCGCTCCAGCCGAGTCAGTGACCGTAAACCGGTAAACCCGCACCGAAGGCGACACCGTGTAAATCCATTTTAGATTAGGATCCTTGTTGTCAAAGGGCGGAGTTTCCCCCTTCCAGATCTTTCCATCGAGCCACGGTTTATCGTCGTCGATGATTCCAGGATAACTCTGTTCGTCAGAAATATCGTCAACCACAACCCGCTTAAGCGTCACTCCGGACGGGGCCGTTAAGAGGAATTTATAGATGAGTTGGGTCGGGGTTGCGCCGGGAACGGCGTTTGCACCCCAGACCTCGTAACCGTTCGCCTGGCCATTCATCGGCCCATGAGGGCCGAACGGAATGACCACCAATTTGCCTCCGGCGATGGAAACCGGGCGCATATTATCCGTGGAACTGCAGCCGGCAAAAAGACAAACAGATAAAACCCAAAGCGTGGCAGACAACTTCATGGAACGGATATCGGTGATCATCAGACCGATGACAATCACATCAAACGCCATCAGGCAATGTGACAATCGAGGTGGCCGTCCCGCGTTCGGCGTGAGCATCAGGCCGCGATCACCCGCAGCCGCTGTGCGACCACGGCAAAGCAAACAACTGGAGCCACCGGCGACCCCGCCGCGCCAAACCGCAGCGAGGTCGCTGCGACTCCAGCTGCGTCCGCGTCCATGTCGACGATAGTCAGGCCGCTTGACTCGCCTCGCTTTCGGCGAGAGCGACGAGCGCCTTCAGCACGTCCGGAAAGTCAGCCGAAACCAACGGTCCAATCTCATCGCAGGACGGCCCGAAAGCCTCCAACGAATACGTGATTTTTGTGCGATCTGGAGCGATCAACGTGATCCGGTGATCCACGTAAACCTTTAAATCGCCCACGCAGGTTTCGTCGAGAAACCCAACGTTCTCCGTTACCTCGACCAATCGGGATTTCAAGGATTCCTGGCCGGGCGGTTTCATCAGAAAAAATGTACCTGCCTCGAACGCCCCGAGCATTTCGATCTCCTCGATACCCGAATTCCAGCGCTTCCAGCCCGGCACATCCCTAAAGAGAGCCCAAATCGTCTCCGGCGAAGCGTTGGTCTCGACGCAATGTTCGATTTCCCACACCGATGTCTTTTGATCATTCATCAGGCGCATTCTATCACATCTTCCTGACAGCGCTATGTCAGCAGGAACGAAATTCCGGCACAGCCGCGACAAATTTTATGGTCGAACTATCTCCATTCGTGCCGAGGGTAGCGGCGGGAGAGTTCGGCTTTCACTTTGGGATACATGTCGCGCCAAAACGCGCTCAGGTCGTCGGTGACTTGGATCGGTCGTTGATTCGGCGCGAGCACTTCGATCTTCACCGGCACCCGGCCGTGACCGAGCCTGAACTTTGAACTTACGCCGTAGAGCTCCTGGATGCGCGCGCTCAACACCGGCGGTCCGTCCTTGGCGTAGGTCAGGCGTGCCTTGCGTCCATTCGCCATGATCAGGCGTTCCGGCAGGTAATCGTCGAGTACCGCGAGTTGCTCGGCGAGCAACCAGTCGCGCAGCACCGGCATCACCGGTTTGTCTTTCAACTCCCGCGCACCAAAACTTCCGTAGCAAATTTGCTCAATCAGCGTCGCGCGGTCAGCGTCAGCGATTGGATTTACCTCTAATTCCGGCCACCATTTCGCGAGACAGTTGACCCGAATGATCCACTGCTCCACCGCTTCGTTCCATTCGACAAGCGTGATCCTCCCGGCAGCAACTTCACGGGCCAACAAGCTCGCCGCTTCGCCTTCCGGCGGTTCATCTGCCGTCTGCTTCGACTCCAACACGAGATCGCGGAAACGCCGCTCCTTTCGCGCGATCACCCGTCGGGCGGTCTCGTCGTAACTCACTCCGCCCGCATCAACGAAATCCGTTGGAAAAAGTTCCTTCAACCAGGCTTCCTCGACGGCGGTACAAAGATTCAACAGCACATTCACCTCGCCGCGACTTTCGATTTCAGTGATTTCCGCCGCCACCAGCAATGGCGCACGGTCAATGCAACTCTCCCGCGCCAGCACCCCGCGGCGCTTGTGCACAAGTTCACAGCGGAGCGTGCCGCCATCGAGGCGTTTCGCGAGTTGATCACTAAAACCGACCAGCACGCATTTGCGTACGGCGACTCCGTCGATGCGTTTTTCGCCGATATCCAGTCCCTCACCCTCCGCGATTTCCAAAAACTGTTCAAACAACGGGCCGACCTGACGGACGCCTTGCGCGTGAATCCCGAGGCGGCGGCAAGCGTCCACATTATAACCGGCTTTGTCGGCGTAGCGCCAGGCGCGCATCAGCAGGAAAAAATCTGATTCATGCTCCTCACCAAAAAGTTCGTCCCTCGCCTCTTGGGTGCGTTTGTCGACACTGCGCAACAGAAAATTCCGTCCCTGGGTCAGCGCCGCCATCAGCGCTACTGAGCGCACGCAGCCGTAGTCGTGGGCCGCGAGAAACATTCGCGCATAACGCGGATGCATCGGAAATCGCAACATGCGCCGGCCGATTTCGGTGATCGTACTCAGTCGTGTAGGCGGGGTGCCATCACCCCGCGTGAGTAAAGCCTCGCGGGGTGATGGCACCCCGCCTACAGCAACGGACAAAGCCCCCAGATCCTCCAGCAAACTCTCCGCGCGCTCCAAGGCCTTCGGCTCGGGCTTTTCCAGCCACGGGAAATTAGAAATGTCATCGATACCGGTCGCCTTCAGCGTTAGCACGACTTCGGAGAGATCGAGGCGCTTGACCTCCGGCAATTCCTGCAACGGTCGCTGGCCGTGTTCGCGTTCCGTCCAAAGCCTTACGCAAACGCCCGGTGCGGTCCGCCCCGCGCGGCCTGCACGCTGGTCAGCCGACGCGACGCTGATTTTCTCGATGAGCAACGTGTTGATTCCGCGATGCGGATCAAAACGGGCCACCCGCGCCAACCCGCAATCCACCACCACCGTGACACCGTCGATCGTGAGCGAGGTTTCCGCGACGTTGGTTGAAACGATGATTTTTCGCGCATCGTATCGTGCTACCGCGCGATCCTGCTGCTCGGGCGGAAGCTCGCCATGTAACGGATAACAAACAAATCCGCGCAACGCGTGCGACCCTTGGATTTCCTGCACGGTGCGGTTGATCTCGTAGGCGCCGGCCATGAAAACAAGCATATCGCCCGACGCGCGCGCTGCGATGCGTTCGCATTCCCGCGCGGCGACAGACCACACCGGATCGTGTTCGAAATCCACTGTCTTTGGCAGGTATTCAATCTGCACCGGAAACGTCCGGCCTTGCGAGGTGAGCACTTCGCACGGTGCGAGATAGTTTTTCAGCAGCGCTGCATCGAGCGTGGCGGACATGACAATCACCTTTAAGTCCGACCGCGTCGATTGCTGGATCTGCAGCGCCCGCGCCAGCGAAATATCCCCGTACAAATGACGCTCATGAAATTCGTCGAACACGATCGCGCTGATCCCGCGCAACTGGACGTCGAACGACATTTGCCGGAGCAAAATGCCCTCCGTCACGAAGCGAATTCGTGTCGCCTTCGAAACACGCGAGTCGAGCCGGATTTGATAACCGACGATTTCGCCCAACTTCGTTCCGACTTCCTCGGCCACCCGTTTGGCCAGCATGCGTGCCGCGAGCCGGCGCGGTTGGAGTACAACCACCTCGCCGCTGCCGAGCAAACCGTGGTTGAGCAGCATCTGCGGCACCTGGGTCGATTTCCCCGAACCGGTCGGCGCTTGTACGATCAAACGCCCCTGCCCGCGAACTGCGGCAATCAGCCGATCTTCGAGTTCGTAAATTGGCAGGTCGTTTGGTGAAGGCATGAAACGCCAAATTCAGCGCGGCAATTCCCCGAGTGCAAGGACAACGAAGCGCCGGAACCCCCACCTTTCTGTTGGCGCGGTGCAGTCACCGCAGACAAAAAATCGGCGCGACATTTAATAAATGCGCTTAAGCACCTCGGCTCGTTTCGATATGAGCAAAGCGATCCTCCGCGAATAAAAAAACGCCAACGCCGGCTAGTTCGTAGCGCCATGGTGCGGAACACCATCCCGTGAGCCGACCCCTTGTTGCCAGCGCGTTGGGACTACCTATGCAAGGAATCAGCTTTGGCACCTTCCGGCGCATTGACCGTTGGACAGTCAAATGTTTTTGACGCGTGACACCCTGCGGCCGCTGGGCCAACAACGGGCCTTCGCCCATGACGAACAAAGATTTCGCCGCCTGGATCATTCGCGTCGTTTGTGGCGTTAAGTTACTTCCCGTCGAAGCGCTGCCCTCCACGCCTGCGATCTATTTTGCCAACCATTCCAGTCATTTGGACTTCACCACCATCTGGGCGGCGCTGCCGCAAAAAATTCGAACACGGGTGCGTCCGGTCGCTGGCCGCGACTATTGGGAAAAAACTCCGCGCCGCCTGCGAATTGCCAAGGATTTCTTCAATGCGGTGTTGATCGAGCGGAAACGCGTCACCGTCGCCACCAATCCGCTCGAGCCCATGCTGGCCGCGCTCGACGCGGGCGATTCGTTGATCGTATTCCCCGAAGGTACGCGCAGTCCCGACGGCTCAGTGCACGATTTCAAGTCCGGGCTGTATCACCTCGCGAAGGCCCGGCCAGCGGTCGTGCTTGTTCCCATTTACCTGCAAGATCTGAATCGAATTCTGCCGAAGGGAGATTTTCTTCCCGTGCCGTTGCTCGGAAGTTTGTCGCTCGGCGCGCCGTTGCAGCTCAAGTCCGACGAAACGAAATCGGCTTTTCTGGAACGCGCCCGCGGCGCGGTCGTAAAGCTGTCGCATTAATTTCATGAAGATTGACCCACAACTTATCTGGCTCGCCGGCGGCGTCGTTGGACTGCTCGCGCTTTCCTCGATCATCACGTTCGTTTTGAAAATGCGCGCAGGCGGAAAACCGAATGCGGTCGTCGCCAATCTCGATGCCCGCGTCAAAGCGTGGTGGGTAATGGTCGCGGTTTTTGGTGTGGCCTTGGCGACCGGCCTGATTGGAGCGGTGATTTTATTCGGGCTGTTGTCTTTTTTTGCGCTGCGGGAATTTATCACGCTGACGCCCACGCGTGCGGGCGATCATCGCACGCTGTTCTGGGCATTTTTTATCGTCACGCCACTCCAGTATTATCTGGTCGGCATGGAATGGTACGGACTCTTCTCGATTCTCATTCCCGTCTACACGTTTATCCTCGTGCCTACGCGCAGTGCGCTTGCGGGCGACAGTGAGCATTTTCTCGAGCGCACCGCAAAAATCCAGTGGGCGCTGATGGTGTGCGTTTATTGCGTCAGCCACGTGCCCGCACTGCTGACGCTGCACATCGCCGGTTACGAAGGACAAAACGCCAAACTCGTGCTCTTTTTCGTGCTCGTCGTACAGATCAGCGATGTCCTGCAATATGTATGGGGAAAACTGCTCGGAAAACACAAGATCGCGCCGTTAATCAGCCCGAGCAAAACAGTGGAAGGATTTTTGGGCGGCGTGCTCTCGGCGACGGCGATTGGGACCGCGCTCTGGCGCGTGACGCCGTTCAACTGGTGGCAAGCCGGATTGTTTTCTTTTTTGATCACGCTGATGGGATTTTTCGGCGGCCTGGTGATGTCCGCCATCAAACGCGATCGAGGGGTGAAGGATTATGGCACGTTGATCGAGGGGCATGGCGGCGTGATGGATCGCATCGATTCGCTCTGTTTTGCGGCACCGGTGTTTTTCCACTTGGTGCGCTATTTTTACACCTGATCCACTCCCATGGCCTCAATCTACGATATCAAACCAGCGTTCCAGAATTTACTCCGTCCCCTGACCCGCGCGCTGGCGTCGGTCAGCGTCACGGCCAATCAAGTGACGATCACCGCCGCGCTGCTGTCTGCGGCGGTCGGGGCGTGCATCTATTGTTATCCAAACGCGCGTTGGCCGTTGTTAGTGATGCCGGGTTTTCTTTTCGTCCGCATGGCGTTAAACGCCATCGACGGTATGCTCGCGCGCGAGCACAACATGAAGTCGCGGCTCGGCGCTGTGCTCAACGAAATCGGCGACGTCGTGGCGGATACTGCTCTCTATCTTCCCCTCGCGCTCGTCCCGGGTTTTTCACTGCGGCTCGTCGTGATTATTACGATTCTCGCGATCATCAGTGAGATGACGGGCGTGGTCGCGATTCAGATCGGGGCAGGTCGGCGTTACGACGGCCCGATGGGCAAGAGCGACCGCGCGTTTGTCGTCGGGTTGCTGGCCTTATTGCTTGGGTTGGGAGTGCCTGCCGGACGATGGTTGTGGGTGGTCCAGATTGCGATCTGCGTCCTGTTGGCACTCACCATTTTGAACCGGGCGCGACGGGCTCTGGCAGAATCCGCTTCCGCAAAGTAAATGGTCGCTGCGTTAGTTCCTCGTCCGTCATGGATTACGCAGTACATTTCAGCCATATCGGCCCTTGGGAAACTCCCCAAGGTTCTGCTTGCCAAGCCGTGCGGTGGCCAGCAACGTGACCCTTTTCCCACTCTGAAAAGACCTATTTGGACATGAACCAGAACATCCGTAACATCGCCATTATTGCCCACGTCGACCA
>JBEPTW010000200.1:0-6863 GCA_041691855.1 Verrucomicrobiota bacterium | reverse complement strand
AAGAGACAGGCGGAAGGGAGGGTCGAATTCATGAATCCGGTCGCGGAGGCGCTGACCGGCTGGAAAAATGTGGAGGCGCGCGGGCACCTCTTGCGCGAAGTGTTCGAGATTTTCAACGAAGATACTGGCGCGGTTACCGAGAACCCCGTCGGGCGAGTGCTGCGGGAGAACATCGTGATCGGACTCGCGAACCACACGGTGTTGCGTGCGCGCAACGGTCGCGAATATCCGATCGAGGACTCGGCGGCGCCGATTCGCGGGAAAGACGGCGAAGTGCTGGGGGTCATCCTGGTTTTCCATGACGTCGGTACGCGGCGCGAGACGGAGCGTTTGCTGGAACAAAGCGAACGCCGGCTCGCGTTTCTCAACGATCTGGGAGAAGAGACCCGCTCGTTGTCCGATCCGGTGGAAATCATGAAGGTGTCGACAACGATGTTGGGCAAATACCTGCGCGCGTCGCGCTGCGCCTATGCCGAGGTCGGCACCGATGGTGATCACTTCACGATTTGGGAGGACTATGTTGATGGCTGCGCTAGTACCGCCGGCGGCTACCGCCTCGAATTATTTGGTCCGCGCGCGACGGCGGAAATGCACGCGGGCCGCACGCTCGTTTTGCGCGATGTGGCCGCCGAGCTTGCCGGCGACCCGGCCTTGGCGATGTTTCAAACGATTGCCGTTCGCGCCATCGTGTGCCGGCCGCTCGTCAAAAATGGTCGTCTTCGTGCGATGATGGCCGTTCACCAAACTCAGCCGCGAGTCTGGAGGCTGGCCGAAATAAAATTGATCGAGGATGTCGTCGAACGGTGTTGGTCAACCATTGAGCGGTCGCGGGCGGAAGTCGCGGTGCGTCAGGCAAAGTCTCTGGCCGAGGAAGCTGCGCGCGGGCTGGCCGAATCGGCTGAACGTTTCCGGCTGATTGCCGGGGTGGTTTCGTTGCAAGTCTGGACGGCCAAGCTGAATGGCGAACTCGACTACGCCAACCACGAGTGCGGGCAATATTTTGGCGTCGATATCGAGCGCGAGATTCTCGGCAACGCCTGGTCGCAGTTCGTACACCCGAAGGATTTGCCGCTCGCGCTCGACAATTGGCTGTCGTCGATTTCCACCGGCCTGCCGTATCAGTCGGAATTTCGCCTTCGCAATCGACATGGCAGCTACCGGTGGTTTCTCGTCCGCGCCGTGGCGATGCGCGACAGCCACGGAAATATTTCCAAGTGGTTCGGGACGAACACGGACATCGATGACTTGAAACAGGCGCAATCCGCGGCGGAGCAGGCGAGCCGGGCCAAGGATGATTTTATCGCGGCGCTATCGCACGAATTGCGGACGCCGCTCACGCCAGTGCTGATGACGGCCGCGTCGCTGCGCGACGACGCCCGCTTGCCGATGGATGTGCGCGAACAACTCGGAATGATGGAGCGCAACATCGCGCTCGAGGCGCGGCTCATCGACGACCTCCTCGATCTCACCACCATCGCGCGGGGCAAACTTCATTTGCGGTCGGCACCCGTTGACGCGCATTCCCTCATCGGGTTGGCGGTTGAAATCGTGCGCGGCGACGCGCTCGCCAAGGAGATTTCCATTGAGCGTCATCTGAACGCGGACCGGAGCGGCTTGATCGCCGATCCCGCGCGGTTTCAGCAGGTGATCTGGAATTTGCTGCGCAACGCCGTGAAGTTCACTCCGCGCGGCGGCGTCATCGTGATTAGCACTGCGGAAAGTGTCGGGGAGGATGGACGCATGTGGTTGCAGATTGTGGTATCGGATTCGGGTATTGGTATTGAAGCTGCCATGCTGGAAAAAATTTTCCGGCCATTCGACCAGGGCGGGTTGACGGGCGATCATCGGTTTGGCGGCGTTGGCCTCGGCCTTGCGATCGCACGCGCCGTGGTCGATTTGCACGGTGGCCGGATCAGCGCGCGGAGTGATGGGCCGAATTGCGGTGCAACCTTTGTGGTGGAATTTCCCGGTGCCAGTCGGCCGCCGCACGGGATCGCTGATTTGGGCCAACGCAACCTGCCATTTTCGCCCGCAGTTTCGACTCCGCCGATGCCATTGCCGGTGGTGTCTGGAAAACCGCCGCTTCGCCTGCTGATGATCGAGGATCACGAAGCGACTTTGCAGGTATTGTTGCGCTTGTTGTCGCGCGAAGGACACATGGTAACGGCCGCCCGTTCAGTTGCGGAGGCGCTGACGGCGGCGGCGAATGACAACTTCGATCTCGTGATTTCCGATCTCGGGTTGCCCGACGGAACCGGGATCGAGTTGATGCAAAAACTGCGCGAGCGGCACGGACTCCGTGGGATCGCGTTGAGCGGTTATGGGATGGAGGAGGATTTGATGCGGACGCGCGAAGCAGGGTTCATCGCGCATTTGATCAAGCCGGTCGATTTTCCCCAGCTGCGTCGCGCGTTGGAAATGTTGAATTGAGCGCCATCGCGTTTTTCGTACCGCTCGGAGTCGCAGCGACCAGTTTGAAGACGCTTCTTAGAATTTCGACGCCGCGTGCCGGATGGCGCGTTGATAGGCGTGCAGGCCGGGATCCTCGGTCGTGTCGCAAAGCGCGTCGATCAGCAGGCGGAGTGCTTCGCCAGGCCGGCCTTGCGCATGGAGGGTCAGCGCGAGGAATGCGTCGAACTCCCGATTTCCGGGGAACTGCGCGCGACCCGACAACAGTACTTCTGCGGAACGGTCGAGCTGTCCGAGGGCGAGAAGCGTGGAACCGAGGCCAATGAGTGCTCCCGACAATTCGTTGGGGGCCAATCCGAGCGCGATCGCCTTCTCGTAGTAGGGCAGTCCTTCGGCGCTGCGTCCGAGCACGTCGCAGGTCCACGCAAGCTGGAAATTGATCTCGGCAATATTCGGATGACGCCGGTCAAGTTGCTGCAGACGCGGAAAAATCTCCTCCGACTGTCCGTGAGCCCGTGCGCCGACGATCGCATCGAGTTCTTCCTTCCAAACGGGGTGGTCAGCCGGTTCGTTCATGGTGCCAATGGACGATCAATGAAACCCGCTTGGCAAGTACGATGCACGGAATCGGCATCGCGTTCACTATGGGTCCAGATGGGTTTTATCTTAGCCTGAAGTTGCTCCTGAAACTTTCGTTTTTTCCGGCAGAGCACGGGTGATGACCTCGTGCTTGAAACGCGCGATCACGTCGGCCACTTTCAAGACGCCTTCGTCACCCTTTGCGCGCGACCGGACGGAGACGCTTTGCGCTTCCGCCTCTTTCTGGCCGATGACGAGGGTGTACGGGATTTTTTCCAATTCGGCCCGGCGGATCTTCGCCCCGAGTTTGTCGGAGTGCGCGTCGAGCGATACGCGAATGTCCGCGCCGAGGAGCTGCGTTTGCAGTTCCTTCGCGTAGTCGAGCACCTTGTCGCTGATCGGCACGATGCGCACTTGCTCGGGTGCCAGCCAGAGCGGGAAGTCGCCGCCGAAATGCTCAATGAGCACGCCGCAGAAACGCTCCATCGAACCAAACGGCGCGCGGTGAATCATCACGGGACGATGCGACGCGTTATCCGCGCCGATGTAGGAAAGATCGAAGCGCACGGGCAGATTGTAGTCCACCTGCACGGTACCGAGCTGCCATTCGCGACCGATCACGTCCTTGATGACGAAATCGATTTTCGGTCCATAGAATGCGGCCTCGCCCGGCTCCTCGGTGAATGGCACGCCGAGCGTTTTCGCGGCTTCACGGCAGGCCGCTTCGGCCTTGTCCCAGTTCGCGGCGTCGCCGGTGTACTTATTGGAATCCGGATCGCGCAAGCCGACGCGGACGCGATAGTCCGCCATGCCCAGCGTCGTGAGCACCGTCTTCACGAGTGAGAGACACCCGATGATTTCCTTCGGCACCTGCTCCTCGGTGCAAAAAAGATGGGCATCGTCCTGCGTAAAACCGCGGACGCGCGTCATGCCGTTGAGTTCGCCGGACTGTTCCCAGCGGTAAACCGTGCCGAATTCCGCGAAGCGCACGGGGAGGTCGCGGTATGAGTGGGGCTGTGACGCAAAAATCTTGATGTGATGCGGGCAGTTCATCGGCTTCAACAGGAAGCCGTCGATCAGCTGGTCGTCGGGCAGCACACGATCTTTCGTGATCGTTTCCGTGCCGGTGAGTTTATTGACCTTTTCGGCGAGATGCGAAGAAACCGCGTCGATCCGGTTCGACATCTCAGCGCACGAGCAGCCGGAGGAAATCAACTGGTCGAGATAATCGCGTTCCACCACGGGCGGGAACTGCGAATCCTTGTAATAAGGAAAGTGGCCGGAGGTTTTGTAGAGTGCGAGCCGGCCAATATGCGGCGTGAAAACCTGAGAGTAGCCCTGCTTTTTCAACTCGCCGGAAATAAACGTCTGTAATTCCTGGCGGAGGATCGAGCCATTGGGCGTCCACAAAATCAGACCTTGGCCGACATCTTCGTCGATGTGGAAAAGTTTCAACTCCTTGCCGAGCTTGCGGTGATCGCGGAGCTTCGCCTGTTCGAGCTGCGTGAGGTAATTCGCGAGTTCCTCTTTCGTCGGGAAGGCGGTGCCGTAGATGCGCTGGAGCTGTTTATTCGTCTCGTCGCCGCGGTGATAGGCGCCGGCGATGGAAAGCAGTTTGAAGGCTTTTAGTTTCGACGAATAGCGGACGTGCGTACCGGCGCAAAGGTCCATGAATTCGCCGTTTTGGTAGAAGGAAATTTTCTCGTCGGCGGGAATGTCCGCGAGACGACCGAGTTTATAGCGTTCCTGTCCGCGCGAGGTGATGATCGCGGTGGCCTCCTCGCGGGAAACTTCCTTGCGAAAGAAGGCTTGGTTCTCGTCGGCGATTTTCTTCATCTCGGCCTCGAGTTTCGTGAGATCCTCGGCGGTGAATTTATGGTCGAGATCGATGTCGTAGTAGAAACCTGAATCGGTGGGCGGACCGATGTCGAGTTTGGCGTCTGGGAACAGACGGAGGACGGCAGTCGCCAGCACGTGGGAGGCCGAGTGGCGGAGTTCTTCAAGCGGAGTCATCGACATGGTAATGGATGGTTTGGTCCTGCCTACGATTGCAGGGCCGAACGCGCAGAGTGGCGGGGAAAATTGCCCGCTGTCAAGCGAGGCATTTTGTGCGGAAAGCGGGGAGATAGCGGTAGGCTTGATTTATTTTCCTGCCGGTGATTCGGCGCGATGTCCCAAACGCGCCAGACTCGCCAACATGGCAATTCTCCGCAAATATAACGAAGGAGATTGATCTGCGGAATTGGTTGCCCACCAAACACGCGAATGGTCACGACATTGAATGATGGCAAAGCTGAAGCTAGGTCCTTTTGCCACCGAGGGCACTCGGAGTTAGGAGGGAGAAGTGGGAGGATTTTGTTTCACTCGGTGCTCTCTGCGCTTCTTCCGTGTGCTCCGGGTCGAAATGCTTGGGATTCCAGCCCGCGATCCGCAAGCCACTGGGCAGCACCTCCCCGGTCCGCTCCTCGATGAATAGTTGACCGTGGGGCGTTTCGCCAAATTTCAAAACTTTCCGCGTACGCGGATCTTTTCCGGGGCGCGTTGCTTTCGCGGCGAAGGTTTGACGCCGAGGCGGGGATCGCCTTTCTGCGCCAGCTTCACGAGGCGTTGGGCGTCGCGCTCGAAGGTCCCGGCGCTTTCCGGCAGGTAGAGCCACTTGCCAAGCACGGGATGCTTTTTCAACGCGGGGAATTCGGCCAGGAGACTGGGTTGGTGTTCATGAAACGTGCATACCAACACGCCCTGCCACGGTTCGCCCTGCGTCGTGAGAAAAAGCTGATGCATGCCGCGGAGCATGATGGAGCGCCCGCTAAACCATGACTTCAGGACGAACGAAGGTTCATTGAGCACCGGCTCCGCGAGCCATTCCAGTGGATGCTCCCGCTTCGCGGCCTTCGCCCGAACCTCAGACAACCGTGATCCCAGCCCGCGGAGAGACTCGGAACGAGGAAACGAGCTCAGCCTGTCACGGCACAAACCCAATGAACTGTACCGAGGTGGAGCGCGACCTCCGGGCGCGCTGGGTACCGGCTCACGTTGCAAAACCCGCCCGGAGGTCGGGTTCCACCACCGCAGATACATGCGCGGTGAAGCCTGCGGCCCGTGCCACTTCCCCATCACGTCAAGCTCCGCGTCCTCCGCGCTCCGCGTTAAATGTGTTTTTCCGATTCGCGGGAAGTTGAGCTCACCCTCATTCCTCGGGATCAGGATGCCCGGCCCTCCGCAATGCGCCGTGCTTTCATGTGAAAAGAGATAATGCCAAAAATTGTCCACGGAAAGTCCGGAAAAGCAGGTGAAGGCGTGGCGTGACCGCCGGCCCCGCTCCGATGATCCAATTAACCCCCGATTTTAGGTGATAACCGATCAGAGAATCTGGGATGAAGTGAAACGTCACCTATTAAGTGACAAGTGCGTTGGAGCGAAAAAACTGCATGTCACCCAATAGGTGACGTGTGGGCTGCCCACGAAACGACGCGAATGCGCACGAAATAAAAGACGTGAAACTGGAAACGTGCGTGATGTTTTTTCCGTTTCGTTTTCGTTGATTTCGTTGAGGGAAATCTGACGGCGGTTGATCGTTTTTTCCCTCGGTGGTCTCGGTGTCTCTTCCGTGGGCTCCGCGTTGAAATGCTGAAGATTGCCCGGCTGTGATCGGCGGGCAGTCGTTAGCGAACTCGGGCTTCAATCCCGGCCCGTTGGAGGCAACGGGTCCTACCCTCGATCTTGCCGGTGTCCTCTGTGCGAACTGCAGACGGCCCGTTGAGACGACGGGCTCTCTATCGATTATTTTTTTAGCGGCTCGAGGGTATAGCTGTCCTTCGCGTCTTTCATGTTCCAGCCGGCGGCGGTGATTTCTTTGCGGAGGGCGTCGGCGC
>JBEPTW010000199.1:0-6892 GCA_041691855.1 Verrucomicrobiota bacterium | reverse complement strand
GCCTGAGACGATCGCCTTTTGCGGGGGAGTCTGGCCGGAAGCCGGTGGCGATGACGGTGATCTTTATTTCATCGCCGAGCGATTCGTCGAGCACAGCACCGAAGATGATGTTGGCATCCTCATGCGCGGAGTTCTGAATGATGGTCGAGGCCTCATTGACTTCACTGAGCTTGAGCGAACTGGAGCCGCTGATATTGATGAGGATTCCACGCGCGCCGTCGATGGCGCCTTCTTCAAGCAGCGGCGAGGACATGGCAGCGTGGGCGGCCTCCGCGGCGCGATTAGCTCCGCCGCGCTGGGCCGTTCCCATGACGGCGTAGCCCATGCCGTACATCGTGGTTTTGACGTCGGCAAAGTCACGATTGATGATGCCGGGGATGGTGATGATGTCCGAGATGCCCTGCACGCCCTGACGAAGCACGTCGTCCGCGATGCGGAAGGATTCGAAGAAGCCGGCGTCCTTGGCGACGTTGAGCAGGCGCTCATTGGGAATGACGATCATGGTGTCGACGCTTTCGAGAAGCTCTTCAATGCCGCGGTCGGCCTGCAGGAGACGACGCTTGCCTTCAAACGCGAAGGGCCGGGTGATGACGGCGACGGTGAGCGCGCCCATTTCGCTGGCAAGCGAGGCGATGACGGGAGCCGCGCCGGTGCCGGTGCCGCCGCCGAGGCCGGCGGTGACGAAGACCATGTCCGCGCCTTCGAGAGCCTCAATGATTTTTTCTGAATCTTCAATGGCGGCGCGACGGCCTACGTCCGGGTTTGCGCCCGCGCCGAGACCGCTGGTGAGCTTGAGACCGAGCTGGATTTTTACCGGAGCCTTGGAGCTGCGGAGGGCCTGGGCATCGGTGTTGGCGACGATAAACTCCACCCCTTCAACGCCGGCTTCAATCATGCGATTGACGGCGTTGCCGCCTCCGCCGCCGACGCCGATGACTTTGATTTTTGCGCCGCGCGGAACTTCATCCTGATATTGAATGCGGAGGTTGTCGTCGATGGCTGGATCGTCGAAGCTGATTGTCTGGCTGGTCATTTCGCTCATGATTCCCTCTTATTCTGTTCGGCGCTGATTTCTATTGTCGTCTTAAATCTTGTGGTGCTGTTTTGTTCTTTCTTTCGTGTGGAGATTTTTTCTGCTGCCGGCGAAAAGCAGGTTCCTCGACTACGCTGCGCTTCGCTCGGAATGACAATTCATATATTCGGAATAACAATTCTTTTTTGGTACTCACTCTCCAGTGCCACTTAGATGCTGCCGGCGAAGATTGCTCTTAGTTTTGCGCCTACTCCTACGTCGTCGGCACCGCGCTGTTCGTGGACTCTATGCGTGTACAGCAGGAGCCCGACGAGGGTTGCATATTCGGGGTCGATTAATTCCTCCGGCATGCGCGATAGCGGGACGGGGGTGCCGATGCGGGCGGGGGTGCGCAGCATATTTTCTACATGCTCGGTCATGCCGGGTAGTTTTGCGCCGCCGCCGGTGAGGACGCAGCCGGAGCCCATTGCTTCCAGCACACCGCCCTGGCGCAGGCTGTTGCGCAGCATTTGAAATAATTCGCGCGCGCGGGGTTCGAGAATTTCGCTAAGGTGACGTTGCGGGATTTCGCGGTACTGGCCGTCGCCGGCTTCGGGCGCCATGACGAGTATCTGATTCGATTGCGGAATGGCAGTGACGATGGTGTGGCCGTATTGCAGTTTGAGGCGTTCGGCTTCCGGCAGGGGCACGCGCAGGACGACGGCGAGATCATTGGTGAAATGCGAGCCGCCAATGGGGAGCGAGTCGGTGTGGACGACGGCTCCTTCAAACAGCACGGCGACTTCAGTTGAGGCGGCACCGATGTCGAGGACGCAGACGCCGAGTTCGCGCTCATCCGCGGTAAGGACGGCTTCAGCGGCGGCGATGGCTTCAAAGATGGTGTCGGAGATTTCGACGCCGGCCTTGTTGGCGCAGGTGACGACGTTCTGCATGGTGCTGGCGGGGGCCATGACGATGTGGAGATTGACTTCAAGCGTTGCGCCGACCATGCCTACGGGATCGAGGATGCCATCCTGCTCATCGACGATGAAGTCCTGAGGGAGAAGATGGAGGACGCGGTACTCGGCGGGGAGATGAACTTCGCGGGCGCGCTCGACGGCGGCGCGAACATCGTCGCGGGTAATTTCGCGGATGCGGTTGCCGAGGAGAATGCCGCCACGACTGGTTACTCCTCGAACGCGGGAGCCGCCGATGCCGATGGCGGCAGTGTCGATGTCGGTTTGGGCGATGTCCTCCACCGATTGGAATGCCTGGTCAAAGGATTCTGTTGCGGGGGCGAGGTCGCAGATGATGCTGCGGCGGACGCCGCGCGCATCGGCAACACTGTGGCCGCGATAGCGGATGGCTCCGTCGACGATTTCCGCGGAGAGGGCGCGGACCCGAGCGCTGCCTGCATCGAGTACGGCGATATTTTTTTGTTCGCGTTCGGGCATCCGGCTCCTTCCGCTGCTGGGATTACTCCAACTAATTTCCTGAAACGACGTGCATGATGGGGTTATGAACCGGGTGGCCGCGTTGCGGTGACGATCCGTGGGAAGACTTAGGCGCGTGGGAATGCGCTGATGCGTGATGTTTGATGGACGCTGATTTTTTTGGGGATGCTGGTTTTGATTTGATTTCCGTTGCGTTCGCTGCCGTGGAAATGACCGGCTTGGTTGGCGATGATGTCTTTACGACCGTGGGTGTCTCATGAATTGCTGCTGGGGAAGGTTTCGATGGCGGAGCTGGGCTGACGGCGTCCAACTCTACATCCTTTAGCGTCTGCTTGCTTACGTCCTGCGGTGTATCGTTCCCGGTATCGAGTACAACCTGGCGACCATAGCGCATATCGACGGAGCGGAGTTGCGGGTATTGTTGCATCCACTCCGTTAGATGCGCGCGGTAGGCGCGATAGCGGGCGAGGTAATCGGAGTCGCCGAAGTGGATGAGCGGCTGGCGCGTGGTGCCGGTGAACATGGCGCGCACATCTTCGGGATCGGAGAGATCGACCTCACTGAGCGTGGAGGAAATCTGTCCGCCTTCGGCATCGAGGGCCTGCGTGAACTGGCGATAGAGTTGCAGGCGGGCGGCGCGGATGGAAAGCGGGTCGGCGGCGGAGATGCCGGTGAGGACGGGGAACGAATAATGCTGCGCGGGATGAGGCGGCGTGGCGACGGGGAAATTTTTGTTTGGAACATCCGCTTTCGGGAAGTCCAGAATGACACCGTCGTCATCGACCAGACGGATGACGTTGCCGTCGCGGGCGAAGGCGACGGGAGTGCGCTCGAGAATGCTGATGCGCATGCGATTGGGCCAGAGGCGCATGACGATGGCGCGGCGCACCCACAGGATTTGCTGGAGCTGCTGTTGCCGTGCGACGAGCGGGACGTGAAAGACGCTGTGTCCGGCGTCCGCATCGAAGAACGCGCGAACTTGTGGGGTGTTGACGACGGAGTTGCCGTCCACCTGGATGTTGCCAGTGGATGTGAGTACGAAGCGGTGGTTATGCAGCAGGAATGACCTGCCGCCGAGCAGCACGGCGATGATGAGGCCAAGAATGGCGAGGACAACGATGGCGAAAACGATGCGGATGGTGCGACTCTGCCAGGAAAAGCGGGAGTAGAAACTTGCTCCGCCGCGGCGACGAACGGGCACCCGTTTTCGAGCGCGAAGAAATGGCTCATCAACTGCATTCGGCGTTTCTTCGAAGACGGATTGGGAAATTTTTGCTGTCTCCGCGTATCGCTGAGGGCGCGGCTGATCGTCGAACTGCTCGAATTCCAGCAGGCCAACAGAGCCATCGCGTTGTTTGATTTTTCGCACGGCCGAGCGGGTCGTGAGAGTCGCCGCTTTGAATATAACGCGGTTGAGTGGGGATTCGTTGAAGATTTTCGGGTTTTTTCGGGTTTTCACCTGATATTTTCGGGTTTTGTCGCCCTGTGAATCTTATTTTGCTGGGAGCGGAAAAGCAGGTCCCTCCACTTTGGTCGGGATGACATCTCGTTTTATTTTGAGGTTTTTGTTGTGTGCAGCGGAAAAGCAGGTCCCTCGGCTACGCTCGGGATGACAATTTCTTGTTAATAAATTTCTTACTGCTTACTTCTTACTCCTTATTTCTTATTTCTTGTTGAGGTCGCTGAGGGCGGTTAACAACATTCCCGCGGCTTGATGGATGTTGCCGGCGCCCATGGTGAGGATGAGATCGCCGGGTTGGGCGGCGTGGGCGATCTGCTGGACGGCCGCTTCAAAGGAGGCGGCGTGGACGACACTGGTGCGTCCGATGGAATGGACGAGAGTCGGGGCATCGACGCCAGGGATGGGAGTTTCGCTGGCGGCGTAGATGTCGAGGATCCAGACGGCATCGGCGGCGTCAAAACAGCGGAGGAATTGCGGCAGCAGGTCGCGGGTGCGGGTGTAGCGATGCGGCTGGAAGAGGACGAGGACGCGTGCATACCCGCACTGGCGGGCGGCTTGAAGGGTGGCGCAGATCTCTGTGGGGTGATGGCCGTAGTCGTCGACGACGGTGATGTTGTGGACGATTCCCTTCTGCTGGAAGCGGCGCTCGACGCCGCCGAAGTCGGCGATGCCGGCGGCGATTTTTTTGGGAGAGATGCCGAGTTGCGTGCCGATGGCAACGGCTGCGGTCGCATTCCGCAGATTGTGCAGACCCGGGACGGAAAGCGTAAAGGGGCCGAGCGCTGTGCCGCTGCGATGCACGAGGAAGTGCGAATGGCGCGGGTGGGAGTTGAGTGGAGCGGGCAGAACTTCAAGGCGGTAATCGGCGGCAGCGGAGAGACCGTAGGTGAGGACGCGGCGGCGGACGCGAGGCAGCAGCGCGGCGAGTGGCGGGTCATCGAGACACGCAATGGTTGCGCCGTAGAACGGGACGCGATTCATGAAATCGAGGAAGGCGCGCTCGACGTCGGCCATGTCGCGATAGCAGTCCATGTGCTCGCGGTCAATGTTGGTGACGACGGCGAGGATGGGAGAGAGCTTGAGGAAGGAGCGGTCGCTTTCATCCGCCTCGGCGACGAGATATTCCGAGCTGCCGAGGCGTGCACTCGAACCAAGGGCAGCGACGCGGCCGCCGACGACGACGGTGGGATCAAGCTCGCCGGCGGCGAGGACGGAGGCGATCATCGACGTGGTGGTGGTTTTGCCGTGCATGCCGGCGACGGCGACGCCGTATTTGAGACGCATCAGCTCTGCCAGCATTTCTGCGCGCTGGATGACGGGGATGCCCTGCTGGTGCGCGGCGAGGACTTCCGAGTTTTTCGCGTCGAGGGCGGAGGTGGTGACGACGACGTCCGCGCCGGAGATGTTGGCCGCGGAGTGGCCTTCAACGATGGTGGCGCCGAGCGATGCGAGACGGTCGGTGACGGGTGTGCGGCGGAGGTCGGACCCGGAGATGCGGTGGCCGAGGTTGAGTAGAATTTCGGCGATGCCGCTCATCCCGATGCCGCCGATACCGATGAAATGCACGCGTTGGGAGCGAATGAACATCTGCTGGAGGGCCTGAGGTTTACTGTAGCAGCGCGGGTGCGGTGGAAAGCTGAACTGGATGATTGAATTTGCGATTCGATGCACTATTTTTCAAGTGCGCGGAGGATGCGGGCGGGTGGAACGCCACAACTTTTATTGAAAATCCGCGTTTCAATATGGTGAGTACGGGCGGATATTGAAAGCCGCTGTTTTAAGTGGGAAATGGACCTCTACCTTCTGAAGCCACAGAATTTGGTGGATAGACAGGGAGGCGGAGTCCGATGGAGTGACCGATGCGTGCCTTTGGAATGATTGGTGTCGCGGGATTGGCTGGATCGCTGCTGTTGATGCCGGCGTTTGCGCAGAATGATGGCTATCAAAATGGTGATCCGCAGCAGCAAGGATATGCGCAGCAGGACTATGCTCCGCAGGCGAATTACTCCAACGATCAGAACTATTCGAACGAGCAGAATCAAGCGCAGGATCAGGCGCCGGAACAGATGGCCGATGCCGCTCCGCCACCGTTTCCTGAGGATGCGTACGATCAGCCGCCGATTCCGGGCGACGGATATGAGTGGACACCGGGCTACTGGAGCTGGCAGGGCGAATGGGTGTGGGTCGCGGGAACGTGGGCTCTTCCTCCTTATGAAGGCGCGCTTTGGACGCCTGGCTACTGGGGCGGGTATGAAAATTCCTGGGGTTGGTATCCGGGGAGCTGGGGTCTGACGGTCGGCTACTATGGCGGCTTCGATTACGGCGGCGGATATTTCGGCCACGGATTTTCCGGTGGCCACTGGGACCGCGACGATCATCGCTACTGGAATAACCGCAATGTGGTGAATATCCGCGAGGGTGGAAACTTCCATACCTTTGGCGGAGAGCGTGAGCCGAATGGAGCGAGAGGATTTCGCGCCGTGTCGAACGAACGCCGCAGTGCGGTCGGCTTTGGAAACGGTGGGTTCAGGAACGAGAGCGTATCGCGCACCAGTAACTTTCGTTCGAACGATGGGAACATTCGTTCGAACGGGGGGAACTTTCATTCAAACGGGGGAAATACTGTTCGTCCTGAGGCAGGGAACAACTTTCGCAAGAGCGGAGTGAATGATTTCCGCGCCAACGGTGGGAACAACGTCCGTACCGGCGGGGGAGAAAACTCCGGCTCAAACGGAACGCGAGCCTACAATTTTCCCCGCAACAATGGCGGATACCCGGGTGGGGTAAATCCGGGCAGAGTGAACCAAGGTAGCTTCAACCAGGGTGGTTTCAACCGGGGTGCTGACAGGAGTGCGAATCAAAATGCGGGCCGTGGCTACAGCCAACAAGCTAGCCAGGGGTTCAGCAACCAGCGGAGCGGTGGGAATAACTTCGGATCTTCTCGTGGTTACTCCTCGGCTCCGC
>JBEPTW010000198.1:0-6893 GCA_041691855.1 Verrucomicrobiota bacterium | reverse complement strand
CGGCTTTGGCGCGGAGCAGCCCGGAAAGCGTGCGGAGAGTCGTGGTTTTGCCGGCACCGTTGGCGCCGAGCAGGGTGACGATGCGGCCGGCGTCGATGGTGAAGGACACGCCGCCGAGGGCACTGATCGCGCCATACGAAACCTCGAGATTTTTGACGGAGAGCATCAGTGGTGCGACAGCGATTTTTGATGGTCCTCGCCGAGATAGGCCTCGATGACCTTGGGGTTGGCTTGGATTTCCGCCGGGCTGCCCTCCGCGATTTTCACGCCGTAATCGACCACCGCGATGCGCTGGCAGCAACTCATCACGACTTTCATGGAATGCTCGACGAGCAGCACGGAGAGTTTGAACTCCTGCTGCACGCGTTGAATCAGGCTGATCAATTCCACTTTCTCGGTGGGATTCATGCCGGCGGCGGGTTCGTCGAGCAAGAGCACCTTGGGCCGCGTCGCCAGACAGCGCACGATTTCGAGCCGGCGCTGTTCGCCGTACGGCAGACTTTGCGCGGGCGTATCGCGGAACCGTCGCAGATGAAAAATATCGAGCAGTTCCTCCGCGCGTTTGGTGATGGCGGCTTCGTCGCGTTGGAAACGTCCGAGGCGAATCAGCGACCGGATCGGGCTGGTTTCGCGGTGGAGATTCATCGCCGCGCGGACGTTGTCGATCACACTGAGAGAGCCAAAGAGACGGATGTTTTGAAATGTCCGGGCAAGTCCGAGTTGAGCGCGTTCAAACGGTTTCAAGCCTGCAAGATCCTTGCCGGACAGGCGGACTGCGCCCTCGGTGGGAGCGTAGACTCCCGTAATGAGATTGAAGAGAGTGGTTTTGCCCGCGCCATTCGGACCGATGAGGCCGAGGAGTTCGTTTTCGTTGATGCTGAAATCGACCGCGTTGACGGCGGTAAGGCCGCCGAAACGAATGGTGAGATGATCGAGTTGGAGGAGCGGCGCGGACATTGGATCAGAGCTTCGACCGGCCGAATTTGAAATTAAACAAACCCTGTGGGCGCGCGAGCATGAGGGCGATCAACAGCGCGGAGTAAATTACCATGCGGTATTCCGCGATCGGCCGCAGCAACTCGGGCAACAGCGTGAGCAGAATGGCGGCGAGGATTACGCCGAAGGTATTGCCCATGCCGCCGAGGATCACCATTACGACGATTTCGATGCTCTTGGTGAAATCGAAGCCGGTGGGAGTGATGGTCATCTTGAAATGGCCGTAGAGTCCGCCCGCGATGCCGGCGAAGAAAGCACCGATCACGAACGCGACGATTTTATACCGGGTGGTGTTGAGGCCGATGGCCTCCGCGGCGATTTCGTCGTCACGCGTGGCGAGAAATCCGCGACCATACGTCGAGTTGACGAGGCAGGTGACGGTGAAGATCGTCACGGCAACGAACGCGAGCACCCAAAAAATCGTGGTGTAGGGAGGAATGCCATTGAGGCCGAGCGCGCCGCCGAGGGTGTCGATGTTTTGGAAAATGACGCGGATGATTTCGCCGAAGCCCAGCGTGACGAGTGCGAGGTAGTCGCCTTTGAGCCGAAGCGACGGCACACCGACCAGCAGTCCCGCAAATGCGGCGCTGAGTCCTCCGGCAATTAACCCGCCGAAGAAGAGCAACCCTTGCTGAAATGCGGAGCCGCCATCGGCGCCGAACAGTTTTGGCCCGAGAAACATCGTGACTCCAGCAGCAAGATAAGCGCCGACGGACATAAATCCGGCGTGGCCCAGGGAAAATTGTCCGGTGTAGCCGTTAACCAAGTTGAGCGAGACGGCGAGAATGACGTTGATCCCGATGCCGGTGAGCACGTCGAGGTAGTAGGGGTCGATGTGATCGGAGAAAAACGAGACTCCGTAAGCGATCAACAGACCGGAGAGCAGATAAAGATGCGCGCGCGGCATGGGGTATCAGACTTTTTCCACGGTAAATTTTCCGAGGAGACCGGCGGGACGGAACAACAGGATCACGATCAGAATCGCGAAAGCGATGGCATCCTTGTACGTCGACCATTCGCTGCCGCCGACGAACGTCTCCACTGTTCCGAGCAGCAGGCCGCCGAGCGCCGCGCCCGGGATGTTGCCAATGCCGCCGAGAATCGCGGCGACGAATGCCTTCAGGCCGGGCAATACGCCCATGAGCGGATCGATCGACGGGTAATTGAGCGCGTACAGCACGCCGCCCGCTGCCGCCATCGCGGAACCGAGTGCGAAGGTGAAGGAAATGATGAAGTCGTTGTTGATGCCGACCAGTGACGCCGCCTTGGGATTCAAGGAAACGGCGCGCATCGCGGTGCCGATTCTGGTTTTCATCACGATGAAGTGAAGCACGCCCAGCAGGAGCAGGGTGACGACGATCACGAGGAGTTGATTGCTCGAAATCGTGAGCGAGCCGAGATGAAAGTTAACTGATGGAAAAATTGCCGGGAACGTGCGCGGGGCGGCGCCGAAGACGAGCTGGCCGCTGTATTCCAGAAAGAGTGAAACGCCGATGGCCGTGATCAGGACGTTGAGCGTGGGCGAATTTCGGAGCGGGCGATAGATCAGTCGTTCGATCAACATGCCCAGCAGCGCGCAGCCGACCATCGATCCCAGCATGACGAGCAGTCCGCCGCTGATCGTGCCTTCGGGCACATGATTGCCGATGTAATAACCGATGAAAGCGCCCACCATGAAAACGTCGGAATGGGCGAAATTAATAAAACGCAGCACGCCATAAACCATCGTATAACCGAGGGCGATGAGTGCGTAGATGGCGCCCAGCGACAAACCGTTGAGAAGCTGCTGGAGGAATTCGGTCAATGGGGTGCGGAGTGGGAGTGGAAAGTTGAGAGTTTAGGGCTGAGAGTTGAGAGACAGAGCTATTCGAGAGACTTTCTCAGGCCGCTGAGCATGCGGGCAATTTCTTCGGCATGGTGATAGATCTTATCGAAATCAACTGAGGCCAGAAATCCTTCGTTGCGAGCCAAAGGGCCTTGGGCGACGACCTCGTAGAGCGAACCAGTTGCATAACCGAGGAAGCGCGAGAAAATCCGCCGGTGGTCGTGCTGCGCCTTCCGCGATGTTCGAGGATATGGATACCGCGGCACGACGGACTTGATTGGTTAGTTCAAAGCGTTCGTCCACTGGAAATGCACGGGTCATTTGGTACACTGCTTCCGCAAAGAGGATCGATTTCTGCCAGACCGCGAGCTTCTCGAAGTTGAACATTTCGCGGAGTCGAAGCGCTCAACACTCAACACTCAACTCTCAACTTTGCCGCTCCGCTCCGGCCCTTCACGGCGCGACGGTTTTGAGGAAGCTCAGCTTGCCATTATTGATGGCGAGAATCGCGGCGGGCTTCGAGGCATCGCGATTTTTATCGATCGTTGTGATGCCGGTCACGCCGGAAAAGTTTTTCGTGGAAGCAATGGCGTCACGCAGTTGTGGCTCGGTGGTGGTGCCGGCACGCTTGATGGCGTCGACGAGTACGTAGGCGGCGTCGTAGCCCAGGGCCGCAAACGCATCCGGCGTTTCGTTGTTCCACCGCGCTTTGAATTTCTTCACGAATTCCTGCACCGCAGGATCGGTGTTTTGCGGCGAGAAGTGGGTGGAATAGTAACAGCCATCGAGCGCACGGCCGCCGATTTCAAGCAGCTGCGGCGCTTCCCAACCGTCGCCGCCGAAAAACGGCACCGTGATGCCGAGGTCGCGCGCCTGGCGGATGATCAGGGCGGCTTCGGTGTAATATGCCGGCACGAACACGGCATCGACGCCGGCGGCTTTTACGGCGGTGAGTTGGGCGCGGAAATCTTTGTCGCCCTCGGAGAAATTGTTCTCGGCGGCAATCTCGCCGCCGCCGGAGACAAACGTTTCGCGGAAAAATTTAGCAAGGCCGACACTGTAGGCATTGGAAACGCTCGACAGGATTGCGACCTTTTTTGCCTTGAGATCGGTGAGCGCGAACTTGGCCATGACTTTGCCCTGAAACGGATCGATGAAGCAGACGCGGAAAATGTAGTCGCCCGTCTGAGTAACCTTCGGATTGGTCGCGGCGGGTGCGATCATCGGAATGTGACTGGCCTGCGCGATCGGGGCGGCCTCGAGCGAGCGTCCGGAGGCGACCTCGCCGAGCAACGCGATCACATGATCACGTGAGATGAGTTTCTTGACCGCCGTCGCGGATTCGCCGGGCTTCGTCTGGTTATCGGCGGAGATCAATTCGAGCTTTTTCCCGAGGACGCCGCCGGCGGCATTGAGTTCTTCAATCGCCATCGTGAGGCCCTTGTGCGACGACTGCCCGAAACTCGCTTCCTTGCCGGTGAGAGAGGCGTATTCGCCGACCTTGATGGTATCGGCGGACGGGCGGGAGCAGCTGGTAATCAATGGTGCGGCGAGGGCGAAAGCTAAGAGGAAGCGAGGGGATTTCATGGTAAATGGTGCAAGCTAGGGTGCCATGGTTTGGACGAAATGAAACTTACCATCCTTCACCGTGATGACGACGGCCTCTTTCGAGGCGTTGCGATTTTTATCGATCGTGATGGTGCCAGTGACGGCGGGAAAGTTTTTCGTGGACGCCAGGGCGTCTCGGATCGCCTTGCGATCAGTTGAGCCGGCGCGACGGATGGAGTCCGCGAGGACAAACACCGAATCGTAACCGAGCGACGCGTTCGAGTCCGGCGCGTAGCCATCGCCCCATCGCTTGCGGTAAGCGGTGACGAAATTCTGCACCCGCGGCGATGGATCCTGCGGCGAATAATGCGAGCAAAGGTAACACCCTTCGACGGCATCGCCGCCGAGCTTGAGGAGTTCCTCCGCTTCCCAGCTGTCGGCGCCAAACATCGGCACGGTGATGCCGAGGTCGCGGGCTTGTTTCACCATCAACGCGCCCTCGTTGTAATAGCCCGGATTGAAAATCGCATCCACGCCCGCGGCTTTGATCGCCGTGAGCTGGGCTTTAAAATCCTTGTCGCCCTCCTGGTATTTTTGTTCGCGAACAATTTCGCCGCCGCCGGCGATCACGGCCTCCTTGAAATATTTGGCGAGGCCGACGGAGTAGGCCGACGAACTGCTGACCATCAGGCCGAAGCGTTTGGCGTGGAGATGTTGCATGGCGAATTTCGCCATCACGGGCCCTTGGAACGGATCGATGAAACAGACGCGGAAAATATAATTTCCGACTTCGGTCACTTTGGGGTTGGTCGAGGCTGGCGAGACCATCGGGACTTTCATCGCCTGGCAGATGGGTGCGCCTTCGAGGGAACGGCTGGACGCGACCTCGCCGAGGATTGCGACGACTTTGTCGCGCGTGATGAGTTTACGGACGGCCGTGCCGCTTTCGCCCGGTTTGGATTGGGTGTCCTCCGTGATCAATTCGAGCGGACGCCCGAGAACGCCGCCGGCGGCATTAATGGTTTCCACCGCGAGCACGGTGCCTTGGTGGGAAGATTGGCCGAGGCTGGCCTCTTTGCCGGTGAGGGAAGCGTATTCCCCGATTTTGATGGACTCGGCCGCGCAAAGCGAAGCGGCGAAGAGCGGGACGCACAGAACGGTACTTAAAAAACGGTTTAGCATGGGCGACGGAGTTAAAGGAAAGGGACTGTACCGGCTCTTTCAACCCGCAAGTGCCATACCAAGGGCACGGTAAAAGCGGGACTTGGCCATGACGGCTGGCGGATTGCTCTTTCCGTGGGCTGGATGATTGTTTCACTCCCTTCGGCTTGAATCTCTTCGATCGTTACCTCCTGCGTGAATGGCTGAAAATGCTCGCGCTGCTGCTTGTTGCCACGACGGGCGTGTTGATGATGGGCGCCCTTTACGACAACTTCCGCGATCTGATCCAGATCAGGGCGGGGGCGAGAGAAATTCTCCTCTATTACGTTACGCTGATGCCGAGTTTCCTGTCGGAGGTCCTGCCGGTGTCGATGTTACTTTCCCTGCTTTTCGTGCTCGGGAAGCTCCATCGTAATAATGAACTTATCCCGATGCGCGGTGCCGGGCTGAATATTTTTTCGACAACGCGGTCGTTATGGCTGGCTGGGACCGTCCTTTGTGGAGTGTCGCTGCTGCTCAACGCGCGGGTCGTGCCGTGGTCGCTGGAAGCTTCGGCCAGCTTGCTGGACTCGATGCAATATCGCGCCGAAGCCAAAGCGTCGCCGACGAAAGTGTTGGGCATGGTGACCAGTGTCGCGTTCGACAATCGGCGCCAAAACCGGATGTGGTTTATCGACCGGTACGGCCGGTATAACGACACCGCGTACGGCGTGACCGTTTCCGAATTGGACGGGTTGCGACGGGAGAAGACCCGCATCATGGCGCGGGAGGGTCGTTACGACATGATCCGGCATTCATGGACTTTCACGGACGGCAGGGAAATGTGGTTCGATCCGGAGCAGGGTGAATTGATCCGTAGTTTTACCTTCAAGGAGAAAACGGTGACCTACTTTACCGAGGAGCCTGGGCTCATGCTCTTGATCGATCACAAGCCGACCGATTTGTCGTTTAACCAGCTTCGCCAGATTACGGACTATTTTTCGTCGGAGGATATCCCGAAATTCCTCCGCTACGAGGTGCGTTATTACGGGCTGTTGTTCGATACGATCGGGCCGCTGATCATCATTGCGATTGCGATTCCCTTCGCGGTTTCCGGTGTGCGAGTCAGCCCGGCGGTGGGTGTTTCAAAATCGATCGTCCTGTTTTTTATTTATTTTATCCTGAATAATATCGCCACGCCGCTGGGGGCCAACGGGGTGATTGAGCCGATCTGGGCTGCCATGATGCCCAATCTCGCGATGATCGGACTCGCGACTTATTTCTTTGGTCGGATGCGGTAGTCCCGCTGGAACCGCAATTGAGCGGCCCTTAGGCTGTGTCTGGTAAATAAACTATCGCCAATCAACTCTGCTCGGGCGCGTAG
>JBEPTW010000197.1:0-6961 GCA_041691855.1 Verrucomicrobiota bacterium | reverse complement strand
TTTAATTCATTTGTGGGGGGGGGGGCGCCCGGGGGGGGTGTGGTTTTTTGCCACTCCCGGGGCTCCCCGCCCCCCCGGCTACAACCGGCAGATTCGGTTACGTTTTCATTTAATAGATTCTATATCGAAAACACTTCAGCCGTTGCCAACTGCGTTCACTCGTAGCGCAGCGCCTCGATTGGATCGAGCGACGCGGCTTTCCACGCCGGATAAAACCCAAACGTAATTCCGATAATCGAGCAGACGCTCAGTCCACCCACCGCCCAACCCCACGGGAACACGACCGACGCATGCATAATGGTAGCGATGATGTTTCCTACGACGATGCCGGTGATCACTCCGGCCAGCCCACCCACCATCGACAACACCACCGCCTCAATCAGGAATTGCGTTAAAATATTTTTCTTCCGGGCACCAATACTTTTCCTGATGCCGATCTCCTTCGTTCGCTCGGTCACACTCACCAGCATGATGTTCATGATCCCAACCCCGGAAGCGACCAGCGCGATCGCACTGATGACGAACGCTCCCACTGCCACCATGCCCGTGATATTGTTAAATGTTTCAATCAATGAATCATTGGAGAAAATCTCGAAGTCATTCGGATCCTCCGGAGCAAGCCCGCGCACCAACCTCAGTATGCCAACCGAGTTATCCTGCGTCGCGGCGAGCAACGCCTGATTCGGTGCCTGCACATTGACCCCAATCGAGCGTCCGGCCTGTCCATACGTCGCGAGGTATTTGGTGATGGTCGTCACCGCATTGCTATCCTGACTCCGGCCAAAGGTTGATCCCTTGGAGGCGGTGACTCCAACCACGGTATAGTTCTGCCCGTCGATTCGCACCGATTTACCGAGCGGATTTTCGTTCTGGAAGAGCCGATCAACGATATCCGTTCCGACAATCACAACAGGCCGCCCAAATTCGACATCTTCGGGACCGAGGTTACGTCCCTGAGAGATTTCGAAATTACGGCTCGACATAAAATTCTCATCAGAGCCGATTAAGTTAACGGTCGGATTAGTCGTTTGATCCCCGTACTTCGCCCGACGATTACCCTTACTCATTTGCAAACTAATGTCCGCCGCCGCGCCCATCAGCTCCTTGAACCGGGCGGCTTCCGCGTAGGTGATATCCCGGCGATTCGCGAATCGCTGCCGAGGATCGCTAAAATTAATCGCCGGATATTTGGTGAATTGAAAACTATTTGCTCCGAGTACATTAAGCCCGTTCTCGATGGAGCCGCGCAACCCGGTGATGACCGTCATGACGCCAATCACCGAAAAAACGCCCACCGCAATGCCGAGCATCGTGAGGGCAGAGCGCAGCTTGTTCGCTGACAGCGAAAAAAGCGCAAGGCGAAGCGTTTCGATGATATTCATTCGTAACGCAGCGCGACTACCGGATCGAGTTTACTGGCGGCCCACGCGGGCGCAAACCCACTGAGGATGCCAGTGAAGACGGATATGATTAGCCCCGTGAGCACCAATCCCACCGAAAACACCAAGGGGAAATTGGGTGCGACCATCGCAACCACGCCGGTCAGAGCACGGGCGAGAATCAGACCCGCCACGCCGCCAATAAAACAAATCGTCACCGCTTCGATAAGGAATTGCAGGAGAATCGTGCGCCGGCGCGCGCCGAGTGCCTTGCGAGTTCCGATCTCCTTCGTGCGTTCCTTCACGCTTACGTAGGTGATATTCATAATTCCAATCGCCCCGACAAAGAGCGCGAGCCCCGTGATAAACAACCCAGCCAGCGCAATCCCGTTCTTGATCGGATCGAGTTGAGCGCGGATCGTCCCCTGCTCGTTAAGGGAGAAATTATCTTTCTGCTCCGGGTCGAGTTGACGAATCCGCCGGATCAAACCGCGCAGTTCGTCCCGTGCATCCGGCATCCTTGTACTGTCAACCTGCACCCGAATTTCGCCGTTGTCGTCCACGCGATAGTAACGGCGGTAGGTCGTAATCGGCATGGCCAGCATCGAGTCCCAGCTAAAGAGCCCGAGGAAACTCCCCTGCCGCGCCATCACACCGAGGATTTTGAAATTCTGATCGCGAATCTGAATCATTTTCCCAACCGCTGATTCGCCAGGAAAAAGCGCGTCCGCCACGTCGAAACCAATCACCGCCACATTGCTGCCAGCTTGCGCCTCGAAATCGCTGAAGAAACGCCCGTCCTTCATGTCGGAGCGCGTAATCCGGGAATAGTCCGCCGTGGTTCCAAGCGTCCAGATATTGTTCAAACGATTTTCGCCGCGGATCAAGGTCGTGGATGTCTGCTCGGTCGGCACCGCCAGCTTCAGCGCGGAACCAGGATTGGCGTCGATCCAATCGTTAATCTGTTGCGCATAGGTATACCGAATCGGAGGCCGGTTCCGGTAATTCCACCATTCCTGCCGGTCAGTCCACGGCGTTTTCGTCACATAGAGCAAATCATCGCCAAAACCCGAAAAACTCTGATCAACCCCCACGTCGATTCCTTTGATCGCCGTGCCCATGAGCGTAACGGCCACGATCCCGATGATTACGCCCAACGCCGTCAACGCCGACCGCAATTTGTTGGCGCGAATCTGCGCGAACGCGATGCGCAGGGACTCCGAAAGTTCGAAATAAAGTCGTCTCATGGGATCTTCGATTTTGAATTCCCGATTTTCGACCGCTCCGCCGCCAAGGCGCAGCAGGATGCGCTCTTTATCGGTTGTTTCAGCTCTCGCTCAGTCATGGGAATCGAAAATCCGAAATGGAAAATCAACCAGTCTGCCCATCCGACTCGATCAGTCCGTCGCGCAGCCGCACGATCCGCCGGGCATGCCGCGCGACTTCCTCTTCGTGCGTGACGACGATCAATGTGTTACCCTGCTCGTAGAGTTGTTCGAAGAGATCCATGATCTCGACGCCGGTTTTTGAATCGAGATTACCCGTCGGTTCATCCGCCAGCACAATCGACGGTCGCGTCACGAGCGCGCGAGCAATCGCGACGCGTTGACGCTGGCCGCCGGAAAGTTCGTTGGGTTTGTGGTGCATCCGCTCGGCCAGCCCCACGTTGGCCAAAGCTTGTTGCGCGCGTTCGATGCGATCGGCTTTCGAGACTCCCGCATAAATCAACGGCAGCTCGACATTGTGCAGCGCATCGGAGCGCGGCAGCAAATTGAAGGTTTGGAAAACAAAACCGATTTCGCGATTGCGGATGTCGGCGAGCTCGTCGTCGACCATGCTCGCCACGTCTTTGCCGGAAAATTGATAATGCCCCGCAGTCGGCGTATCGAGGCAACCCAGCATGTTCATCAGCGTGGACTTGCCCGAACCGGATGGTCCCATGATGGCGAGGTATTCGTTGCGCCGGATGCTGAGGGTCACTCCGCGAAGCGCACGGATAATTTCGTCGCCCATCTTGTAGAGTTTCGTGACGCCTTCGATGTCGATCACCAGCGGCCCGGCGGGGCGGACAACGCGTCCGCTCGGTGACCGCTCAGTGGAACTGGGATCTGCGGAAAGGGAACTCATGCTGTTTCGTGAAAGGCGTGTTTCGGCGGAAGTGAGAAGATCGGCGCAAACTTATTTCTTTCCAGGCACTTTCGGTTGCTCGATGCGAATCTTCATTCCGTCCGTCAAAGTCCGGGTAATGACGCTGAATGGGCCGCTGACCACTTCGTCGCCTGCTTTCACGCCCGATTTGATTTCGACATGAGTCGTATCGCCGATGCCGGTCTCGACGGGAGTCATTTTAACGGTATCTCCTTTGCGGATAAAAACCACGCGTTGAAGCGACGTCCGATCCTCTTTTTCCCGTTCGCGTTGCAGTTTTTCATTAACCGCGGTGGCGGCGCCGTCACCCTGCACTTGCTTGGCCTTCAGGTCGCGATCACTCGCGAGTTGATCAATCGTTTTGTCGCCTCCCCGACTGCGAACCGTGACAGCTTGGATCGGGACGGCGACGACGTTCTGGACGGTCTTGGTCTCGACGTCTACGGTTGCGCTCATGCCCGGACGCAGCGTGACATCCTTGTCAACGATCCGGATTTTAACTTCGAAATTCGTGACCTCTTCCTGAGTGTTCAGTCCCGTCGTTTTGGCGGCAGCGGAAATCTCCTTCACCTCGCCGGTAAATTTCCGATTCGGATAGGCATCAATGGAAATTCGCGTTTTATCCCCGATCTTCACGTTAACGATATCGTTCTCGTTGATGTTAACCTGCGCTTCCATTTTGGAGAGGTCGGCGAGGCGCATGACTTCAGTGCCCGCGAATGAACCGGTCGCCACGACGCGCTCGCCCACTTCACTCGTGCGCGAAGTAACCGTGCCGCCGACGGGCGCGTAGATGATGGCTTTGTGCAGTAGATCGCGCATCTGATTCAGCAATCCTTCCGTGCGGCTGATATTCGCCACCGCGCTCGCAAATTCCGCCTTGGCGCCTTCGTCAGCGTTGGTGGCAACCGCGAGATCCGAATCAGAAATGAGGTGTTTATCGTACAGGTCGCGGTTGCGCTTCATGTCCTCGTCGGCTTTTTGCAGCGCGGCTTTATTGACGAGACTGGAGGCTTTCGCCGCGACCAAACTGGCTTCCTGCTGCTCGACTTGATAACGGTAGGTGTCGTCCTTGATCCGCACCAGCAGATCGCCTTTTTTGACCAGGTCGCCTTCGCGAAATGGCATTTCTAGGATTTCTCCCGCCACTTCCGGTGCAATTTTCACCTCGATCTCCGGCTGGATTTTTCCCGTCGCATTAACCAACTGCGTAATCGTCTTCGTAACCGCCTTCTCCGTCGTAACGACGACGCCATTATCCATTCTTTTGGAGATCGCGATCTTCACGCCAACGGCCGCCGCGACCAACAGAAGGATCAGCGTGACGATGAGCACACGATGGGATTTCTTTTTCTTGGGAGCAGCCGGCGCAAGGCGACTGGGTTGGTTTGTGACGGAGACGGACATAGGGATAAAATAGTGCGGGTAGACTTGTTTGACGTGCGCGGGTTGGCCAGAGCTTTAACAACTACTACGGAGCCCCAAGCAGGGACAAAGGAAGTCGGTTATTCTCATAACGCTTGGCACAAGGTGACAACACTATACCCGCCCGCCAAGTTGCAGTCTGTTTTGATGAACGGATGCAAAAGCCGGTTGAGTGGCTCGGCCGCCGGGCCGTCAGTGCAAATCTACCTGCTCCCAAGCCAGGGCGGCGCCGACGATCCCCGCGTCATTGTGCATTTTTGCCGGCACGACCTTGGCCCGCGCTTTGATGTACTTGAGAAACTCGTCGGATTTCTTGCTTACCCCACCTCCAATGATGATCATATCCGGGGACAAAATCCTTTCGATCACGGCGAGATAAATGTTCACCCGGTCGGCCCATTCCTGCCACGAAAGATCCAGCCGCTTGCGCACGGCCGCAGACGCGAAACGCTCGAACGGTTGCTTTCCGCGCCAAGGGACCCAGCCCATCTCAGCATTGGGGAAAAGCTGCCCCCGATAAAATAACGCCGATCCGATGCCCGTGCCGAAAGTTAGCATCAGCACCGAACCCTGATTACCGCGCCCGGCGCCAAATTTCATCTCCGCCAGTCCGGCCGCGTCGGCGTCGTTGTATAACTTCACCTTACAACCCGTTGCCCGTCGAAAAATTGCCGCGCCGTTTTGCCCTTCCCAATTGGAGCCAAGATTACCCACCGGGCCGATTTTATCCCCGACGATGATGCCGGGAAATCCCAGACCGACCGGACCTTTCCAATTGAAATGCCGGACGATTTCGCGGGCGGCCGCCATGCCGTCCTTCGCGCTACACGGGGAGGAAATTTCCACGCGCAGCCGCTCTGCGAGCAACTTGCCGGTCTTCGTGTCCACCGGCGCTCCCTTGAAGGCCGACCCGCCGATATCAATGCCGAGAATATTCATATTTAAATTTCACCGTAGAGTTCGTCACAACCGACGCAATCCCATCCCTCAATCCGCAATTTCCGCCTGCACCGCAGCCAGTTCTTCCGCCGTCGCCATGCGCTCCGCAATCAGCTCGACGTCGAAATGCAATTTCTGGCCCGCCAACGGATGATTGGCATCGAGCAACACCTCGTCACCTTCGATCGCCATGACCGTAACCACGGGCGCGTGCCGATCCGGACCAGTCTGAAATTGATCGCCCACCTTCAACTCCCCTGCGGGCAAACGGTCCTTCGGCACTCTTTGCCTCAACTCCTCTTCCGGGATGCCATAGCCACGCTCGGGCGGAACGACCACCGCCCGTTTCTCGCCCACCGCCATCTGAAGCAACGACTCCTCCAAGCCATCGATAATTTGCCCGGTTCCTTCAATGAACGGCATCGGCACCGAACCTTGGGAGGTATCGAGCACGCGGCCACGTTCGTCCCGGAGAGTGTAGTGAAAAGTAAGGATTCGGCGGTTCATGTTTCCTGGCGGAGAATTTCGAGCGGCGGATGGTTGCAGATTCCGCGATTCGACAGCAAGCCCGTCGTAATCGTCATCACACTGACAGCCGCCCAGCCGCCCAATAGCACAAGCCCCGACGGCGCCGCCCATTTCACCTCGAAGACAAAATACGCCAGCGCCCAATTTGCGCCCACCGCCAGTACCGCGCCCACCGCCGCACCGAGCGTGCCGAGCGCCAGATACTCAGCCAACATGATGCGGTTAACCTGCGCCTTGGTCGCACCGAGCGTTCGCAACAACACGCTTTCCCGGATTCGCTGCTGCCGGCCAATCAATACCGCGCCCGCGAGCACGATCACGCCAGTGACGACCGTGAAAAGCGCGAGAAATTCCACGACGAACGAGGCCTTCGAGTAAACGCTGTCCAACGCCTGCATGATCGCACCCAGATCGATCGCGGATACGTTGGGTTCTGCGCGAACGACCGCCTGCTGGATCTGCGCCGACTGCTCCGGCGACGCCACGTGCAGCGCCATCACGTGAAACTTCGGCGCGTCTTCCAAGACGCCTTCGGGAAAAAC
>JBEPTW010000196.1:0-6981 GCA_041691855.1 Verrucomicrobiota bacterium | reverse complement strand
TCTCCACCCGCACGGTCTATCGACTCCCCGGCGGCAACAAACTCGCGCAACCCGAGAGCGTCTCCGTCAAGGTGGGTATCACCGACGGTATCTCATCGGAAATTATCGACGGTGTGGCCGATGGCGACGTACTCATTACCAGCGTATCCATAGCTAACCCGAGTAAAACAGCCGCGCCTACTTCCAATCCATTCGGCGGCGGCGGCCGCCGGTTTTAACTCGTCCATGGCTGCCGTTGTTCAATTGGAGGAGATCCACAAGATCTACCACTCGGGCGAAGTCCCCGTGCATGCGGTGAATGCCGTCAGCTTGCAAATTCCCAAGGGCGAATTCGTGGCGGTGATGGGTGCCAGCGGATCGGGCAAATCGACCTTGATGAATCTGCTTGGCTGCCTCGACCGTCCCACGAAGGGCCGCTACCTGCTCGATGGCATCGACGTGTCCGGCCTTGATCGCAATGAACTCGCCGACCTGCGAAATCAAAAATTGGGGTTTGTGTTTCAAGGCTTCAATTTGCTGGCCCGAACGACCGCGCGCGAAAATGTCGAACTACCCATGTTATATGGACGCCGCCGGTTTCATGCGAAGGAACTGCATGAACGCGCCATGCGCAGTCTGGACATCGTGGGATTGACCCAGCGCGCCGATCACTTCCCCAGCCAGCTCTCCGGCGGCCAGCAACAACGCGTTGCGATCGCACGGGCCCTGATCAACGAACCGCAGATTTTACTGGCGGATGAACCCACGGGAAACCTCGATTCGAAAACGTCGGTCGAAATCATGGGCGTGTTTCAAAAACTCAATGAGCAGGGCATCACCATCGTCATGGTGACCCACGAGCTCGACATTGCCCGATACTGCAAACGCAACCTGATCATGCGCGACGGCAAGCTCGTCAGCGATATTCAGGTTTCGCCCCGCCTCAACGCTGTCGAAGAAATGAAACGTATCGTCACCGCAGAGGTTGACGCCAAACTCACCGGTTGATCCGCCATGCGTTTCCTTAACGTCATTAAAATCGCCCTGCGCGCCCTGCGCCGCAGCGCCATGCGCTCGGTGCTCACCGCCCTTGGCATCATCATCGGTGTCGCCGCGGTCATCGCGATGGTGAGCATCGGTAACGGCGCGAAATCCCAGGTCGAGGCCTCCATTGCCAGTCTCGGGCAGAATATCATCAGCGTTTTTCCCGGAAATTTCACCGCCGGCGGTGTTCGCGGCGGGTTCGGCAGTGCGAGCTCCCTGACCGTAGAGGACGCCATGGCGATCAGCAATGAGATTCCCGGCGTCGTCGCGCTCAGTCCGGAAATGCGCGACCGTTCCCAGATTCTCGCGAATGGTCTTAATTGGAACACCCAGGTGATGGGCGAAGATGTCCCTTATCTCGATATCCGGATCTGGCCGGTGGCAGAAGGATCGATGTTCACCGAAGCGGATGTGCGCAGTGCCGCGAAGGTCTGCGTCATCGGCCGGACCGTCGCCGATAAACTTTTCCCCGATGGCGATCCGGTCGGGCAAACACTCCGTATTCGCAACATTCCCTTCAAAGTGGTCGGCGTCCTCGAGGCAAAAGGATTCAACTATTTTGGACAGGATCAGGACGACACGCTGATCATTCCCTATACCAGTCACCTGAAACGCATCGCTCGCCGGCCCAATCTTAATTCCATTGTCGTGCAAGCCGAGTCGCCCGAACAGATGGAGCGTATCCAGCAGGATATTACTGATCTGTTGCAGCAGCGCCGCAATGGCCGCGATCCCGATTTCACCGTGCGCAACCAACAGGAATTGGCTGAGGCTGCCACGAAAACCACCAAGACGATGACCGTGTTGCTGGGCGCGATTGCCGGCGTTTCGTTGATCGTCGGTGGCATTGGCATCATGAACATCATGTTGGTTTCCGTCACCGAGCGCACCCGCGAAATCGGCATTCGTCTCGCGGTCGGCGCGCATGGGCGCGACGTGCTCACGCAATTTTTAATTGAAGCCATCATTTTGAGTTCAATGGGTGGCGCGCTCGGGGTGATCCTTGGCGTGGGATCGTCACAATTAATTTCCAAGCTCAACGGTTGGCCGGTACTTGTATCCACCTCCGCCATTTTTGGCGCGGTTGCCTTCAGTGCGGCGATCGGGGTTTTCTTTGGCTTTTATCCCGCCCGCAAAGCCGCCCAGCTCGATCCCATCGACGCCTTGCGTTACGAATAGCCTTGGCTGCGGGTGCCGAAATCGTGCTTCCCTTCGGCGGCGTTTTATCGATCGCGGCTTCAGCGGCCGTGGACGAAATTGCCGCGTATGGTTTTCCAATCGCGCAAAAGTCGCTGCGCTCTCCCGCACCGCTTCTGCGCCCGGCAATGCTCAGTGCCAAACGCATCGACAAATGTCTCACGCCATCTCGACAAATCCGTCCGGTTACGAAACCAATGGCCGTGTAAATTCAGACTGACTGGTCGCAGCGAGGGATCCTTCTTCATTCGAGAACCCCTCGATATTAATTCCCGCAACCTTGACTCCTTCATGGGGCTCGATCTCACCGCCCAGCGACCACTCGGATTGTTTCGCCGGTCACGCAGGTTGATTCGCTTGAAATAAAAAATGCAACGACCCCGATTGCGCGATAGCGAGCGGGTGAGGTGGACCTCGTGCACTCGCTGTAGGAGCGTGCGTGAGACGCGAGGCAGTTTCCTCGCATGGGAGGTCACGAGACAAATCTCTCAGACAATCGCTTGAATTTGTGGAAATTATGATCAGTTTTCATCAATCGATGATTTCCTCGCTGAAGATTCCTCACATGGCCGAACGGCTAGGCTTCAGGGACTTGCCCGGCGCACTTGTAAGTAGTCTAGGTTGACCGCAATGGAATCCAACGGCAGCGCACGAATCCTAGTCATTGATGACAACGCCGGATTGCGTACCTCGCTTGCCAGCGCGTTGGAATCGGCCGGATACAGCGTGAGAACCGGCGCCGACGGCCAGCAGGGCGTCGAGATCGCGCGGGAATTCAAACCACAGGTCGTCGTCTGCGACATGCACATGCCCAACGCCAACGGATCCTCTGTGCTGGCGGCGTTGCGTAATGAGGAGAATTTTGCGCTGAGCCAGTTCATTTTGATGACGGGCGATTTGAGCGGTACGCCCCACCGCGTGGGCATGGATTTGGGCGCCGACGATTATCTCGCGAAACCGTTCACGGTGGATGAGTTTCTGAATTGCGTGAGCGTGCGGCTGAAGCGTTCGCAGCTATACAAGAAGGCGGAGGACCGCGCGCTGCTTCATTTTCGGGAAACCATCACGCACAGTTTGCCGCACGAAGTATTTACTCCGCTCACCGGAATTCTTGGCTTCACGGAAGTGTTGCGCGATGAGATCGGCCACGTCAGCCCGGCGGAGGCCAGCAAGATGGTGACCGAGATTCACGTCAGCGCCGAGCGCTTGTACCGGACGCTGCGCAACTATCTCCGCATTCTGGATGTGCTGAACGAGAAAAGGCCGGTCGGGAACATCGCTGAACACACCCAGGCGGCGGAAGTCCCTGGAATTATTCTCACCAATGCTGAAGCCGTGGCGATCCGGCATGGAAGACAGGACAGCCTTTCGCTGGATTGTGCGGAGGTGAACATCCCACTTTCTTCGGGCGACCTAGCGACAGTCGTCACCGAACTGGTCGACAATGCCTGCAAGTACTCAGTGATCGGAACGCCGGTCACGATAAAATTGTCGAACCCACCGGAAGGCGCGCTCCTTGAAATCAGTGATCGCGGACGCGGCATGTCCTCCGACCAAATCGCTCAAATCGGCGCTTTTCGCCAATTCGATCGTAAGAAGTACGAACAGCAAGGCCTCGGGCTCGGACTCACTCTGACCCAGCATTTGGTCGAGCTCCACGGCGGGCGTTTTCAGATTAAGAGCACCGAGGGCAAGGGCACGACGGTGACGGCCAGCTGGCTGCCATCACCCGCGCGGTAGTTTCCGGTCCAAGTTGCTCGCAATGACGCAACGGTTTGGTTGGCCGGACTGGACGCGCGCGGGAGGCGTTCGACTTTCGTTCGATCCTGACTTTATTCGGTGGGATGCCCCGGCTAAAGCTTATCAAACAGATGATTTTTGACGGACGCGGCGCGCCGCTCGAACCGTCCTCGCGACCACGACCGTTCGAGTGGAAAGACAACGAAATCACCGGGAGCGTTCTCGGGCATTCGACGGTCTTTCTCAATTTTTTCGGAGTGAAGATCATTACCGATCCCGTTTTCTCGAAACGGGTCGGACCAGGCATTCCGCCTTTTATCCTCGGCCCCAAACGTTATTTCGCCCCGGCACTGTCCCCGAAAGAAATGCCAGCTCCGGACGTGATCGTGCTGAGCCATGCGCATTTCGATCATTTCGATGTCTGGAGCTTGCGAGAATTTAACCGGCGCACGCCCATTGTGACAGCGCGCGCCACCGGCGATCTCTTGCGCTGCCACGGCTTCCGGAATATCCACGAACTCGACTGGAGCCAGAGCACGGTGATTACCACGAAAAATGGCGACGTTCGTTTCACGGCGTTGGAAGTGGCTCATTGGGGCGCACGCATGCTCCGCGATGATCACCGGGGGTACAACGCATACTTGATGGAACGCGACGAGCACGTCCTCTGTTTTGCCGGTGATACAGCGTACACGACGGCATTCGAAAAAATCCGCGACCGCGATCAAAGCCTCGATCTCATGTTGATGCCAATCGGGGCCTACGATCCATGGATCAAAGCCCACTGCAGTCCGGAACAAGCGGTGGAGATGTCCCGTCAGGCCGGGGCGCTGGCCTTCGTTCCCATCCACCACGAAACGTTCAAGTTGAGTGCCGAGGCGATGACCGAGCCAGCGAAAAGACTGCGTGCCGCACTGGCCGACGCGCCCCCTCGCCTTCTGGCGACAAGCATCGGCGAAACGTTTCGGGTGCCGGTGCGGGATCGTGTGCCGACAGCGAGCGTTCTCGCGTAAGGATTTTCCAGTGCCGCGTTGTCGGAAAGCACTCGGAACGCCGAAAATTAAATCACTTAAGTATCGAGCCCAGGCCAATTAACAAGAGCTACGGCGAGAGCAATTCAAGGCTGGCAATTTCACCACATTTTTTTAGTTTTCTCTCACTTTTTCGACTATGCAAATTTCGAGCAACCACACCGGGTTTAATTATCAATCAGTATATAAATCCGTCGTTACACGGCAGCTCGTCCCGGTTGAGAATAACCCTTCATCAGCGGACTCGAAAGCGTCCGCCGCAAGTGACGAAAAAGCAGACCAGATGAATCGCGATGCGCTGATGTTGAAAGCCGCGCAGAAATCTGCTGATCGCACGGCCTGCCAGTGCAGTACGATCCCCGATCTCTGAGCTTCGTCGAGTTGCTGAGCGTGAGAGGTGAACGGCGTCTCCCGCACCGGATCAAGTTGGTTTTAAAAAAATGGCAAACCGCTGTTACGCGCCGTTTGCCAGATTCTTCGTTCTTGTTGCGGGCTGATTATCGCCTGCTCTTGGGTTTTTGCATCGCGGCCAAATCGGATTGAGCCTTGTCGTACTTCGATTGCAAATCCGCCATTTGGGTTTTCGTGGTGTCCAGCTCTTTTTGGACAGAGAGCGTAGACCCCTTGGCATCACTCAATTCTTTTTGGAGCTTATCGGTCATTGTCTTGGACTCATTGGCCGTGCTTTGGATTTGCGCGATGTGGGTTCGGGACTCTTCTAATTGAGATTCAAACGAGGAACCGGAGGTCTTCGCGTCCGTCAGTTGCTTTTGAGTTGAAGTCAGTGAGGCTTGGGCTTCCGTGAGCTGCTTTTTCAGTTGGCCGCTTCCATTTTGGGCGTCGGTGATTTGCTTCTGCAACGAGGCCGAGTTTTCTTTGGCTTGGGTCAATTGCGTCTGCACTTGGGTCAGCTCCGTCTTATTTTGGCTGAGCTCACCTTGGGTTTGAGTCAGCTGCTTATTCAGGTCGCCGATTTTGCTCCAAGCGACGCCTCCCACTACGAGCAGGGCAACGACAAGAATCGTAATGAGGATCGATGAAACTGGCATCTTCTTCGAGGACGCCAGGCGGGTATCTTCCATGGTAACTGTATTCATAGGGCAGAGGTAGATGAGTTGTTGGGAGTATTACGCTGAATCACTGTGCTACCCTGTTTGATTTCACTTTACCCCAAACGGTTCCCGTAAATTAACAATCGGCGGCCACCAGCATGCGTGCCGCTTAAATCGGAGGTCCCAGTAAAGCGCGTTGCGACCGTCCAAAAAGGCAATACCGGCCTTGTATTGGCAGAGGGAAAAGCTATTCGTGGCGTTTCCTCCATGAATCAACTATCCCCTTCAAAAGATACGAAATCATCCTGTTGGGCGTTTCTCGCTGTGTTTTCCGCCGTGGCACTCTTGCTGGGCGGGTGCGGCAAAGACGCTCCGAAAACCTCGGCGCCATCTCCAAAAGCAGGCGCGGTCGCCGGCTTGGAATCCGACGAACAACGCGTGAGCTACGGCGTCGGTTTCAACATGGGATCGAGCCTCAATAAACAAAACGATTTCACGGTCGACAAGGACGCGTTGAAGTCAGGGCTCGAAGACGGCATCGCTGGATCCAAAACAAAAATCCCTGAGGCAGACCTCCAAGCCGCGTTCGCCAAGATTCAGCAGAAAGCCATGGCGAACCAAGCGGTCGCTGGGGAAAAAAATCTCGCAGCGGCGACCGCTTTTCTCGCCAAGAACAAAACCCGTCACGGCGTAACCACCACCGCATCCGGTCTGCAATATGAAGTGGTCGCCGCCGGGAAAGGGCCAAAGCCGAAAGCCTCCGACACGGTTGAAGTGCATTATCACGGCACATTGACCGACGGCACGGTTTTCGACAGCTCGGTCGAGCGCGGTGAACCGGCTACCTTCCCCGTCACTGGCGTCATTAAAGGCTGGATTGAAGCGCTTCAATTGATGCCCGTCGGCAGCAAATGGAAACTCTACGTTCCACCCGACCT
>JBEPTW010000195.1:0-6991 GCA_041691855.1 Verrucomicrobiota bacterium | reverse complement strand
CGCGAACCCGGCCAACGCAAACGCTTTTCGGAGCAAGCGCGGCGTCACGCCCACGACCACTTCGTACCCGAGCGCCAGATCGAAGCCCATCTCCGGCTCTTCCGCGAACACACTAAATCCTGAGACCGCGCTGCGGCCAGTGGCCGATCAGCGCGCGTCTTCCGTTCTGACAACCCTATGTCAGGAGACATCGCTCGAACCCGCGGGTGATTTGCGTTCCGAAGGTTCGTCTCTTTCCTCCCAGCAGTGTCCTCCAATTCCAAACCAGCCTCCGACGTGATCCGCCTGCGCGGCGTCCGCCAGAACAACCTCAAAGGCTTCGACCTCGATGTGCCGTTAGGGCGTTACATCGTCGTCACCGGGTTGAGTGGTGCGGGTAAATCCTCGCTGGTTTTCGACACGTTGCACGCCGAGGGTCAGCGGCGTTACGTCGAAACTTTCTCGGCCTACACCCGGCAGTTCCTCGATCTACTCGACAAACCGAAAGTCGATTCCGTCGAAAATATCCGGCCGTCGATTGCCATTGAACAGTCCAACACGGTCAAAACTTCGCGCTCGACTGTCGGGACGATGACCGAGCTCACCGATTTCGCGAAAGTGTGGTTCAGCCACGTTGCTGGTTGTTTCGATCCGGCGACCGGTGAAAAAGTGGAGGACGACAATCCGGAAACGATCTGGACAAAAACCTGCACCGCCCATCCTTTGGCGGACGATGGTCCGGACAAATCCCGCGATGGCAGCAGCCAGCAACGGGGCGCCGCCACGTTGCTGCTCTGCTTTCGGATCAACAAGCCCGAGAATCTTAAGTGGACGGAAATCCTGACCAGCATCAAAGGCCAGGGTTACACGCGGGTCCTCACCGCCACGAAGGACAACATCCTGTCGCTGGCGAAACTCGACGAACTCCTCGCGGCAAAACCCGATGCCGCACTCAAGCATGCCGCGCATCTGTACGTCGTGCAGGATCGGATTTCCATCGCGGCGGAAAGCAAATCCCGTTTCACGGAAGCGACGGAAAACGCCCTGCATTTCGGGCACGGCGAGATTTATTTATTCACGGCGAACAATTTCACGCCCGCCGGCCACTATTCGCGCGGCCTGCATTCGCCAAAAACCGGCCGCACATTTCGCGCCGCTTCGCCCGGACTTTTTTCCTTCAACTCTCCGCTCGGCGCGTGCCCGAAATGTCGCGGCTTCGGCCGGGTGATCGACATCGATTACCGCCTCGCCATTCCCGACCACTCGATCTCGATCGCAGACGGCGCGATCAAGGCCTTCGAGGGTGAAGTGTTCAGCGAATCCAAACGCGACCTGCTCAAGATCGCAAAAAAAGAGCGCATCCCCACCGGCGTTCCTTTCGCCGCACTGACGCCGGAACAAAAAACTTTCGTGATCGAGGGCGAGCCCGGCTACGGCGCGGAAAACGGCAAGGAGTGGCCACAGTACTGGTACGGGTTGAAAGGATTCTTTCGTTACCTCGAAAGCCGCACCTACAAAATGCATGTGCGGGTTTTTCTTTCCCGCTATCGTGCCTACAATCCATGTCCCGAATGCCACGGCGCACGTCTGCAACCGGAATCCCTGTGCTGGAAATGGCACGGTTTCACGCTGCCGCAGTTGTATCAACTTCCCGTCAGTGACCTGCTCGCCGCCATCCAAGACGCGCAAGGCAGCGTGCCTGCGCCGCGCGACACGGCGCAATCACATCATCAACGCGACCTCGCCTTTGATTCGATTGTCACGCGTCTGCGCTATCTCGTCCAGGTCGGTCTCGGTTACCTCACGCTTGATCGGACTTCACGCACGCTCTCCGGCGGCGAAGTGCAACGCGTGAACTTGACGTCCTGTCTCGGCACCTCGCTGGTCGACACGCTGTTTGTCCTCGATGAACCCTCGGTGGGCCTTCATCCCCGCGACATCGACCGACTGCTCGGCATCATCCGTACGCTGACCGACACGGGCAATACGGTCGTCGTGGTCGAGCACGACGAAGCGATGATCCGCGCGGCGGATCACGTGATCGAAGTCGGCCCCGAACCGGGCGCACGCGGCGGTGAAATCGTTTTCCAAGGCACGATTCCGCAGCTGCTCCGTTCAAAACAAAGCATCACGGGCGCTTATTTCTCCGGTCGACAACGCATCGACGCACCAGCGCACCGGCGTCCCACACCGGAGAAATGGCTGTCGTTTCAAAACGCCTCGAAACACAATCTGCGCAACCTGTCCTTCCGACTTCCTTTGGAACGACTCGTCTGCCTTTCCGGAGTTTCCGGATCAGGCAAATCCACGCTGCTCGATAACGTGATTTACCAAGGTCTGCTGACACAACGGAACTTGATGACCGACGATCCCGCCGTGATCGAGTCACTCGCCTCTGACGTCAATTTCACCGAAGTCGTACTCGTTGACCAATCCCCGCTCAGCCGCACCCCGCGCTCGAATCCCGCGCTTTATTGCGAAGCGTGGGAATTGATTCGTGACCTCTACGCCAAAGTCCCGGCCGCCCAGGAAGCCGGTTTCAGCGCTTCCAGTTTTTCGTTCAACAGCGGCGATGGGCGCTGCGATAACTGCCAGGGCCTCGGCAGCGAACGCGTGGAAATGCAGTTTCTCTCGGATGTGTTCGTTCCCTGCCCGGTCTGCGACGGAAAACGTTTTAAACCGGAGGTTCTGGCAATCAGTTGGAATGGAAAATCCATCGCCGATCTGCTTTCGACCACCATCGTCGATTCGCTCCCTTTGTTTGAAGCTCATCCGGAAATCCGCCGCCGCCTCGCCGCCCTGGACGAAGTGGGCGTGGGTTATTTGACGCTCGGCCAGCCGCTCAACACGCTTTCGGGTGGAGAATCGCAGCGACTGAAACTCGTGCGTTACCTCAGCGATTTCGCCTCGGATCGCGGCGAACCGGAAGTCCTCGATCACTCATCCGGCAGTCGCGCCGGCGCTCTTCTCCTCCTCGATGAACCGACGACCGGACTGCATCGCCACGACGTGAAACGTCTGCTCGGCGTGCTGCAAAGCATCGTCGACCGCGGTCACAGCATCGTTGTGATTGAACACAATCTCGACGTGCTCAAATCGGCCGATTGGATTTTGGAAGTTGGCCCCGATGCCGGAGTCGATGGAGGCCGGATCGTCGCGGAAGGCGCGCCCGAAGATCTCGCCCAGACCGGCACCGCGACCTCGCCATTTTTGCGCGATGCCATGAAGGACAATCACTCGCCGGATTACTCGCGTCCGGAACTCGCCGCCGCAGAAGATCCGGCGCCGTATCGGAATGGCCTCTCGGTCAACACGAGTGAACTCACCTTGATCGGGGCGCGGGAAAATAATCTCAAAAACATTTCGCTTTCGATTCCGCACCGGCAGTTGTCGGTCGTCACGGGTGTTTCCGGCTCGGGCAAATCCACTCTGGCCTTCGACATCATTTTTGCCGAAGGCCAGCGTCGTTTCATGGAGTCGATGTCGCCCTACGCACGTCAATTCGTCGAGCAATTGCCACGCCCCGATATCGACCGGCTCACCGGAATTCCACCCACCGTCGCGATCGAGCAGCGCGTCACGCGCGGTTCGCGCAAATCCACCGTCGCAACCATCACCGAGGTCGCGCAGTACTTGCGCCTGCTTTACGCGCGCCTCGGCGTGCAACATCATCCGGAAACGGGCCGGCCGGTGACGCCGCTTTCACCGAGTCAACTCCGCGCGCTCTTGGAAAAAGTCATCGTCAGCCCGGGCGCGCGGAAAGCAAAACACCTTTACCTGTGCGCCCCGTTGATTCGCTCGCGCAAGGGCCATCACGAACCCATCGCAAAATGGATCGGCAAACAGGGCTACGAGTTGATGCGCGCCGACGGTCGTCTGCTCCGCGTGGATACATTTGAGAAGCTCGATCGCTACAAGGAACACGATATCGAAGTAGTGGTTTCCGATTTGAAGGGCAAACCCGCCAAGGACCTCGCGGCCGCCCTCACCCTCGCACTTAAACTGGGCAAAGGCGCGTGTTTCCTCCTTACGCCCGGCGGCGAAATCCTTTCCTGGTTTTCCACGACGCGCACCGACATCGACACGGGAGAATCATTTCCCGAATTGGATCCCAAATATTTTTCGTTCAACTCACCCAAGGGCTGGTGTCCCACCTGCCGCGGTCACGGGCGGATTTACGACTGGATGCTGAATCCAGACGACGACGAGGAAAAATCAGATGAAGTCGCCGACGCCCTGCGCACGCTCGATGCCGACGATCTTCCCACCGATGGAAAACTCTGCCCCACCTGCCACGGCGAGCGGCTGAACCGCATCGCGCGGGCAGTGAAATTGCCGCTGCAGAAAAACGAATCCATTTCCCTGCCTGATCTCGTTCGCTTGATCCCCGAAGAATTGCTCGCGCATCTTCGCCAGCTTAAGCTCGATGCGCGCGGTAAATTAATTACGCAGGATATCATCCCGCAAATCGAGGAGCGCCTGCGTTTCCTCGACCGCGTTGGTCTTGATTATCTGCAAATGGACCGCTCCACCGAGACACTTTCCGGCGGTGAAGCCCAGCGCATCCGACTCGCCGCGCAGCTGGGCTCGAATCTGTCGGGAGTGCTTTACGTACTCGATGAACCCTCCATCGGCCTGCACGCCCGGGACAATGACCGCCTGATCGACACGCTCATCATGCTGCGCGAAAAAGGTAACACCGTACTGGTCGTCGAGCATGACGACGTGCTCATGGAACGCGCGGACCGCATCATCGATCTCGGTCCGGGTGCCGGCATCCACGGCGGCGCATTGTTGGCCAACGACACTCCCGCCAATCTTCGGAAAAATGCCGCGTCCTTAACTGGACTGTATCTCGACAAGGGTATTCCGCATCCGCTGCGTGGTTCCTATCGCGAAATCCCCAAGCCAAAAAAGCAAAACGCAAAGGTCGTTGAATGGCTGGAATTGTCCGGCGTGACATTCCGGAATCTCCACGACCAATCGCTTCGCCTGCCGCTGGGACGGCTGATCATGGTGTGCGGTCCGAGCGGTGCCGGCAAATCGACGCTTTTCCGCGACGTACTGCATCCGGCGGTGAGCTGCGCCATCAAACAGCGAAAAGCGAAACTCAGTGGAAAAGATTTTGTGCGACTGAGCGGTTTCGACGTTGGAGCTGCGGCGATCCCGTCGCAGAAGAATTCCCGCGAGCGAGGTCGCTCGCGCTCCAGTGATTTTCCTTTTTCAGAATTGATTGGTGCCAGCGGATTCAAATCGGTGGTCGAGGTCGATCAATCCCCGATCGGAAAAACGCCCCGCTCCACGCCGGCGACTTATCTCGGGATTTTCGACCTGATCCGCCAGTTTTTCGCTTCACTACCCGAATCGAAAATGCGTGGTTTCAACGCCGGACGGTTTTCCTTCAACACCGTCGGCGGACGTTGCGAAGTCTGTTCGGGCGCGGGCCGGATCAAACTGGAAATGGCCTTCATGCCCGACTCATACCTGCCGTGCGACAATTGCGGCGGTTCGCGTTACAGCGCGGAGTTGTCCGACATCACCTGGAAAAATAAAACCATCGGGCAAGTGCTGCAGCTGTCGTTCGACGAGGCGGCGGTGTTTTTCGATTTCCATTCGCAACTCTCGCAGGTCTGCAAATTGATGATCGATTGCGGACTGGGTTACCTGACTCTTGGCCAAAGCAGTCCGTCACTTTCCGGCGGTGAAGCGCAGCGATTAAAATTGGTGACCGAGCTGACCAAAGGCCTGCAGTCGTACAAGGAACGGTCACGCGGTATCGCGATCCGCAATCTGTACCTGTTGGAAGAACCGACGATTGGACTTCACCTCAGCGACTGCGAAAAACTCATCAGGGTGTTGCATAGTCTCGTCGAGCAAGGTCACACCGTCGTCGTGATTGAGCATCATATGGACCTGCTCGCCGAAGCGGACTATATCGTCGAAGTCGGCCCCAACGGCGGACCGTCGGGCGGAAAAATCATGTATCAAGGACCGCTCGACGGTTTACTCAAGGTCAAGCAAAGCCCGACTGCGCCGTACTTGCGGGAGAAGTTGAAGAAATAATGGTGGAACCCGACCTCCGGGTTGTTTTTTTTCCGAAGGGAATTTCATCCCGAAAAACCAACCCGCCCGGAGGTCGGGTTCCACCGGCTTCAATTCAGCTATAGCTTCAATTCAGCGCCAGCGGCAAACTCGGGGCGATTTCCAAGGCGAAATGCGCATCGTTAATCCCACTCGGCTCGCGCTCCACCCACGCGGCGAACGCGATCATGCCCGCGTTGTCGCCGGTGTGTTGGGGCTGCGCGCGATGAAATGACAGGGAATGTTCGCGGGCCACTTTTTCCAAGCCAGCTTGCAGCGTCTGGTTGTTCGCGACGCCGCCGGAAAGGCCGAAGCTGCGGTAACCAGCCGTGGACCACGAGCGTTCCATGGCGAGACGGGATTTGCGCATGAGCGATTCAAACACCGCCTGCTGATAACTCGCGCATAAATCGGCGCGGCGACCTTCGATGACCGCCGGCGTCAATTTTTCCAATTGGTAACGGAGACTCGTTTTCAGGCCGGAAAAACTGAATTCAAGCGAGGATCGCTGGGCGACCGCCTTCGGAAAAGCGAACGCGTTCGGGTTGCCCTCGCGGGCGAGTTTTTCGACCTGCGGTCCGCCGGGATAACCCAAGCCGAGCAGCTTCGCTCCCTTGTCGAGCGCCTCACCAGCGGCATCGTCCATCGTCGATGCCAAAAGCCGAATTTTGCGCTGCTCGTCGATGGTGAAGAGTGCGGTGTTTCCTCCTGAAACCAACAGCCCGAGATGCGGCAGCAATTTTGCAAACAACTCGTCAAACGTTTCCGGATTGGCGGCGTGCAGAGCGATGAACGGTGAAAACGCATGCGCGCGTAAATGATTTACGCCGACGACTGGAACGTCCCACGCGAGACCAAGTGCCTTCGCCGTGGATACTCCCATCGCGAGGCACGCGGCCAACCCCGGTCCATTTGTCACCGCGATACGGGT
>JBEPTW010000194.1:0-7058 GCA_041691855.1 Verrucomicrobiota bacterium | reverse complement strand
CGGGTTGTGGGTTACTGGTGAGGTTGTGGGTTGGGTTGGGAACCATGGCAAGCTCCAGGCGGAGGGAAGGCCCGGCTTGGCGGGCCTGACCGGAGGCTGGAGCTTGGCGCAAAAGTTCGGCGCGATAATCTGCCGGGGTACGATACTTGATCGAACTGTGCGGCCGGCTGGTGTTGTAGTCATCGCGGAAGTTCCGGGCGATACATTGGGCTTCGAGGACACTGGCGAGCAACTCGCGGTTCAGGCATTCATCCCGGAAGCGACCGTTGAAGCTTTCGTTGACGCCATTCTGCCACGGACTGCCGGGCTCGATGAACCGCGTGGTGATCCCGGTTTCGCGCAGCCATGCTTGGAGGTGTTTGGCAATAAACTCGCCACCATTGTCGCAGCGCAGGTACCGGGGTGGACCGTGCCGTTCAACGGCCGCTTGCAGCGCCGCCACGACCTCGCGACTGCCCATCCGGCGGCTCGCCACGATGTCGAGGTTGTAGTGACTGTACTCATCCAAGAGTGTCAGGAATTTCACCGTCGTGCCGTGTTGCGTGGTGTCGAAGACGACATCGACGCACCAGACATCGTTGACGCCCTCCGACTTAATCTTCGCATCCGGTCGCGGCGGACACTTGGGCCGCACGGCCGGACCGACGATCTGCAAGCCGGCCCGGCGCCGCACCCGCTGCACGGTGCGCAAGGCGCAGCTCGGCCCGTGCCGAGCCACAAGCACATGTACTCGCCGATAACCATAGCGGGGATGCGCGTGCGACAGTTTCACGATGAGCCGCTCCAATTGCACCGTGCGCGGAGTCGGCGGCAACGGGGCATAGTGCCAGGTCGAGCGGCTTAGACCAAGATAAAGGCAAGCCTGCCGTCCTGTGCACCGGCCAGAGTTCACCACGCTCACCGCCGCCCGACGTTTCTGCGCCGGGCTCACCATTTTTTTCCATTCACCTCCTTCAGCACCTGGATATGCAGCGCCTGATCGGCCACGAGGCGCTTCAGCCGCGCGTTCTCGTCGCGCAGCCCCCGCAGTTGTTGCAATTCGCTTAATTCCATCCCGCCATACTGGCTCTTCCACCGATGGAAGGTCGCGGCGCTGATGTTCGTTTCCCGGCAGATGATCGTGATCGTCTCGCCACTTTCCACCCGCCGCAAGATCGCTACGATCTGCTCCGGGGTGTGTCGCTTTCCTTTTCCTTTAGGCATTTTGTTCCTTTCATGAGTGCCCAGTCTCTTATCAGCAATGGCTCAGTTCGCGTGAGTCAGGTCAACCTCCGCCTCAGTTGGCTGGTGTCGCGTCGGGATACGGCCCGAGAAAGCGTTCCCCGTTGAAATGAATAAGATGGTCCGGGTCCTCCGCGATCCACACTTCAGTCTCCCAAGAAATCTGGCTCAAAAAAGACTGCATCACTTTCCGTGTCTCAAAAGCCGTAACGAAAACCAGTCCTGCCTTGGAGTTCTTGAATAGCTCTTTTAGTTCCATCCGGCGTTTACCGTCGATCGGGCCGGCGCTGGTTACCGCTTCAATCAGTATAAGCCAATTTCGGAGGTGATCGTGGGCAACCACGTCCGGCATTTTCGCCGCCGCCGCCAGAGTGACGCCGAGTTTTTGCAGATAGGCGGTTTCCAAGTGAAGAAATTTCGTTTCCGTATCGCCAATGTAAGCGATGGCCGCCCCCGGAGTGAATCGCGGGCAAAATGCCTCTATCACCGCTTTAACGAGCGGATTCTGGCCTCCCGCGGACAACGTGACTTTTCGCCCGTCGGGAAGAGTTACTGGCACGCGAGCCAACGTCCGTTGACGCTGAATCTCCGCTCTGATGGCGGAACTCTTTTTTAGATAAGCTGCCAGCCTTGCTGGCCATCCTTCCGTTCCATGGTTTCGAAAGAGCGCGAGCGCAACTGGCTCAATCTGGTAAACGGTCTTGCCGCTATTGGTGGGGCGCGACGCGTCATCGGGATTGCGCAGCAACAATCCTGCTTCGGCGAAAAATTTCACAGCGTCATCGCGTATCGTTTCGCGTGTGTTAGGGGCGTATTTGATTCCGTAGGTTTTCGAAATGAACCCGATAATCGGCGCAATTCCGCGCAATGGAGCCGTGACCTCCGACCAAGATTGACCGGGCTTGAGATCAAGGAGCGCAAGCAGGACCAATGCGGCCATTTCATTCGACTGACGCACTCCGAATCCGAGGCTGTGTAGAGCTGCTTGTGCGTTGCGTACCTGGGACGCTTTGGCAGAAATCTTTTTAGCCATCAGAGACAGTGCGCTTCAAGGAGCGCGTCAAGTTGGGGTTGGGCGGGAAATTGGTCACCTAACTTATCTCCAATAAGAGCGAGCGTTTTTGTATCGGGGTAGGGCAAACTGCGTAGATCGGTCGCGTTGACTTGGGTATGGCCGTTGAAATGCCGGAAATACGCGTCTACGACGCTCCAGTTTAAGTAAGCCATGAGTCCTTTCGCCAATGAGCGAGAAAGGGGCAGGCCGGCGGCGTGAAAATAGTTTAGATGATTTTCGACGCCGATCCATTCTGTGCCAGAGGGAAGTCGGCATGGATCAAGCAAGCTGGCCACAATCCGCTTCTTTTCCTCTTTTGAAGAGAAGCGGCGAACCACCACATATACACCGACGGGAATCAGAAGGTCGGAGCGGGTTGAGGGGACATCGATGGCGTTAGGTTTTTTTCCTCCGATCTTCGGCCAACAAAGAAGACCCGCCTCGAAATGGGCTGGATAAACGAGTGGGTGGCTGGTCGGGTCCTGCTTCGCCTTCAAATGTTCGCGCACGCGAAAGTCGACCACTTTCCCGGTTGAGACCGACAGACCCAAATCCGGCAAGCGGCCGGAAATCTCGGCAAGGTGAACACGTGCGGCGTGTTCGCGTTCATTGGCCGGGAGGCGCACGAAAAGTTCTTTGTCGTCAGGCGAAACGATCTCCGTCCACGGAAGAAGTTGGCTTCGCACCGAATCGGTGAAATCGCCGCGGCTGGATGATATTTCCACTGTTCGTGGTGGTGTCGCGCTCCGCTCCGCTCGAAGAATGATGTTTTCCTGCAGCACCGCCTCGTTTGCGAACGCGGCGGTGCGCGACTCGAATACATGGAGGCGGCGAAATGCCATCCGACCGATAAAATCTTTTCTGAACGCTCGAAAATAGGGTCCGTTGCAAAAGCTGCGCGGCACGATTGCGACCAGCTCTGCATCTGCCTCCAGCAACCGGCTCAACAAACTTAGGAAACCACTATATAGGTTGGATACGTCGATGCCAATTCCCCGCAACTGCTGATGAGAACGCGATCCCACGGCCAACTTCCGGTAGGGCGGGTTTACGATAGCCGCATTGAACGTCCGCAGGGGTGGGGCAAAGAACCCCTGTTCAAGGGAAGCTGTTGTATGGTCAATGAAGTCCTCTGATCGGAGATCCGACGTGAAGCGAATCCCTGCGTCGTCACACATCGCCGCACAGGCATTAAGTGTCTGCTTTAGTTGCTCGATCGCGTCCGCATCGATTTCGTAAGCGGTGACATGAAAGGACGCTGGGCGCGGATTTTGCTCAAGAACTCTTTGGAGAAGCGCCATGGTCAGCACTCCTGCGCCTGCGCCTGCGTCGATCACCCGCCAGTCGGAAAGAGGGCGGGTAAAAAAGGAAGCGATGAAAGATGCCAACTGCGGTGGGGTGAAAAATTGACCCAGCTCCCGTTTTTCCGGTTCACGCTTCAGCGGAGAGCGGCTAACAAAAGTAGCATCAAGCTTTAGACCAAGGTGGGCCATCGTTTCTAGGGAATGCCGAAAATGAATTGAGGTCGAGCCGTCATCTCGTGACAGCCGGAGGGAAATTGAAATTGACCGTCCCTTACGCCTGGGAACGGCTCATGGGGCGGATTGGGATTCTAAAACCGGACAGTAACCGGACAGTGGATTTTTGCATAAAAAAGCCAACGAGTGCAAGTCGTTGGCTAAAATGGCTGCCCGGGTAGGGATCGAACCTACGACCAAGTGATTAACAGTCACCTGCTCTACCACTGAGCTACCAGGCAGTGTGGCAAAAAGAAGGGTCAAAAAGATACTCCGAAGTGACGTTGTCAATCCCTGTCTCCCGTAAAACCATGCGTTTTTTTTCGCTGAAGCAAAGTTTTAGTTGCGTCGCCGCTTGGCGCTCCATCAACTCAGCTCCCTTTTCCATTACGCCTGCCTCTAATTCCGGAGTCTCAGGGGGAACGAAATCATGAAAAAATTCCAACTTACTGTCACGAATCGTGAGGGCACGGGCCGCAGTGCCTCACGCCGTCTCCGCAAAGCCGAGAAGATCCCAGCCATTCTCTACGGCAAGCACACGAAACCCGAAAGCCTGACCGTCAATGCGCCGGAATTCGTCAAATTGCTTAAGGAAATTTCCGGTGGCGCCGCTCTCATCGAGCTGAAGCGCGAGGCCGGTACCTCAGCCCTTTCTTTTTTGCAGGAAGTGCAGCGTGATCCGATCACCGACAAATATCTCCACCTCGATCTTCAGGAAGTGAAGGAAAACGAGAAGATGATCATCAATGTGGCCATTCGCGTCATCGGCGAGGCTTACGGCGTGAAGACCGAGGGCGGTATTCTCGAGACCGCGACCCATCGTCTGCGCATCCGCTGCTTGCCAAAGGATCTGCCTTCCGTGATCGAACTCGACGTCAGCGCATTGAAGGTCGGTGAGTCCATTCACGTCGGTGAACTGAAGTCCGTTGCGGGCATTGATTTCCTCGACGACAAAAATCAAACGGTCGTCCTTTGCGTCGCGCCACCCGCAGAAGAAGTTGCGGCTGTCGTCACTCCTGCCGCTGGTGCTGCTCCTGCCGCCGGTGCTGCTCCTGCCGACGGTGCTGCCGCTGCCGCTCCCGCCGCTGGTGCGAAACCGGGCGATGCGAAAGCCGCCGCTCCTGCTGCCGGCGCCAAGCCTGCTGCTGGTGCGAAACCCGCCGCCGGCGCGAAGCCTGCCGCCAAGAAGTAAGTTTTTTTCAAGGGTCGTCCGTTCGCGGACGACCTTTTTTGCACCCTGTTCTTTGAGTCATGTCCGTCACGCTAATCGCTGGACTGGGCAACCCTGGGCGAAAGTACGCTGCCACCCGTCACAATCTCGGATTTTCCGTGGTTGATGCGCTGGCGGTGGCCGAAGGTCTCAAGTGGAAATCAGAATCCCGCTTCGAGTCCGAGACTGCTCGCTGGGATGTTCGGCCCGGTGTCACCCGGTTGCTCGTCAAACCGCAGACTTTTATGAACGACAGTGGGCGCGCTTTGCGTCTGTTGTTGGATTTTCATAAACTGCCAGTCGATGCGCTGATCGTCACCTACGACGACCTCACCATCGAGCTCGGCCGGATGAAAGTGTCGGTCACCGGCAGTGCCGGTGGTCACAACGGAATTGCCAGTTTGCTCGAGCATCTCGGTAGCGGATTTATCCGTTATCGACTTGGGATCGGGTCGACGCGACCGGCGGACATGGACATTAAGGACTTCGTGCTCGGGAAATTTTCAACAGAACAAACCAACGTCATTGATCAAAAACTAACCACCTTCGTGGACGGCCTCCGCCTGCTAGTGAATCGCGGATCTGCCGACGCCATGAACATCCTCAATCGCAGAGACCACCATGAGCCAGAACAAGCGTAACTACAAAGCCACCCTCATCCTCGACAACCGCGGCAAAGAAGATTCCGTCGATCAGATCATCGAAGGCGTGAAGAAGGAAATTTCCTCCGTGCAGGGTGAAGTCACCGCCGTCGAAAACCTCGGCCGCCGCGAATTCGCCCGCAAGACGGACGATAAATTCCCCGCTGGCGTCTACGTGCAGGTTAATTTCTCGGCGCCCGCCGCGGCTCCCGCGCAATTGCAAGAGCGCCTGCGCCTGAACGCCACCGTCTACCGCGCGCTCGTCGAAAACGCCTGATTGCGTTTCGCCCCCCTCCCATGGCCAATCTCAACAAAGTCATGCTCATCGGCAACCTGACGCGTGATCCCGAATTGCGGGTCACGCCGAAAGGCACTGCCATCTGTCAGTTCAGCCTGGCCGTGAATCGCAAATTCCGGGACGAGGCGGGAGCTGACCGCGAAGAGGTGACTTACGTGGACATCGAGGCTTGGGGTAAATCCGGCGAAAACATTGCCAAGTATTGCACGAAGGGCCGCCCGCTGTTTGTCGAAGGTCGTTTGCGCCTCGATCAGTGGGAGGATAAAACCACCAAGGAAAAACGCAGCCGCATGAAAGTGGTCTGTGACAATTTCCAATTCCTCGGCACGGGCCGCGCTGAAGGTGGCGCGCCCGGTGGAGACGCTGGCGGCGGCGAACAGCCCCGTTATACTTCTCCGGCGCCGCGCACGACGCCCACTCGGCCCGCGATGCCGATGGCTCAGGAAAATCTCGACGAAGACGTGCCGTTTTAACTGAACGGAAATACGAAGTAACAATTATCAGGGCTAAAACGGCCGAACGATTTCAAAAAACAACCAACTCATCACGATCATGGCTAACAGCGAAGTGCTCCTCCTTCAACCCGTCGACGGCCTTGGTGCCGAAGGCGATCAAGTCAAAGTCCGCGCCGGTTATGCGCGCAATTTCCTCCTGCCCCAGGGCAAAGCGGTCCCGGTCACGGTGGCCAATCGCAAACAGGTCGAGGCGCTCAAGAAAGCCCGTGGTCTCCGCGAAGCCAAGGAGCTCGACGGAGCCCAGGCGCTCGCGAAGCAGATCGAGAAAGCTGGCATCGCCATCGCCGTGAAGACGGGTGAGGGCGGCAAACTCTTCGGTGCGGTCACGACCAACGACATTCACGACAAGCTCGTCGCTGCCGGCATCACCATCGAAAAACGTCGCATTCATCTCGGTCAGCCAATCAAGACCCTCGGGAAGCACGAGGTGAAGATCAAGCTGCACGCCGATGTGAGCGTCGATCTGTCATTCGACGTGGTTTCCGAAAATCCAATCGAGCCAGCCGCCACGTCGTAACGTCTGCGAGACGTTCGATCCCTGACCGGATATGGCTCAATCGCCTGCTACATTCCGGCGCGGCAAACCAGTGGACGACCAAGCT
>JBEPTW010000193.1:0-7062 GCA_041691855.1 Verrucomicrobiota bacterium | reverse complement strand
AGGTCACACCGCCTTTCTCCAGGAAGATCTCACCACCCACGCTGCGACCTTGCTGGAAACGTCCACCGAATTCATCGCCGCACGCATCGAAGCGCTGGTGAAAAACAAAAGCATTGTGCGGCACCTACCGACTGTAGCCGGGGGCGCTGACCCCGGTCACCCTGGCTCAGCGAGCCCGGCCACAAACGGCGCCGCTTTCATCCAACTCCCCGTCAACGACCGGGCGGAAGCCAAGATCGCGGGGGCCATCAAGCGCCTCAACTCCGTTCCCTCCGGCTTGCCCGCGATCAAAATCGATGCCGCGGTGACGTGGGCGCAGGAAAAAGCCGGCTTCGAGTTTCACGCGTTGCAAGCCGCCGCGATCAAAAATTCCCTCGCGCAAAAAATCACGATTCTCACCGGCGGTCCGGGAACGGGAAAAACGACCATCCTCCGCGCACTCGTCGAAATCCTAAAAGCGAAAAAAGTGCGCGTCACTCTCGCCGCGCCCACGGGCCGCGCCGCGCAACGCCTCGCCGGCACCACCGGCGGTTTTGCCTCGACGATTCACCGGTTGCTCAAATTCGAAAACGGCAGTTTTACCGTCAACGAATCCCATCCGCTCGCGACGGATTTCCTCATTGTCGACGAAGCCTCGATGCTCGACACCCGCCTCGCCGCCGCGCTTTTGCAGGCGGTGCCGATCCGCGCCCATCTCCTCCTCGTTGGCGACACCGACCAATTGCCCAGCGTCGGCGCCGGCAACGTCCTCAAGGACCTGATCAGTGTCGCACTCCCAGATCCGAGATCCCAAATCCCAGACCCGATCGCATCCCGGTCCTCCGTCACCCGTCTCTCCTTCGTCTACCGGCAAAAAGAGGAAAGCCTGATCGTCACCACTGCGCATGCCATCAACGGCGGCGAGGCACATCCGCCGCCCATCGTTGACGCCGTGGAAAAAGCCCAGCCGTGGAGCGACCTGAATTTTATTTCCGCGACCGGTGCCGACGATTGTCTGGCGAAGATTGTCGAGCTCACCACGAAATTTATCCCACAACATTTCAAGTGGTTCGATCCCGTGAGCGACGTGCAAATCCTCGCCCCAATGCACAAAGGCGTGGCGGGCGTCGGCAATCTCAACGCGCAGCTCCAAGCGGCGATGAACCCCACGCAAACGGGCCTGCGCGCGATCAGCGGCGAGTACCGTCCCGGCGACAAACTCATTCAGCTCCGGAACAACTACGACAAAAACCTCTTCAACGGCGACATCGGCAAGGTCGTCAGTGTCGATCTCACGAAAGGAACGCTCATCGCCGATTTCGACGGAGACCAACATCTGTTCGAGCGCGGTGAATTCAACAATGTCGCCCTCGCCTACGCCATCAGCATCCACAAATCGCAAGGCAGCGAATATCCCATCGTGATCGTCCCGCTGCTGAAGGCGCACTTCATGATGCTCCAGCGAAACTTGATCTACACCGCGATCACGCGCGGCCGGAAAAAAGTTTTCATCGTCGGCGAACCCGCCGCGTACGGCATGGCCGTCCGCAACGCCGAATCGAAAATGAGATGCACGCATCTCCGGGAGAAAATTCTGGCCGCGGTCAACTGATCGTGTGCGCACTGGGTGCCGCTCCAGGGATCCACGGCAAACATTTGCCGTTCTGGTCGGCGGATGAATTCGCCCTTCGGAGCGGCAGTGGATCTAAATCGCCTGGTCCAACCGGCAATCAGCCGCTCACTTAATAGGCAATTGGACGCTTGCCTAACCGGCAAATGGACGGTCTTCTAACCGGCAAATGGACGCTAAGCCACTCCCTCGCTCCCTAAGCGAATCGTTGCGTGCCGCGCTCGCCGACACGCCTGTCGTCTGCCTGCTGGGTCCGCGCCAATGCGGCAAGACCACCTTGGTGCGCTCGCTCGCGCCCAAGTACGGCTACGTCACGTTCGACGACGCCGATACCCTCGCCCTCGCCCAGTCCGATCCCAACGGCTTTCTTGCCGCGCTCCCGGATCCGGTGATTCTTGATGAGATCCAGCGGGTGCCCGAGTTGCTGCGTGCGCTCAAGCTCTCCATCGACCGCGATCGCCGTCCCGGGCGCTTTTTACTCACTGGGTCAGCCAATCTCCTTTTGTTGCCGAAACTCGGGGATTCTCTGGCTGGCCGCATGACAATTCTGGAGCTAAATCCACTCACCGCAGCCGAGCAAGAACGTCAACCCGGTCGCTTTCTGGCAGCATGGATGGCTGGCCAATTGCGTCCCACCCTTTCAGTTCGACAGAAAATCGACGATCCGCTCGCCATCGCAGCGCGGGTGGTCGCTGGTGGGTTCCCTGAGCCCGTGGCCCGCTCCGCCGCCCGGGCGAGGAACTGGCATCGCGACTATGTCCGGGCCCTTGTTGAGCGGGACGCGCAGGAGGTATCCCGCGTAAAGGATCCACGCGATCTTTCCCGGCTCCTTTCACTGCTGGCCCTGCGCACGGGCGAATTGCTCAACATTACTACGCTGAGCAACGAACTCGACCTCCGCCGTGAAACGGTGGAGCACCACCTCGCGGTCTGCGAACGGCTCTATCTTATCCGCCGGCTGCAACCCTGGCACCGGCACGAAGCCAAACGGCTGATCAAGACGCCCAAAATCCACTTCCTCGACAGCGGTCTCGCCGCCACGCTGGCCGCACTCACAGCGGAAGACTGGCATGGACGACGGGATCGTTTCGGCCATCTACTCGAAACCTTCGTCCTCCAACAACTCAGCGCCCAAGCGGGCTGGACCGATCCCGAGCTGCGATTCTGGCATTATCGCGACAAAGATCAGATCGAGCTCGACCTTGTTCTCACCCTCGGCCGTCGCACTTGGGGCGTCGAAATCAAAGCATCGGCCACGCCTTCACAGGCCGATACGGCAGGGTTACGCCGGCTCGCCACGCTGTGCGGCAAAGATTTTGCCGGCGGCTTACTGTTTCATGCCGGCACTCATACGATCACGCTCGACGATCCGCGGTTTTTAGCGGTGCCTATCGCCAAACTGTGGGAAATGTAATCGATCAAAGCACGCAAAGAAGCAGACCAAGCTCATCGCACGCGGCCGGAAAAAAAGTCTTCATCGTCGGCGAACCCGCCGCTTATGGCATGGCCGTCCGCAACGCCGAATCGAAACTCCGCTGCACGCATCTACGGGAGAAAATTCTGGGGACAACTTCGTAATTTCCGTTGTAGGGCCGTTGCTTGCGCCGGCCTTTCGCCAAAGAATTCGGTCTCACTCACACCCCGTAAATCCATGCTCCTACTTCATGCACGCGGTGGAATTTTTCCGACCATTCAGGGATCGGCGCGAGATCCCAGCGCCATTGTCGGTCAGGACGCGGAAGACCAAAGCGTTCGTGGAGGGTCTCCCGTTTGAGCTGCCGGCCATCGGGACCGATGTCCATTCGCTCGGCGTCCGCGATCAATAAACGAATTCCCGTGCGCTCGCCCAGCCAATGCAAATGCCGCCGCGCCGCCTCCCGTGCGCAGCGTTCGGGTAGGTCGGCGTCTTGTTTTGTCGCGGGCAACGAATGCCCAGGCACGAGGCCGAGTTGCGAAATACAATTCGCCGAGATCACCAAATCGGCCTCGCCTCCGGGCGGTGGACCAGGATCGGCGTGCGTGAAGAACGCCGGTGCATCGGCCGGCGACAACCGGTCGCGTACTTTTGCCAGCGACGCCAACGCGCCACTCGCGTCCCAGTTCAAGCACTCGACCAGCGCGGGAAATTTTTTCGCCCAGCGCCTCGCTTCCACGCCGATTGCAATATCCGCCAGCGTCACCCGCTCGAATCGCGCCGCCAATTCCTCCACCGGCACGTCGAGGCAATCGCCCGCGCCAATCACGAGCACTCGTTTTCGCACCGCACATCGGTCGGCCATTTCCAACATCACGCGCCGGCTGGCTTCGAGATGCGGCGCCCACGCCGTGCGCTCGCGCTCGTGGCGCCGACTGATCGCGAGATGCTCCCGCGCCAAGCCGAGGTCACGCGCCCACGGCGGACAATTGACTCTCCACGACCGGAACAATTCACGCATGACCTCCATCTGAAACAAGATTTGTCCGCCGGCCACAACGACGACTTTTCGGTATTTCGCGTTCGCGCCATTCGCGTGGGCCAGATTTTTTGTCCTGTTGGCAACCGCCCCTCGTGTGCTAGCGTCCGGGTTCACAATTCCTGCTTATGATGAAACGATTGCTGGTCGGTCTCGCGCTTTGCTTCCCGGTTGCCGCCATGTGCGCGGTTCCGCCTCCCGTCCAAGGCTTCACGTACGTCAAAACCGTCGGCAACATCGACGAATACACTTTGGAAGCAAACGGACTCCAAGTGCTGCTCCTCCCCGAACACTCCGCTCCCGTAGTGACGTTCATGGTCACTTATCGCGTCGGCTCGCGCAATGAAGGGACCGGCACGACCGGCGCCACTCACCTGCTGGAGCACCTGATGTTCAAGGGCTCACTCAACTACAATCGCGCAAAGGGAAACTCCGTTGATCAGTTACTCTCGAAAACCGGCGCGCAGTACAACGCCACTACTTCCCTCGACCGCACCAATTACTACGAAACGTTCGGCAACGAAAAACTCGAAACGGTCATCGGCATGGAAGCCGATCGCATGCGCAATCTCCTCCTGCGCGAAGAAGACCGTCGCCCAGAGATGACGGTTGTCCGCAACGAATTCGAACGGGGCGAAAATTCTCCCATCCAATCGCTCATCAAGGAAATCTTCCACGCCGCCTACGTCGCCCACCCCTATCATCACAGCACCATCGGCTGGCGCAGTGACATCGAAAAAGTCTCCATCGAGAAACTGCGCGAGTTTTACGACACGTACTATTGGCCGAACAATGCGACCGTCACGATTGTGGGCGATTTCAAGACGCCGGAAGCACTCGCGCTGGTCCTAAAATTCTATGGCGCCATTCCGCATTCCCCAAAACCAATTCCCGAACCGTACACCGAAGAACCCGATCAGACCGGCCCGCGCCGCGTCACCGTCAAGCGCGCCGGCCAGCTCGGAGTCGTCGCCATCGCGAACAAAACCCCGGCCGCCACTCATCCCGACTATGCGGCGATTTCGGTCATGGGCTCGATTCTCGGCGACGGCAAAAACAGCCGGCTGTACCGCGCGTTGACCGACAAAAATCTTTCCACCGGCGTCTTCACCGGCCCGTTCACAACGCGCGATCCATCGCTGTATTTCACGTTCATTCCCCTCGCGCCGGGCGCCACGCATGAACAGGTGGAAAAAATCGCGCTCGACGAAATCGAGCGCCTCAAAAAAGACGGCGTAACCGACACCGAAGTCCAGGCTGCCATCGCCAAGGCGCTCGCCGACTCTGCTTATCAGCGGGATGGTTCGTTTGCCATCGCGGGAAACATCAACCAATGGATCGCAGTCGGCGACTGGTCGTTGTACTATAAAATCGACGAGGAGATCAAAAAGGTCACCGCCGCCGATGTTAAACGGGTGGCCAACCTCTATCTTGATACCGACCAGAGTACGACCGGTTGGTTCATCCCCCTCGCCCCCGGTACACCCAAGCCCACCGCCCACCCCGCGAAATAAAAGAACGCCCTCCCTTCAATGCTCCCGATCATCTTTCCGAGCGTATAACCATGAAACGTTTCTCCTGCCTCCTTCTCACCCTAAGCTTGGTTTTTCTGTCCGTCGCGCGGGCCCAAATCGCGCCACATGTCATGCGCTCCAAGATCTCGGGCGTGGATGTGCTGATCTATCCCACCGGGGTTAAGGACGTCGTGACCATCCATGGTTCGCTTCCCGCGGGCGATGCGCTGGCTGGTGAAGGCAATATTGCCGTGCCGACGCTTACCGGGATGTTGCTCGACAAGGGCACGACCGCGCATGACCAGTTCGTGCTCGCCGGTGAACTTGAGCGCGTCGGAGCGACGATTTCATTCAGCGTCGGCAATGAGATGCTCGAGATCAATGCGAAGTGCCTCAGAAAAGATGCGCCGCTCGTCATCAGCCTGATCGCCGAGCAACTGCGCACGCCGGCGTTCGCCGTGGAAGAATTGGCCAAAGTGAAAAAGCAATTTGCCGGCGGCCTGCAACGGCAACTGGAGAGCACCGACTTTCGCGCCGCCGACGCGTTTTCCCGCGCCGTCTATCCAGCGGGCCATCCCAACCGGCAGCCGACGACCGACGAATTGCTCGCCGCCATCGACTCCGCCAAGCTGGCCGACATCCAAGCATTTCACAAAAAATTCTACGGCCCCGCGCACCTGACGCTCGTCATCGTCGGAGACGTCGATGTGGCGCAGCTCAAAGCCGAGTTGGAAAAATCGTTTACCGGCTGGAGCGGCGGTGAATCTACTCTCCATCCCGCGAGAGCCGTTGCGCCGGACGCGTCGAAATTCGAAAGCATCTTCATGGCCGACAAGACCAGTGTGAGCGTGGTCCTCGGCCAGACCACCGGCTTGCGGTACAGCGATCCCGACTATCAAGCGCTGAGGCTCGCGACCTCGGTTCTCGGCGGAAGCGGATTCTCCGGTCGGCTCATGCAGACCGTCCGCGACAAGGAAGGCCTGACGTACGGAATTTATTCCAACACCACCAACGACACTTTTTCCGACGGCGACTGGAAGATCACCGCTACTTTCGCACCCGCGCTACTCACGAAGGGTCTGGCCTCGACGCGCGAGCAACTCGCGAAGTGGTACGAAAAGGGAATTTCCAAGGAAGAACTCGATTATCGGAAAACAAATCTAGTAGGCAGTTTCAAAGTCAGCCTCTCCACGACGGAAGGCATGGCTGCTTCGTTGCTCGCGGCCGTTCATCGTGGATACGATCAGACGTGGCTCGATCGTTATCCACAAGTCATCGAAGCCCTCACGCTCGATCAAGTGAACGGAGCCGTGAAAAAACATCTCAATCCCGAAAACATGGTGCTCATCGAAGCGGGTACGATTCCGGGTGCGGTGCCTGCCGGAAAATAAAAATGAGAGCGGTTTCATTAAAACCGTAGCACGGGGCGCTGACATCCTGACCTCAGCCCGTGCAACGTGGGTGAGAGGGGAAACGAACTGAGCCT
>JBEPTW010000192.1:0-7138 GCA_041691855.1 Verrucomicrobiota bacterium | reverse complement strand
ACGCTAATGGTCATGCTCATCTGTTGGTTGATGCTGATCATTAGAAAAAGACCGGTGGCTTTTTCTCCGTCGATAAAGCCGCTCGCCGCACTCAGCGGAGCGCAGCTTGTAATCACCCTGCTGACCGCATACCTCCGGACCTTTGGATGATCGTTCCACCTAATGAAAATCGTTTCCATCGCAACCCGCCTCGGACAACGCCGGTAAATTTGCCCCCACGCGTGACGTTATTCTTTTCCCCATGAACCCGGCTGACTCCTATTCCTCGCCGCGACGCGGACTGAGTCGCGTGGCTTTTTTGGAGAAGGTGGTGATTTTCCATTTCGCCACGCTGCTGATTTTCACCTCATGCGCATTTGGCGGACAGATTCCTTGGGCGCGCAACGTCATCGCGATCTGGGGCGGTGTCGGCGTGGTACTGTTTTTCGCGTGCGGTCAGGCCTGCAAGGCGCCCACTAAATGGTTTCATCCGGAGATGCGGTGGCTTTGGCCATTGTTGTTTTATGATCTGCTGGTTGGCGTCAGCGGACTGAATCCCAGCTTCGTCCAGATTCCGGGTGTCGGCGAAGCCCAGCTCGTCATGATGCATCCGCTTACTTGGCTGCCCAGCTCAGCTCTGCCCGTCTTGACGTGGAAAGAACTCTGGCAGTTCAACGTCATCGTGCTGTCCTGTTTCAACCTCGCGGTCGTTTTGCACAGCCGGCGAATGGTCCGGGTCGTCCTCCTGATCGTCGCCGGAAACGCCGTGATTCTCGCTGTATTTGGCACGTTTCAAAAACTCATCGGATCAAGCGGTTTGTGGTTTGGCGCGGTGCCATCACCCAACCCGAAATTCTTTTCGACGTTCGTGTACCACAATCATTGGGGCGCGTTCACGGTGCTCAACACGGCGGTGTGTCTCGGTTTGCTCACTCACCTCATCCGTCGCAACACCGGACGCCCTTTCTGGCACACGCCCATTCCCCTCGGCGGAATCGTCGTTCTGCTGCTTGCGATCAGCGTGCCGCTCAGTGCGTCGCGTTCGTGCACGATGCTGATGGCCGCCTTGCTTTTCGGCGCAGTGATTCATCTACTGGTTCGTCTATTCCGACAACGCCGGCGCAGCAGCCGTTCCGTCGTTACGCCGCTGGCGGGAATCCTCCTCGTGGCCGCGCTTTCCATCGGCGCAATTTACTATGTGGGCCAGGACGTCATCGCGCAGCGCGTCGCACTCACCTCGGAACAGATCACCTCCATCGCCAAGGAAGACACGCTCAATTCGCGCCTCGTACTCTATCGCGATACGTGGCGCATGGCGGCGGAAAAACCTTGGTTCGGCTGGGGTTTGGAAAGTTACGCGCATGTCTTCCGGATTTTTAACACGCAACGGGCCACCGAAACGTGGGTCTGGATTCCCTTTTATGCCGAAGCTCACAACGACTGGCTGCAATCGTTGGCCGAGGTTGGTTTCGTCGGGACGGGTTTGCTCGGTTTGATGGTTTTGTTTCCCTTGATTTCAGTGCAGTGGCGACAAGTGAGTTCCAATCTCCCGCGCTATTTACTGGCGGGGTGCGCGTTGATTTTACTCTATGCTTGGGTCGAATTCCCCTTCGCCAATCCCGCAGTTATGATCTCCTTTTGGTGCTGTCTTTACAGCGCAGTTCGTTACGCAAAGCTGAGCATCGACGAAAAAATCCTGCCTGATTCGCCGCACCGTTGACGCTGACAAAATCAATTCCTGTTTCCGTTCTCATCCTCACGCTCAATGAGGAACAGCACCTTCCCGCGTGCCTCGCGTCGGTGGCCGGCGCCGATGACGTCGTGATTCTCGACTCGGGTTCAACCGACCGCACGGCCGAGATCGCGCGCGCGGCGGGCGCGCGGGTGTTCACGCACGCGTTCACCGACTTCGCCCAGCAACGCAACTACGCCCACGACACCATTGAATTTCGCCACCCGTGGGTTTTTCACCTCGATGCCGACGAACAGATGATGCCGGACCTGCTGGCCGAATGCTCCGCCTTGGTGACCGATGCGCCGTGCGATGGCTACTTTGCCGCGCCGCACATGATGTTTCACGGCCGCTGGCTGAAACGCTGCACCGATTTTCCCGCATGGCAGGCGCGTTGCGTGAGCGCGAAAGATTTCCGATTTATCCAGGTCGGCCATGGACAACGCGAAAGTCCGGCGATGCGCATGGGATTCTTGAAGGGGTCTTATCTCCACGACATTTCCGCGCCCGACATGAACGCTTGGGACGCAAAACACCGCAACTATGCGCGGAAGGAAGCCGTCAACAGTTACACCGAACGTCAGACCGTGGGCAGTGTATTGAGAGCGCCTCTGCCCAAAATCGCGTTGGAGCGGCGCCGCGCGTTGAAACAACTCAGTTACGCCCTGCCGCTCCGACCTCAGCTGCGTTTTATCTATCAATATATTCTGCGCGGCGGTTTTCTCGACGGAGCCGGCGCGCTTCGTTACTGCCGTCTGTTATCACGCTACGAACGATTCGCCGCCGAGGAAATCAACCAGGTGCGCCGCGCGCGAAATGACTAAGCCCCGCGTCATTTTCATCAACCGCGTTTACTGGCCTTCCCTCGCGGCAACCTCGCAGTTGTTGACGGACCTCGCTGAAGGACTCGCGGCCCGGGGCTGGCCGGCGCACGTCATCGCCGCCGGGCACGAACCCGGACCGCGCAATGGCGTGATTATTCATCGCACGGGCGAAGGCGATCGCCACGGCGGCCTGATTTCGCGGACACGAAACTATACGCGTTTCATCAGCCAGGTGCGTCACGAACTGGAGACGCTGGCGCGGCCCGGTGATCGCGTGGTGGTCATGACTGATCCGCCATTGTTGGGTGCTGCTGTCACGTCAGTCGCGGTGAAACGAGGCGCACAAGTGATCCACTGGACGCAGGACATTTATCCGGAGATTGCCGCCGTTCATTTTGGCGCGTTGGCGGGCGCTCTTTTATTTCCTCTGCGCGCCCGACGCGACGCGGCGTGGCGGGCTGCTGCTCGCTGCGTCGTTCTCGGCGAAACCATGGCCGACACCGTCAAACACCACGGCGTCGCGGCAGATCGCGTAATCACGATTCCGAATTGGGCACCGCGCGAACTTCAGGCTTCGCCAATGAACGCCGACCGGGACGCTCAGCGAACCGCGTGGAGGTTCGCCGATAAATTCATCGTCGCCTACTCGGGCAATCTCGGACGAGTCCACGAATTCAAGGCGATCTTGAGCGCGGCCGAAATCCTGCGCGATCACCCGGACATCGTGTTTTTGTTTCTTGGTGCCGGCGCACGGCTCGCCGAAGTCAGCGCACTCGCGGCGACGAAACAGCTGAATAACGTCCACCTTTTGCCACCGGCGCCCCGCGAAAAACTGGCCGCGTCGCTCGCCAGCGCCGACGTGCAGCTGGTGACATTGAACCCCGCTTTTGCGCCGCTGGTTTATCCGAGCAAACTGGCCGGAGTGCTCGCGGCGGGCCGTCCCACCATTTTCGTCGGCCCACCCGACGGCGAAATCGCGAAGCTGTTGAAAAATGAAAACTGTGGCGTCGCCGTAGCTCCGTCCGATGGGGCCGGCCTCGCGCAGCTCATCACTCGTTGGCAAGCCGATGCTGTAGAACGCGTGCGACTCGGGCAAAATGCGCGACTCGCCTACGAGAAATTTTTCGTTTTTGATTCCGCCCTCGCGCAGTGGGAAAAAGTGCTGACGTAGGCGGGGCATCGTGGGAGCTGGGTTGAGCCGAGCGCTTCGCGTTTACCGGAGTTGCGCGCTCGTCGCGCAACGGGCTATCAGTGTGGGCGGGGGGCCGTGGCAACCCGCATGTTTCAAATCTCGCAGCTGCATTTTACGGGATGACAACACCCCGCCTACACGACAGATCCATGAGAATTTGCCGCCAAGTTCAGTTTGCCATGCACGCACGCACGCCTGTTAATCGAACCACTCCATGATTCAGGGAAGAAAAGTCACCATTACCCTCCTCCTGCTGGATATCGCCGCAGTGGTGTTGACCTATAATTTCGCCGCGTGGGGTCACAATCTGATTGCATGGAATGAACCCCGATTGCTCCCGCTCGCGTTGCCGGTCGTCATGCACGTGCTGGCGGTCTACCTGATCGACGGTTACAGCCGGCGCACCGACATGATGTCGGTTACCTACACCAGTCTCCACGCGATCGCGTTGCTGCTGGTGATGCTCGGCACGCTCCTGCTGACCTACGCGGTGATTCCCGCCGGGTTCCAATTACAGGATAGCCGCCTCGTCACCGTGGCCGCGTTCATCGTGCTGATACCGCTCACGCTGAGTTATCGTCGCATCATCTACCAGCGACGGCTCGCGCGTCGGCACGACCGCTATTTTTTATTTTTGGGCAGCCCGGAAAGTTGCATCGCATTCAAACAGGACTGCCGGCGAAATGGCATGGTGCAGTCGGTGCTCTACGCAACCCACGCAACCTTTGTTCCGGATATCGAGCAAACCGCACCTGATGGCATCACCATTCCGCCGTTCGGCGACGCCGCGCAGTACCTGAAACAACACGAAGACCACATCGACGCGATCATCCTTCGCGAAACCAACCGGGAACTTCCTCCCTCAGTCGCCCAAAAACTAGTCGAGCTCCATTTTTCCGGCGTCCCGACCTACACGCTGGAACTTTTCCACGAAGTTTATTGGAGGAAAATCCCGTTGTACCGGTTGAACCAAACCTGGCTTTTTCAAGAAGGTTTTCAAATCGCCCGCGAACCGGTGTTCGAGCGCTTGAAACGCATCGGGGACATTATTCTTTCCAGCTGCGGCTTGGTGCTGGCCTCCCCGCTTTTCCTCGTGGCAGCTCCCCTCATCTGGCTCGCTGATCGCGGACCGGTTTTTTTCCGCCAGCCGCGCGTCGGAAAAAATCGCGCACTGTTTAACATCGTCAAATTTCGCACCATGCGACCCGACGCAGGCGGTAACGCCTACACGGGAAGCAACGATCCACGCGTAACTGGAATCGGTCGTTTCCTACGAGCGACGCGCCTCGACGAAGTGCCCCAATTATGGAACGTATTGGTCGGCGAGATGAGTCTCATCGGCCCGCGCGCGGAATGGGTACGGTTAGTCGAGGACTACGAGAAGCAAATCCCGTGCTACCATTTTCGTCATCTGGTGAAACCCGGCATCACCGGCTGGGCTCAGGTGAATTATCCTTATGGTGCCAATCTCGACGACACCCTGCACAAGCTGGAGTACGATCTTTATTACATCCGGTATTTCTCGTTCGTGCTCGATGCCTCCATCGTGCTGAAGACAATTCACATTATGCTTTTTGGGAAAGGGCGCTGATCTACAATTCAGCGGAGAGCACCACAGAACACACTGAATACACAAAAATCAGAATCGACTGACGCGCCGCCGTTTGGGGCCAGACCAATCGAAATTTCATAATCTCAATAGCGTTCATTCCGTGTGTTAATCTCTCCGCATTCGACTAAACGAAAAACTTACGCATCACTTTACCTGTGGCTAAAACGAAAACTTACGACCTCATCTGCATCGGCGGCGGCAGCGCCGGATTCAACGCCGCGCGCGTGGCCGCCGGGCTCGGCAAGAAAGTCGCCATCGTCGATGGCGCGAAAAAACTCGGTGGCCTTTGTATCCTGCGCGGTTGCATGCCGTCGAAAACGCTCATCTACGCAGCGGAGATTCTACATCACGCCCAACACGCCGATCGCTTCGGGCTTAAAGTCACCGGTGCCCGCGCCGACATGCGCGCCGTCCACGCCCGCAAAAAACGCATCATCGACGATTTCGCCCACCACCGCCTCGAGGCGCTGACGGCGGGAAAATTCACTCTCTTCCATTCGTACGCCCGCTTCGTGGATGCGCACACGCTGGCACTTTCAGACGGCACACAGATTCGCGGAAAACATTTCCTCATCGGCACCGGTTCTAAAGTCAGCGTGCCGCCCGTGCCTGGCCTTGCCGAAACCAAGAGTTGGACGAGCGACGACGTGCTCGACTTGGACTTTGTGCCGAAAAGCGTGATTGTGCTCGGCGGCGGCATTGTCGCGTGCGAGCTGGCGCAATACCTCAATCGCATCGGCAGCAAGGTCACTCTGATTCAACGCAGTCCCAATATTCTGCGCGATCATTCCGACGAGGCTTCCACTGTCGTGCAACAGGCCTTTGTCGACGAAGGCATCGAACTTTTTGCGGGTACTAAAATCGAACACATCGCAGGAAATAAAACCGGGGTGAGCGTCACCTTTCAGCACCACGGGGAAAAGGTAATCCGCCGCGCCGTGCATTTGTTCAACGCCCTCGGGCGCGAGCCGAATATCGCCGGGCTCGATCTCACGGCTGCGGGAGTAAAAACGAACGCCAAGGGCCAGATCGATACCAACCGCTGGCAGCAAACCAATGTGCCGCACATTTACGCCGCCGGGGATTGCTCTGGACCTGTCGAAGTAGTGCACATCGCCATCGCCCAAGGCGAGCTGGCGGCGCGCCACGCGTTCAAGATCAAGGGCATCAAGCCCGTGGATTTCTCTCTTCTGCTCAACGTCGTATTCACCGATCCGCAACTCGCGACCATTGGAGTGCCGCAAGGTGATCTCGACAAACGTGGCGTGAAATATCTTAGCGCGTCCTATCCGTTCAACGACCACGGCAAGTCGATCCTAATGGAAGCCAATTATGGTTACGTGAAGGTGCTCGCGGAACCGAAGCGCGGCCGGGTCCTCGGCGCCGAAATCGTCGGCAAGGATGCCGGTGAACTCATTCATTGTTTCTCCACCGCACTGGCGATGCGCGCGACCGTCCACGATATGCTCCGCGCGCCATGGTACCATCCTACCCTCGCCGAGATCATCACTTACCCGCTCGAGGAGATTGCGGAGAAGTTGAGTTAGGTTCGTGCTTGAACAGCGAAGCCCGGCGTAGCTACAGACCTCCGTGCCTGTAGGATCGAACAACGGCGGCCGGCCGGCACAGGCCTCCCGGCCTGTGGGATCGCGTAGCAAATCGTTCCCAGACGACAGGCAAGACGCCTGTCGCTACACTCAGCACCGTCCGTTGAAAACCGTAGCACAGGTTTCCGACCTGTGGAGCTAGCCCGGAAAAATCATACGGAAATGAAGGCCGGGCGCGGAATGTGCTGAAGT
>JBEPTW010000191.1:0-7155 GCA_041691855.1 Verrucomicrobiota bacterium | reverse complement strand
ACTCTACACCATATTGAAGCCCATCACAGGGCGGCGCCAGCTTCGCACCGTGAGCCGCTACGGCACCCAGTTTTTTTTAACTCCGTGGGATAGCGTGGACACTCACGTAATCATGGAAGGCTTCTACGAATCAGAGGTCCTCGAAGCCTTGCGGCCCGCGCTGAGTCAACCGGGCGCCGTGCTATGGGTGGTCGGCGCAAATTTCGGGCTGCATGCCGTCACCGCGAAATATCTTTATCCTAAGGCGACCGTCGTCGCCTTCGAGCCGTCGCCAGCGATGGGCGCACGGCTGATCGAGCACTGCGAACTCAACCACGTCACCGTCGAGCTCCATGCCTATGCCCTGAGCGATACAAATGGCGCGCTGCCGTTCTTCGCCAACGCCAGCGGCAATCCCGGCATGTCCACGCTGCATCCGGTCAACGCCTTCGAGTATCAACACAAGTTCGTCGTCGCCACCCTTTCCGCCGCCGACGTGATCGCGCGCGGACTTGCGCCTGCGCCGACCGTGCTGCTGGTTGACGCCGAGGGAGCGGAAACGGAAGTACTGCGCGGTTTCGGTTCCCATCTCGCCGCCTCCACTTTACGAACGGTCGTGTTCGAAGCGGACAATAATTTTCTCCAAACCGGCGCGGCCGACGAATTGCACGCATTGGTCACAAGTGCCGGTTTCTCGCTCCGCCAATTGGTGCGCAACGAAGACACCGCCCACACGCTTTCGAATTTCGTCGGTACGCGCACCTGAGGATCCTCACAATAATTTGCCGAGCCCCCGCACTGATCCTTGCCGACCGTCCGCATTTATCTCCTCACCTATCGGCGAAATCATCTTTTGCCGCGCGCCCTCGCCAGCATGCGTGCACAGACTTTTACCGACTGGATCTGTGAACTGCACAACGACGATCCGGTTGACGAGTTTCCTTCCACCTTTGTCGCACAAATCGCTGATCCGCGCATTCACTATGTCCGCCACGAAAAAAATCTCGGCCCCAATCGCACCTTCAATTTGGTTTTTCAACCGTGTCCGGAAAACTACGTCTGTCTGCTCGAAGATGATAATTGGTGGGAACCCACTTTTCTCGAAAAACTGGTTTCTCTCCTCGAGGCGAGCCCCGCCATCGATGTCGCTTGGGCCAATATGAAAATCTGGCGGGAAAATCCTGATCGGTCGTGGACGCAAACAGACCGTACGATCTGGCCCATCGCGGATTTCAACGGCCACACACTTTTCTCGTGGCCCCAGTCCCATCACCTTGACTCCCTCGTCCACTCCAATGGTTCCGCCCTCATCCGCAACCGCGGTCTCGCTGACTTGATCGTTCCGCCGGAAACACCTTTCCTCGCCATGGAGCCTATTCGCGAACGAGGCATGCGGTTCCCGCTGATGTTTCATCCTGAGCCGCTGGTTAATTTTGCGTGGACTCAGGCCACTCATCGCGAAGCGAGCAGTGTACTCGCGGCCCAAATGAAAGCCCTGCTCACCGCCAGTTACGTGCTCCACGCTCGTCCCGACACGGAAGGCTGGCGGCAGCTGGCCGAGCGGGCCCGTCAATCGCCGGCTAACGAACTTGCCGGTCTGCTCATCGCCACCCATCTGGTCGGTTTCGCGAAACCACTGGCTCGTCAGATCCATTTCGGGGAATGGCCACGCATCCTTGCCTCGTGGATCCGCCACTTTTCGACGAACCGCAAACTCCTCCGCGCCCGGCGCGAACATCGTGCGATTTTCGACTATCTCGATTTCCACACCGCCCGGCGTTTTGCCGAAACGGCGGCCCGCCAATGAGTGTTTCCATCATCATTCCGGCCCATAACCGTCTCGGACCTCTGCGCCATACCCTGCAGAGTGCCGCCGATGCGCTGGCGTGTTACGGTCAAAGTGAAAGTGAACTTCTACTGGTGGACGATGGTTCGGTTCCCGCACTCGCGAAACAACTTCACGGGGAATTTTTTGGCTGGCCGGTTACGCATCTTGCGCAGGCCAATCAAGGATCCATCGTCGCCCGCCAGACCGGACTTCACGCCGCGCGCGGCGACTGGATCCTCTTCCTCGATTCCGATGACCTGATTCCACCGGATAAACTTGTGCGACAGCTAGCCGCGATTGCTTCCGCCGAATACGACCTCATCTACGCCGACATGGCTCGCGCCCGCATCGAGGAATCCGACAAAATTCATTACGAGCCGGCTGAAATTTTGTCCTGCGCGACCGATCCCGCCGAATTCTTTCTCCACATCCAGCCCGCGCCACACAACCCGATCTACCGCCGGTCGTATCTCCTTTCTGCGCTCGCCCATCCGCTCGTGCCGCCCGAACGAAGCTTCGACGCCGCGGGAGATGTCTGGCTTTATTATAACCTGTGCACCAGTCCCGCGCGGATTCACAAAGTCGACGCGCCGCTCGCCGCCGCAGGCGTTCACGCCGAACTACGCTACAGCCACCACTGGGAAAAACTCGGGGTCGCTGCGCTCGGGATCATGGAAAGTTTCAGCGCCCGCTGCCCGGTCAATGACACCACGCTTCACGCCCGCACCCTCGTCGGCGAGCGCGCCTTCCTGAGCTGGAGAGGCCTGCCGCGCAATTTCGCCCCGGCTTTTACTCGTCGCATGCTGGCGATCTGGCAACGTTTGCCGCGCGGCCCACTGGCCCAACTTGGTCTGAAAAATTTTCAATCCCTTGCCCGTGTTCTAGGACCGGAGTTTGCCGCCCGCCTGTTGCGCCTGCGCAATGCTTCCTACAACCGCGTCCGCACGCTTGATGCGGCCCAGTATGATTTACTGTTCAACCTTCCTCGTCGTTCATGAATTCCTCACGGTTCCCACACCGTCTGCCCCGCAACAACCTTCTCGATTGGGATATGACTCGCTCTGATCGGAAAATTTCGCACGCCACTCGAGCCTCCGGTTCCATCGGCCTTCTTTGCCGGCCAATTTCATCACCGCTATTCCAGCAGCACTCTGGCGCTGTCCTGCGTAGTCGCTAAGTCACAGTGCGACTTCCCTTTCAAGAATTTTTTGGCCTGTTCCCCGTGAAGATACGTCACGGTTTGGCGCGCGGTGCCTGGTGGTCGGTATACCCGTACTCGGCCTATTGGCGGCACGGCGGTACCGACCCCACCATCGACGATGTCCTCCAACGTCACGCTGCGCTACCCGGACTAGTATGCTGGGACATTGGCGCCCACTATGGAATTTACTCGGTGGGACTCGCTCGCGCGGTCGGACCTACCGGACGCGTGGAAGCCTTCGAGCCCGATCCGGTCTCCCGTCGTCGCCTGCGCTGGCATCGCTGGCTCAATCGTCTGAGCCACCTGCACGTCCACTCCGTCGCGGCATCCGCCATCTCCCATACCGCCCGGCTCTATCAATACGCGGGCTTCGGCGACACCACCTCCCACCTTCCTTACAGCAACGAGCAGATCGAACAGGTTCCGTACCGCGAAATCACCACGGTCGCACTCGATGAATGGGTTGATAACGGCCAAATCCCGTCACCTCAATTCATCAAGATCGACGTCGAAGGCCACGCTGGTCCAGCACTTGAAGGAATGCGACGCACCTTGGCTTCGGCCCGACCGGTCGTCCTGCTCGCCATCCATACGGAAGAGGAACACGGCGCGGCGCGTTCGGTGCTGAATGGCCTCGGATACTCCCTCGCCCCTCTGCTCGGCAACCACGCGGCCGATGTCCTCGCCACTCACTTCGGTGAACTTCTTTGCCTGCCACCGTCCGACCCGATCCGCCCTCAGGCGTCCGCCCGTTCATCGACCCGCCCATGAGTCTTACCGGTCAGGTACTCTATCAACTCTGGCACCGGCCAATCGGACGGATTCGTGATTCCTTAATCAACGGTGGTCCATGGCAGGAACAACGCACCGAGCGCGGCCGCCTTGAGATGGAAAAAACGGCGGTCAATTTACCTGTTCTTCCCGTCGCGTTCGGCGCGGCGTTGGAACTCCATTTGCTCACAGGCCAGCGTTTCTGGTACCAAACCGCGTTTTGTCTCTGGACATTGGCTCGACAGACGGCGCGTCCACTCGCGCCAGTGATTTACGATGACGGTTCGCTGACGGATAAGTTTCGCGCGCCTCTCGCTCGACTGTTTCCTGCCGCGCGTTTCGTCTCTCGCGGCGAGACCGTCGCCCGCTTGGATGAATTCCTGCCTTCCGCCCGATTCCCGACATTACGTGAGCGCTGGATGAACTATCCCAATATCCGCAAACTCATCGATCCGCATCTCGGCTCGACCGGATGGAAACTCGTCCTCGATTCCGATCTGCTGTTTTTCCGCCGGCCTGATTTCTTGCTCGAATGGCTGGATTCGCCGGCCCGGCCCTTGCACGCGGTGGACTGCGAAACCTCCTACGGCTACACGCGTCCGTCGATGAACGAACTCGCCGGGGTGCCGGTGTCGGATCTCGTGAATGTCGGCCTGACCGGGCTGAACAGCAGTGAACTGGATTGGGGCCGCCTAGAGCATTGGTGCGCCACACTCATCGCTCGCGAACGGACCAATTATTATCTCGAACAGGCACTCGTCGCCATGATGCTCGCGGGCCGAGAATGTTGCGTCGCGCCGGCGTCGGATTATGTAACGCTGCCCGTTGAACCCGAAGCCTCAGCGTGCCGCGCGGTCATGCATCACTACGTCGCCAATTCGAAGCGTGCGTATTTTCAAAACAACTGGCGACGAACAAATTTGATTTCATCCAGTAATCCTGCCGCGCAATAAATGACTCTGAATCCCATCGCCCTTGGGAAGAAATTGTTCAAGGGCAACACCGACCGTCGTCGCAGTCGTTTTCACACCCAGGACGGAAATCTGGCTCATTGGACCGCCTACTCCCAACTGCCGGTCGCTTTGATGCAGTGGCTACAACTCCGGTTGTTCGACCGCTATGTTGAAAAACCCTGGATTCCTCCCTCCACCACCCGCCTGATCCAGTACCATCTCCCAGCCGACGCACGCGCTTTGGAAATCGGTGCTGGCATGTCCACGCTCTGGCTGGCGACTCGTTGCAAATTCCTCCTCTCGATCGAGGCTGACCGGATATGGTTCGATAAATTGGGCAAGATTCTTGCCAGTCGCGGACTGCGGCAGGTGGATTTGCAATTTCGCTGGCAGGTGGCCGACATGTGCGACTACTCCAGTCTGGCTGATGGCTCCCTTGACTTCTGCCTCGTTGATGGCGGTCCGCGCCACGAATGCATCGAAGCAGTGCTGCCAAAAATGAAACCGAATAGCTGGCTGTAGGTGGACAATACCGCACTTTATCCTGACACGAAAGAGTTGCTGCTTTCACTGGCACAAACCCGGGCGTGCCGGTTGACTTTTCATCGCGGATTTTCCCCGGCCTGTCTCTTCGTGAATGAAGGCGCCGTCCTCGAACTAACCCTCGCTAAATGACGAACGCCTGCGTCAGTATCATCATCCCCTGCCATAATGCCGCGCTCTGGCTCGCGGCCACGCTCGAGTCGGCACTCGCGCAGACTTGGACGCCAACGGAAATCGTGGTGGTGGATGATGGCTCAGCCGACGAATCCTTGATGATCGCCCGCCGCTATGAAAGCGAGCGGCTGCGGGTTATCACGCAACCGAATGCAGGAGCCGCCGCGGCGCGCAACGCCGGCCTGCGCGCCGCACGAGGCGAATACATCCAGTTCCTCGATGCCGACGATCTACTCGCCCCTGATAAAATTACCTGCCAGGTCACGCGGATTGAATCCTTGGGGCCATCCGTCCTGGCTTCGGGCGCATGGGCGCGATTTCAACAAAATCCCTCCGACGCCGATTTCACGGCCGAAGCCAATCAATGCGACCTGACAGGAGTGGAATTCCTCCAGACAAACTTCGAGCAGCGGACCATGATGCATCCCGCCGCGTGGCTCGCCCCCCGCGCTTTGCTCGACAGCGCCGGACCCTGGGATGAAACTTTATCGCTCAATGACGATGGTGAATATTTTGCGCGCGTAGCCCTCTCTTCGAGCCGGATCGTCTACTGCGTCGATGCGCGCAGCTATTACCGTTCAAATCTTCCCGATAGCCTCAGCGGTCGCAAAGATCATCGGGCCATGCAATCGCTCCATCGCTCGATGGCACTGACCATCGCGCATTTATTAAAACACGATTCCTCGCCCCGCTCCCGTGCCGCGGCGGCCTACGCATGGAAATGCACGGCGTTCGAACTGTATCCCGGTGCGCCCGCTCTTTCCCGTGCCGCCGAAACCGCCGCGCACGAGCTCGGCGGCAGCCCGCGCCCGTTTCCCGGCAGCGGTCGCTTCCAGCACACCGCGCGCTTAATCGGCTGGCGTCTCGCCCGACGTTTTTTTCCATGAGTTCTCCCCCACCGCTCCCCTTCGACGGACTTGTTTCCGCCTATCGCAATACGGCTGAGCACAACGACGAACTCCATCAGCAGCTCACCACCGCCACTTGGGCCGATCCCCACCTCGCCAATCATCGCCGGCATGTTGAAACCAACCAGCTGGGATTTGGTGACCCGGCCTTTCACGCGATGTGGGCGAGTTTGCTTGTCGCCGCCGGAAATCGCTTCGGTACGGTCCGCGCTTTGGAAATCGGCGTTTTCAAGGGTCAGGTAATTTCCCTTTGGGCCCTGCTGGCCCGCATGTATGGACTTAACGTGGAAATTTCCGCCCTCGGCCCACTCGCCGGCCAGCCGCGCCCGCAGTCGACTTTGTTCACCAAAATTCGCTACCGACTCAGCCGCCACTTCCGCGAACAAATCGACAATGCCAACTTCTACGCCGACGAGGACTATGCCGCCATCATCCGCGCCCATTTCTCTCAGCACGGTCTCGACTTCAACGCGGTGAAGGTTCACCGGGGATTTTCCACCGACCCGGTGCTTCTCCAAACCCTCGCGAACGAAACGTTTCATCTCATCTATGTGGACGGCGACCACAGTTACGCAGGTGCCCTGCACGACTTCAAAACCTTCGCCGCAAAGATCCCCGCTGGCGGCTGGTTGATCGCCGATGATGCGGGCGGCGATCTCCCCGGCACCACCTTCTGGAAAGGTCACGAAGCCGTCACCCGCGCAGTACAGATCATGCCATCACTCGGATTCAAAAATATCCTCAACGTCGGTCACAATCGCATTTTTGAACGCATCGGCACCTGATTCACCCGCCAAG
>JBEPTW010000190.1:0-7252 GCA_041691855.1 Verrucomicrobiota bacterium | reverse complement strand
GACTACCATTTGCCCGAACGCCTGATCGCCCAGCATCCCGCGGAACGGCGCGATGCGTCGCGATTGCTCGTGGTTGACCGCCAGGCTCGAACCATCGCGCATCGCCTCTTCAGCGACCTGCCCGGTTACCTCCGAAGCGGAGACTGTCTTTTCCGCAACAATGCCGCCGTCATTCCCGCCCGGCTCCACGCCTCGCGACCTTCGGGCGGGCACGTCGAATGTTTGCTGTTGCGCCCAGCGAGCACCCGCGAAAACCCGCATCCGGCGAAAACGGACGAATGGTGGTGTTTGCTTCGTCCCGGAAAGAAACTACCGATCGGCGCAACCTTCGGCATCACCGGAATTTTCACCGGGACCGTCCGGGAAAAGACCGCCGATGGGCTGGCGCGGATTTCATTCGAAACCGGTGCCGATGATATACTCGCGGTGGCCAACCGAATCGGCGAAATGCCGTTGCCTCCCTACATCGAACGCAATCTCCGGCCTGAATCGGAAACCGACCAGCAATCGGCCGAAACGCAGCGCAGTTTCGATCGCGACCGCTATCAAACCGTGTACGCAAACCGCGCGCGCCAAGTCGCCGCCGCCGCGCCTACGGCTGGCCTCCATTTTACGCCTGAGCTTTTGGGCGACCTCACTGCTGGCGGCGTGCTGACCGCTGACCTCACGCTGCACGTGGGGCTCGGCACTTTCCGCCCCATCACGGTCGACCAAGTCGAAGATCACATCATTCATCGGGAAGTTTACGAGATCAGCCGCTCCTCGCAAAACGCCTTGTTTTCAACCTCCGGCCGCCGCGTCGCCATTGGCACGACCTCCGTGCGCACGATCGAAGATTTCCTCAGCAAACACTCATCGCCGCTCGAAAACGAGTGCGTGGACGAAGCGGGCATTTTCATTTACCCGCCGCGCAATTTTGCAGGCGTCGACGCGTTGGTCACCAACTTCCACCAACCGCGCTCAACGCTCCTTTGTTTGGTCTCGGCTTTTTTGACTCCGGGCTCCGCGGACGGAATTGCCTGGCTGAAGGAGATCTACGCCGAAGCAATCGCCCGCGACTATCGTTTCTTCAGTTACGGGGATGCCATGCTGATTTTGTGAGTTCATACCGGTGTAGAACAAATTTGTCCCGCACGTTCGCGTGTGGGACGTTTCGCAAGGCCGTCCTTTCTTTTTGTCCGCACCGTGCTACCGTCGGTTAAGTGAGCCCCACGGAAATCCAATCCTTAATCGAAGACGCCACGTTTGACTACACGATGGGCGACCACGAAACCGCCCTGGCCAAACTCCAGCGCGCCACCGCAGCTGATCCGACGGCGTTTGAAGCCTGGCACGCGCTCGCCGAAATTAATTTCTCCCTCCGACGCTTTGATCCAGCGCTCGAAGCCGCGGCTCGCGCCCATGCGCTGCGTCCCGACGATCTTTTTATCAACACCACCCTGTCGCGAATCTGGATGGAAAAAGGCGACAAGGCTTCCGCAGAAAAGTATGGCGCGCAGGCGAAAATTCTCAGCTGGAAAGACCAACTCAAGAATCCGGCGCCCAAGGATCACTGACGCGTTCTAGATTTCGCGCTGAAATGGCGTTCGATTCGGAATTCGACAACGACCGCCGTTCATGTGAGCTAAGCCTGAAATATGCAGCCCTTTCGTAAACTCGCCTTTGTGGTCAATGCGGAAAAATCCGGTGCGCCGGAACTCGCCCAGGAACTGAGCGACATTGCCCGGAAAGCTGGCGTCAAAAAAATCAAGATCTCCAGCGACAAGGATTTGTCGGACCGTTATTTCAAAGGCTTCGACGCGTGCTGCGTCATTGGTGGGGACGGAACGCTGCTCGGCGCCGTGCGCGGCGCGGCTAACGAGAACATTCCCATCATCGGCGTCAATCAGGGCAGTCTCGGATTCCTCACGACTTTTTCCGCCGAGGAGGCGCGCGCTCAATTCGCCACCTTGCTGCTCGGCGACTATCTGGTGGCTCATCGCTCGCTGTTGGAATGCAAAGCCGGATTCGGCAAACGCGATGTCGCCTTGAACGACGTGCTGATCAAAAACGAAACGAACTCGCGTCTCGTGCGGCTGGAAGTCCAAGCCGACGGAAACCTCGTAACCGAATATTATTGCGACGGCCTAATTTTCTCCACGCCGACGGGATCGACGGCCTACAACCTCGCAGCGGGCGGCCCGATTATTCATCCCTCGGCCGGTGTGATCGCGATGACCCCGATTTGTCCGCACACGCTGAGCAACCGCACGATCATCTTTCGCGACAACGTGAAATTGGCCGTCATCAATCGCAGCAGCGATTCGCGTCTCCTCGTCGCGATGGATGGCCAGCGCAACACGGCGGTGACTGGCGGAGAAACCATCGAGATCGCAATTTCGAGCCGGACTCTGGCGCTCGCGCAACGCCGCGACTACTCGCCCTTCGAGGTGATGAGGGCCAAGCTGAAGTGGAGCGGCGGTTTGGTGGACAAAAAATAAGCCCCGGATTTCTCCGGGGCTCGTGGCCAAAAAAATTCGGGGGCCGTCGTTTACCTGACTTCTGCTTCCTTCGCAGTTTTGGCGGCCGCTTTTTTTGCCGCTCTCGCCGCTTCTTCGTCGGCTTTCTTTACCGCCTTCTCGGCGGCGTCGAGTTTGCCGTCCTTATTGGTGTCATACTTCGCGAGATTTGCCTCGCGGGTTAGTTTGGCTTTCTCGCGAGCCACTTCTTTTGCTTTCGCCTTTTCCTCGTCACTCAACTGCCCGTCCTTATCGGTGTCGTATTTTTCCAACGCCGCCTTGGAGGGTTTCTTTTCCTTGGCCATGCCGTCCGCGGCGGAAACCATCGGAGTGATAAACGAAAGCGCCAGCAATCCCAGCGCGAGTCTGTAAGCAGAGGGTAATAGTTGCATTCGCGATAACATTAACCGAATTAACCGGTCATCGACAACGCACCCTCTTCGCCTATTTTCAGGCGAATCACTCGCCGGAAATATCAGGGTTTGACCACCAGTTGTACGCGTTGGAGCAGTTGAAAATATTTTTTCGCGAAGGCTTGGATATCGGCAAGTGTCACCGCGTCGATTTTCGCGTCGTACGTTCGCCAGTCATTTACGGGCAAACCATACGTCGCGTTCAACGCCGCCTGCATCGCTCGGGCTCCATTTGTCTGCATGCCCATCCGTTTGCCCGCCTTCAACCGGGTCTGGCAGCGCGCCAATTCCTCGGCCGCTACCCGCCCTTCCTGAACTCGCGCGACCTCAAGATTCAATTCGGCAATCACTTCCTCGTATCGTTGCGGACTGGTCCCGGCGTAGAAATAAAACATTCCCGTTTCCAAACCGACGATGCGGCTCGACCGGACAAAGTAAGCCAGACTCTTTTCTTCGCGCACACGTTCAAACAAGTGCGACGACATCCCGCTGAACAATTCGTCGGCCAGCTCGCTCACCGTGTAATTGTCCGCCAACAAACCTGGCCCGGGAAACGCTTGAAATACGATGGCTTGTTGCCGCGGCTGCGTTTCCGAAAAATCGCCGGGCTCAATCGTCACTGCTGCCTGAACTTTCGGCGCAACCCCTTTCGGCATTTTCGCGAGGAACGCCTTCAACTTCGGCACCAATTTTTTGATGTCAAAATCGCCCGATACCGCCATCACCGCATTCCCCGCCACGACGAGCCGCCGATGAAGTGCTTTCAAGTCACTCGCCTTAATCGCTTTCAGCCCGGCCTCGTCGCCACTGCTCTCAATCCCGAAAGGATGTGTCCCAAAGAATTTTTCGCGCAGTTTCTTGCGGCCAACCGTCACGACATCATCGAGATTTTCCTTCAACGCCGCGAGTGAAGATTCGCGCTCGATCTCCAAGGTCGCCAGTTTGAAGGCCGGTCGCAGCACGGCATCGGCGATCAATCCCAACGCCAGATCCGCGTCATCTGGCAAAACTTCTGCCGAAAGACCAAAACTGTTATTGCCGGAATAATCGCCAAACGAACCGCCCACTTCTTCGATCGCCTGTGCAACCTCTTCCGCGGATCGGCGCGTCGTATCCTTCGAAAGCAACGTGGCCATCAATGTGGTCAGGCCACGCTTGTCGGCTGACTCGAACATCGGGCCGCCTGCAAAAGCGAGTCGCAGATGCAGGTTGGGCAACTGACGATTTTGTTGCAAAAGGAGTCGCGCGCCATTCGGCAGACGAATCTCTTCGAAATCAAGTGACGCTTTCTCCGGTCCCGTGGCCTTCTTCTCTGTTTCGGCCGAGGCGGCCGGATTCGAGGAAACGACCGTCAAATGCGAGGACACCAGATAAGTCTGCATAACACGGCGAAGCACCGCGGGCGTGAGGGCAAACAGTCGCTGAAAATAAGTCCGATTGTAATCAATGTCCCCGACTACCACTTCGCTGGCTCCGAGTCGCGAGGCCTGACCCGACATCGTCTTGCGCATGTTCACTTCCGCCGTGACCGCCTGCCGCACCGCTTTTGCGAGCGCTTGGGCCGAGATGCCCTTTTCGGCAATGCGGGCGAGTTCGCCCAAGATGGCTTTCTCCGCTTCTGCGCGTTTGCCCGAATCAGCGAGGAACGAAATATAAAACAATCCGCTCGTTCCCGGACTCCACGACATCGCATCGATGCTATGCACGAGTCGTTTCTTTTCGCGAATTGCCTGCCAAAGAACCGAACTGTCGCCATGTCCCAGCACCATCGCGAGGATGTCGAGCGCCGGTGCGTCGGGATGCGTCAAACCAGGGATCTGCCACCCGAGACCTGCGCGCGACACCTGCACGTCTTCGTAGATGTGTTGATCACGGCGCGCCAGTTGGCCGGTCTCATCCGGCACCAAAACCGGCGCGAGCCGTTTTCGCGGCGCCTGGCCAAAATGTTCGGTGATCGCCGCACGTGTCTTGGCCGGGTCGAAATCGCCCGCGATTACTAGCACCAGATTGTTCGGCACGTAACGCGCTTGATAGTACGCCACCAAATCCTCGCGCGTCGTCGCGGCGAAAACATCGCGATGACCGATGATCGGCTGGCGATAGGGATGCGTGCGAAACGCAGTCTCGAAAAGCGCCTGGCCCAATCGCTGATCGGGATCGTCGAGACACATGTCGATTTCCCGCAAAATAACTTCCTTCTCCTTGATCACTTCCTCCGCCGGCAGCGTGGAACGCAGCACGGCGTCGGCCAGAAGATCAATCGCAACGCCCGTGTGTTCCGCGGGCAAATCGATATAATACACCGTGCGATCAAAGGTCGTGTACGCGTTGATGTAGCCACCGTGAGCCTGAACCGTGGCGGAAATTTCCCGGCCGGCCCGACGCTCCGTTCCCTTGAAAAGCATATGCTCCAGATAATGGGACAAACCCGCGCCCAAATCCCCACCTTCATGAATACTGCCGGTTTTCACCCACACCTGCACTGACGCCACCGGCGCAGACGAATCACGCTTCAGCAAAACCGTCAGTCCATTCGGCAAGGTGTAACGCTCGACGGGTTCGCTCCAAAGTTTTTCGAGCAAATGGCGATCAGAGGAACGAACGGACGGTTTTTTGGGCATGAAAGAAAAGACTGAATCGAAATCGTCGCGACCGTACAAGTCGCAGATCGATTTCAGCCGACGGACCGGCCGCGGCGCGTGCGCGAAGGCGCGAAAGGTTTCACGAACGCTTCATCGAAATCGTAGATGTCGGCGAAGTCTTCCCGACGATCACTTTCCGTCTTACTAAAGACGTTATATTCGATCAAATTGAAGACGATGTCGCCAAAATCGGAGCAACGCTGGATGCCCCATTTATTCAAAACGGTTTTCGTCAGCGGACCGAATTGGTCGAGTGCGTACTGCCGGATTCCTTGCAGCAGTTCCGCGCCGGTCACGTGCAAGGATTTGCCCGTGCGCTCGGGGGTTTTGCGCTTCAATTCCTTCACTGTATGATCAAGGCCTTGACGCACAAAAGTATAGGCATGCCGATCAAAACGGCTATCCTCTTTGCAGATCAATCCGACGATCTCCGAAAATTCCAAGTCTTGCATTCGATTTGGCTGAAATATCTAGCACACAAGGAAGCTGCTCGCAATAGCGGCGCAATCCGGAATTCCGCGAACAGTCACCGCGAATCGGAGCAAACGAGAAATCTGCATTTTTTTGTAAAACTTCGTCTCGCTATCTTCATCAGATACTGCATACCCATTACAAGATGATTGCAGCCACACAATCGAACCATCCATTGGGTATTATTACTCAGCCGAAGCCAGCTGTTTCTCCATTGGATGAAGCACGGACTCGAATTCGCAATGCCCAGATGCGCATCACCCGGCCTCGCATCGCGATTATCGAATCGTTGATGCAACACGAAGGTCCCGTGAGCATCGAACGGATCCATCAGGACATCGGCGCAAACGTTTGCGATCTGGTCACCGTTTACCGGTGCCTTTCCGCGTTCGAGACGCTTGGCATGGTTCGCCGCAGCTATTTGCACAATGGCACTTGCTTGTACGAGCTCACGCTCGGCAATCAGCAGTACTATCACATTTCGTGCAAGGCCTGCGGAAAAACCGAGAAGGTTGATTATTTTTCCGTCGAGGGCATGGAGCGCATGCTGCAAGATCGCGGCTACAGTGACGTCACGCACGTCGTGGGCTTTTACGGAATTTGTCCGACCTGCCAGCAAACGCAGTCCATCCCGACTCGCGAGATGGCTCCCCCGATGGCACGGTCACTCACGCCTGAAGTTGAGGCTTGAGCATCTGACATCCAAAAATTCCAGCGCGGCATTTCCCCGCGCTTTTTTTGTGCCCGAAAAACGTGCGAACCTTTAGGGCGTCTCTGGGAAATAACTTGCGTGGCTTGCTGTAGATGACATGGGCCGACAGGCGGAGCAAAAAGCGTCAACCTGTCGGCGTATGAATACTAAAACTAACGACCGTGAGGTTAAGGTGAAGCGTGCTCCCGTCGAGGCGGGAGTGACCGTGAAGTTCGGGCTGGATGTGCATGCCGCGCAGATCACCGTTTGCCGGCAGATCGACGGACAAGTGCCGCAGCCGGCGCAAAAGTTTGGTTGGGCCGAGTGCGTCGAGTGGATCGACGAGCACCTCAAGGCCAAGGCGGTGGTGCACAGTTGCTACGAAGCCGGGCCGTGCGGCTATGGCTTGCACCGGAAGTTGACGGCACTGGGAGTGACCAATCACGTGGTCGTGCCACAGCCGGTGGGACGAGCAGAACAAACGTAAGCGTACAACTTGGACGTGACGACAGCGGGCGGGGAATCGGGTAGAGTTGG
>JBEPTW010000189.1:0-7294 GCA_041691855.1 Verrucomicrobiota bacterium | reverse complement strand
AACAGTGTTTTCACCATAGACCAATCAGGAACGGTCGTCGGGCATGCCAAGTATTCAGGTGACACCTGCCTGAAGCTTCAGGCGGCCATAGCCCAAGCACATCCATGAAGCCGATCCAAAACACTATAGACGCTGGAAAAATCGACGGGCTCGGGCTGGTCGTGGCGGATCGGGAAGGGGAACCGCATCCGGTATGGTCATCCGGAAGTTTCAGGCGATGGCCATAGCCTGATCCAGCCCGTCCCTTGGAATTCAGACGTCGACTGCTGTCTTCACCGATTTCGCGTGCCACACCAAGTTCAGAACGAGCGCGGTCAGGCCGCCGGCGGAGATACCTGATTCCAAAAGCGACTTCATGAATTCCGGCTGACTGGCGAAGAGAACCGGTTGCGTAGGCAATCCGAGGCCAATACCGAGCGAGAGGGCAACGATTACACCTTCACGCTGACCGAGACCTGCGCTTACCAGCAATCGGATACCCGCCACGGCAACAAGCCCGAACATCACGAGGGCTAATCCGCCCAATACAGCTGGTGGCATCATTGTGACCCAGCGTCCAATGGGGGGAAACAAACCCAGCAAGGCCAGAATTGCGGCCATCACGTATCCCACCCGCCGGCTTGCGACGCCCGTAATCTGGATGACGCCATTATTCTGCGCGTAAGTGGCGCTGGGAAATCCGCCAAAAAGCGCGGCCACTGTGCTCGTGATACCGTCGGCCAGAATTCCGCCAGAGAGACGCCGCCAATGGGCCGGTCCATTTTGGGGAAGTCCTGAGAGCTGGGACGTGGCGGTAATGTCACCCATGGCCTCAAGCAGACACACGAGATAAACAAAGGCGAACGGCGGTACCAATTTCCAATCGAAGGCGAAACCATGCGGCAAGAGGCGTGGTCGCGTGAGCCACGCTCCCGTGCCCGGTTCTGGTGCGTGCAATCCGCCAACCATTCCGCACAACACGCAGCCGACGATCACGCCACAGGCGGCGCCGCCGATTCGCGCCCAGGTTTTGCCGGTGGCTTGGGCCACGACGATCACCGAGACCACAACGGCGCCGATCAACAGGCCGAGCCATCCCGGAGCATCGGGGCGGACCGGTGCAGCGAGGCCATAGAAGGCGGTTGGAATCAGCGAGGTGCCGATCAGGAGCACCACGACACCCGAAACAAGCGGCGTGAACACGGTGCGCAGCCGGGAAATAAATGGCGCAAGTACGATAAGCAACGGGGCGGTGACACACGAAAGACCCAGCATTAGTGCCAGACCACCGGTCTGTCCGGCGACCGTCAGCGGCTGCAAAAACGAAAAACTTGTTCCGGTCACGCTGAGCAAACCGGAACCCACGGGCCCGCGCTGCCGGCATTGAAGCAAGGTGCCAAAAGCCGAGGCGAGCAGCGCAATACTGATTAAATAAGCGGTGTCTGCCTGGGAAAACTTAAGCACGCCGGCAAGAATTAGCGGTGGAGTAATCGTGCCCACGACCATCGCGGAAACATGTTGCGTACCGACGAGCAACGAAAGACCGAGGGGAAGATGATCTTCGAGTCCGTAAACGATATTGGTCGGACCGGCGGTATCGGGTGGGGGCAGGATTTCCATCCCACCTGAGAGCAAGCGGCGCGCCACTGACGGGAGTGAAGAAAAAAGCCGCCCCTCCGGGGGCGGCTTTTGCACGGGAGTGCGGGTGTGGTCAGAAGTTAAATTTCGCGGTGAGGGAAAACGTGGTTCCAGCCAGCGCCAGGATCGAGCCGTTGCCGTAGACGGCATTCGGCGGAGCCCAATTTTTTTCATTGGTCACATTGCCGACGCTCAGGTGAAAATCCCACTGCTTGCTGTAGCGATACGAAACACTGGCATCGAGTTCATACTGCCAGGGAATCACGATCGTGCCAGCGATGTTGTTGTTGATCGGACTGGTCACAAGCGTGTTGGCGGCGAAGCCCCAGCCGTTGTCGAAAGTGTAGGACACGAGACCATTGAATTGATTGCGAGGCAGACCCGACGCGCGTTGGACCGAACCGAGGGGCGCGACCGCCTCGCTGCCAAACAATTCGGTGGGATTAAATGCTCCGTAGTGGAAGCCGGTCGTGGCCGTAGCGTCGATGTAAGTGTAGGAAAGCGTGCTGTAGACGTGTTTGTTCGGCTGGTAGTTCAGCTCGGCCTCAAAGCCTTTGGTCTTATACTGCACGATGTCGGTGCTGCTGGTGCTCTTCGCGGTACGCTTCTGGTCATAGATGGCGAAGTTCAGAAAAACTTTGTTGTGCATGAGGGCATACTTGGTGCCAGCTTCCCACAGTTCGGCCGGCTGGCTGAAATTTTCCTTGTCCAGAAAAGTGCCGGTGGCGCTGTCCCAGCCGGTGATTCCGCCACCGTTGCCCACGGCACCGGATATATTTTTGCTCTTATTGTAGGTGAGATAGATGCTGGAGGTCGGAGTGGGCTTGAAGACCAGGCTGGCATTGTAGTTGGGCAACCAGAGACTGATGCTGTCCTCCACGACCGGCGAAGTCAGCGGATCTTTTACGTTGGCGCTAAAACGATCATAACGCGCACCGGTTACGAGATTGAACTTTTCGCCCAATTTCCAAGTAGCCTGAACGAACGGTCCGACCGTGGTACCATGACTGTCATTGGTGTCACCGTTGATTGTGCCTTGGGTGGCGTAACGCCCGGGCCAGCCGGGGACGGGTTGACCGACGAAGCGACCGTAGAACGCCGTGGCATTATAAACGTTCACAAAGTTCAAATCCTTTGTGATGTCCCAGACGTTGGCCGGCTCGAAAAAATAATCGTCGTAGGCTTTCGTGCGTTGATAGCGCAGATCAAGGCCGGCGTTGAGCGAGACAAATGGCTTGGAGACGATAAACTCGGTGCGATTTTCCGCGAACCAGGACGGATCGACGATTTCCGCGTAGTAATAGCTGCTCAGCGTATTGCGTGCGGTATAGCTGAAATAGGAATTATTCACGACCTTGAAATCCGGACTGGCGGTAAAGGTCTGAATCGCCTGGGCATTGAATTCCCGGCCGGTCGAGTGGTTGCCTGGCTTCAGCAGGCGGTCATGGCGATCGATCTGTACCGTCGGGCCCTGCGCGATGACGTTTCCACTGTCCAGTACGTTCACCGAATTCTGAGCGTCGGAGGGAGTGGCCCCCGCTCCGTTGTTGATGTTAATGCCGGTGATGTAATTTCCGTTGTCGATCAAATCCTGGGTGGGGCGGTTCATGCCCCAGTTTTCGGTGTAACGATACCAACTGGCGGAGGCGTTGACGAATATCTCGTACTTGTCGCTCGGCCGGAAGGTGAGCGCGCCGTAAAATGCATGGTTCTTGTTATAGTAGTCATGCCAGTAGCCTTTGCTGTCCTGACCGGAATAACTAAAACGGTAGGCGAGTTCCTTGGAAAGTGGGCCGCCGACGTCGATCGTCCACTCCTTTTGCGAGTAGGAACCAACTGTCGCGCTAATGCTGCCCTTGAAACCGTCAAAATAAGGGCGCTTGGTGATGAGATCGACAAAACCGCCGACATACATCGAGGTGCCCTGGACTGCGGTGCCCGGACCTTTCACGATGTTGACGGATTCCACGGAATTGAAGTCAAGCGGCAGACCGTTGCCATTGCTGGTGGTGCGCCCGCGCACGCCGTTGATGAACAAATCGGCGGTCTGGCCGCGGATACTGGGGTTCGCCGGAGCGCCGAAGTTCGTCGTCGTGTACGAGCTGGAAGTCAGCTTCGCGAAATCGAGCACACTGGATATATTGATGTCGCTGAGCTGCTGGCGCGAAATGATGGTGACGTTGCGCGGCACATCGACGATGTTGTCATCGGTGCCAAAGACGGAATTAAACGGTCGCGCCGTCGGCAGGATTTGTTGCTCGGGAGAGACGCCGTTGACACTCATCTTGTCGAGTTCGAGGACGTCTTCCTTTGCAGGTGTGGGTGCGGCGGGCTGGGCCGATACAGGCCGGAGGACGCTGACGGCGGTGAGCACGATCAGAAACGTGCGAAACAAGTTAATTTTCATTTTTAGTGTTAGATGTGGCTTGCGCCACGCTGCGCCGAGCATGGCATGTGCCACGCAAAGACCGGCTTTGGTGAAATATTTGCCGGCACGGTACGGACTCTGCTAACTACTCTCGCCCATGCGCCATTTCCATTTCCTAACGCGCCTCGCCGCCGGCTTGGTTGTGCTTGCCTGTGTCCGGTCAGCCGCGGCTGAAATCATCCACCCAAAAGTCGTCGTCGTTACGATGTTCGAAATCGGTCGCGATACCGGCGATGCCCCCGGTGAATTCCAATACTGGGTTGAGCGTGAAAAGCTCGATCGCGTCATTCACCTGCCCGCCGCCTACCATGACGTTCGCATAAATGCCGACGGCTCCATCATCGCTCTCGTCACCGGGATGGGCAACACCAACGCCACGGCCAGCATCATGGCCCTCGGACTCGATCCGCGCTTTGATCTGACGAGGAGTTACTGGTTGATCGCCGGCATCGCCGGCCTGGACCCCACAGTGGCTTCAGCGGGTTCCGCAGTGTGGGCGGATTACGTCGTCGAGGGAGACTTGGGCCATGAGATCGACGCCCGTGAGATCCCAGCCGGTTGGAAGACTGGTTATGTCCCGCTCCGAAAAACAAAGCCGTACGAATTGCCCCTGCAGCCTGCCGCTGAACGGGTCGATCACTGCTACCGGATTAATCCCGGCCTGCTCAAGTGGGCCTACGAACTCACCAAGGATACACCGTTAAAAGACACCGATGCGGTCAGGGAATTCCGCGCCCGCTACACCGCCACGCCTCCGGCGATGAAACCTCCCGCCGTTCTCATCGGCTCGAACCTCGCGTCCAGCACTTACTGGCACGGCCGGCTGCTGAACGAATGGGCCGAGGACTGGGTGACCTACTATACCGAGGGCAAGGGCCGCTACACCACCACCGCAATGGAGGATACTGGCACTCTCCGCGCCCTGACCAATCTCACCCATGCCGGCCGCGCGGATGTCGACCGCGCGCTTGTGCTGCGTACCGCCAGCAATTACGACATGCAACCGCCGGGCCTCAGCGCCGCCGAGAGCATGAGCGGTGAAAAAATCGGGAATTATTCCGCCTACATTCCTTCTCTTGAGGCGGCGTATGCCGTGGGAAGCCAGGTCGTCCATGCCATCGTCGCCCATTGGGAAACCTACTCCGACACTCCGCCCACCGTTTCAGCCAAATGAAATTCCGCTGTCTTATCCTTTTCGTTTGTTTGCTGCGGCTGCTTCACGCGGAGCCGGTCGAAATCCTGCTCGTGGCGACGGAAGCCGAATTGCAACCGCTCCGCTCCAAACTTTCGGCTCCGCGCACCGAGACGCACGCCGCCTGGACGTTCTGGACCGGCACACTCGCGGGCAAAACGGTCGCGCTCAGCCGCGCCGACGGCGATCCGTTGAACGCGGTCGCGGCCACGACGCTCGCCATCCGGCACTTTGCGCCGAAACTCGTCGTGACGTTTGGCGCTTCGCGCGCTCACGATCCGGCGTTGCACTCCGGCGATCTCGTCGTGAGCGAAAAATTTGCGGCCTTCGACGGCATGGTCTCACCGGTCACTCCAATCGGCGGCGGCAGCAACCCTCTGCAATGGCAAATCCTGCCGCACGCGCTGATGACGGCTGGTGAGCAGGAAAAATACACCGTAAGTTTTCCGGCCGATGCACACGCTCTTGCTGTGGCCAGCGGATTGTCGATTCCGCACGGCCGGATCGTCGTCGGCGTGCTCGGTTCGGCGTATCAGATCAATCGCGAAGCCGATCGCATCGCCTGGATTCGCCAACAGTGGGGCACCAGTTGCGAGGACACTGAGTCGGCGCACATCGCCGGCTGCGCCCAATTGCTTGGCGTTCCGGTGACCGGCTTGCGTGTCATCGACGGCGCCGACGGCACCGCTGCCTCCATTGTCCTGGAATTTCTGGAGGCTTGGAAATGAAACGGTTGCTTACGCTGTTTCTGCTGGCCGTGGTGGTGGTTCGGGGCGCCGAACCGGTCGACGTGCTGGTGCAGGGTGCAGAGAAACTGGAGGTGCAGGAGATCATCGCAGCCCTGAAATCGCCGGTTAAGGTGACGATCGGACCATTCAGTTTTTGGACCGGGCGAATCGGTTCGCACAGCGTGGCGGTTTCCCTCACCGGACAAGCTCTCATCAACTGCACCGTGGCCACGATCCTGGGCATCGAGGAATTCTCGCCCAAGATGATCGTGAATCAGGGAACCAGCGGTGCACAGGCACCCTATCTTGCTCTCCATGACATCATCGTCGGTCGTCGGTCGCTCGATTATGGCAATTTCATCACCTCGATCCGGAGACTGGGCGAAGGCAGTGCGCCGCTGGAGTGGCGCTCCCTGCCGCAACGACTGCGCGATCCCGTCACCGGAAAATTCGTGGAATTCCCCGAAGGCTTTGCGGGTGACGCGTCGGCGCTGGCGATTGCCCTGCGTACCCGCAATCCGATGGGCCGGGTCTTCGCAGGCACAATCGGTTCCGCCCATGAGGTAAATCTTGAACTCGACCGGGTGCGCTGGTCGGCCAATACTTTTGGCATGGCGGTCGAAGAAATGGAATCCGGCCACGTCGCCGCCGTGGCACACGCCTATGGCATCCGTTACATCGCGTTTCGCGTCGTTAGTGACGCTCCGTACGATGGCGTGCCCTTTTATCCCTTGGCGGCACGCGCCACCGGACTATTCACGGTGAGCTTTCTTGAAAATCTCCCCGCGTTGCCGGCCAATCCCTGACGATCCCCATGTTAAACCGCCTCTACAAACTCGACCAGTCGGGTACGACAGTCGCACGCGAGTTGCAGGCCGGTGCGACCACCTTTGCCGCGATGGCGTATATCCTCGCGGTGAATCCTTCGATCCTGTCAGCCGCCGGGCATGCCGCAGGCCGCGCTGATCACGGTCACCGCTCTGACCGCCGCGGTGAGCACGTTCATGACCAACTACCCACTGGCTCTGGCCCCGGGAATGGGCGTCAACGCGTACTTTGCCTTTACGGTCTGTCTCGGGCTCGGTGTCCCGTGGCAGTCGGCGCTCGGTCTGGTGTTCGTCAATGGCTGCATTTTCCTGACCCTTTCCCTCACCGGCGTACGCGAAAAGATTATCGCTGCGATCCCACACCAGTTGAAACTCGCCATCACCTGCGGCATCGGCCTGTTCATCGCCTTCATCGGCTTGAAGAATGGCGGCATTGGGGTATTCGGTTCACTTAGCCGTATCGATGCAGTTGAAAAAGACCACCGTTTAGGAAGTGATTGGG
>JBEPTW010000188.1:0-7385 GCA_041691855.1 Verrucomicrobiota bacterium | reverse complement strand
TGGTTGCCCGACGCGATGGAAGGCCCGACGCCTGTCTCCGCGCTCATCCACGCCGCGACGATGGTCGCGGCCGGTATTTACATGCTTTGCCGCATTGAACCGTTGATGGTGCCTCAAGCGCTCAACGTCATCATGTGGATCGGCACGATCACGGCGCTGTACGCCGCGCTCTGCGCCATCGTGCAGAGCGACATCAAGAAAGTGCTGGCTTACTCAACGCTGTCGCAACTCGGATACATGGTCGCGGCGTTTGGGTTGGGCTCGCAAATGGAAGGAGAGGGCGCGGCGAAAGTCGTCGTGGCTGCCGGCGTCGGTGCCGCGATGTTCCACCTCACCACGCACGCTTTTTTCAAGGGCCTTTTGTTCCTCGGTTCCGGTTCCGTGATTTACGGGTGTCATCACGAGCAGGACATATTCAAGATGGGTGGATTGAAGGGGAAGATGCCAATTACCTTTATCACTTTCACCATCGGCGTGCTCGCCATCATCGGCATGCCCGGGCTCGCCGGCTTCTTTTCAAAGGATGCGATTCTGTATCTCGCGATGGAAAAGAATACCGCAGTTTTTGCGATCCTCGTGTTCACGGCGGTGCTGACCGCCTTCTACATGATCCGTATGTGGAAGATCACTTTCTTTGGTTCGGCCCGTTCGGAAAACGCTTCGCATGCCCATGAGAGCGGCCTCTCGATGACGCTCCCGCTGCTTTTGCTCGCTGCGCTTTCCGTGGCCGGCGGTTACTCGGGCGTTTTCGGCAAACTGGCCGGATCGGTTGCGCTCTTGGTGCCGGAACCTGACGGCTCGACGCATACGACGATGCTGCTCATCTCGCTGGCCATTTTGGTCGTGGGCGTGGGTTCGGGGTGGTTCTTCTACCCGGCGGCCTCGACCGACGCCCTGGAAGAAAAATCGCCGGGCATGTTCGGAGCGTTGGAATGGCTCAAGGAATCCTTCGACCGGGTCTACAATTACTACGTCGCCAAGATCCAGCAGCGGTTTGCGATGTTGTTGAATTTCCTCGATCAAATTTTCCTCGCTGGCCTCATCATCCGCGGATTCGCGGGGTTGGTCGGATATGTCGGCTACGGTGCACGGGCGCTTTATACCGGCAGTCTCCATGTTTACGTCTACTGGTTCCTGCTCGGTGCGGTGGTCCTGTGGGCCTTTGCCGCCGGCGTCTTTTAATCTGTGAATTCCTGTAATCCCCAACTTCTGCAGCTCGCCATCGCTACGCCGCTCGTGGCGGCGCTGATCATTGCGCTCGGGCTGCCCAAGCGGTTTTCCGTCAAGCTGGCCGCCGTGGCCTTCATCATCCCGGCGCTGATCGCCCTCTGGCTGTGGTGGCAGTTTCCGGCCGAAGGCGGCGGACAATACCAATACCTGAGCAGCGTCGACACGGGGCTGGGGGCTTTCGGGATTAATTTAAAACTCGGCCTCAATGGCATTGCGCTGCCGATGTTTTTGCTCGCGGCCATCGTTGGTCTGGCGGCCGGGCTTTACGCGCTGCGTTCCGGGGCGGAGCGTCTGAAACTTTACCTGATGCTCCTGTTGATCATGCACGGCGGATTGCTGGGCGTATTCTCGTCGGTGGATGTGTTTTTCTTTTACTTCTTCCACGAATTGGCGCTGATCCCGACGTTTATCATGGTTGGAATTTGGGGCGGACGTGATCGCAATTACGCCGCGATGAAGATGACGATCTATCTAACGGTCGGGGCGATGCTCTCGCTGATCGGCCTGATCGCGCTCTATACGCGGAGTGGCGCAAATTCCTTCGACCTGATCGAACTCAAGCGCGCGATTGCGGTGCAAGGGATTCACGGCGTCGCCCAAAACAACATTTTCGCGCTGCTGATGTTCGGCTTCGGCATTCTGGTTTCGCTCTGGCCATTTCATACGTGGGCCCCGCTTGGTTATGGTGCCGCGCCGAGTTCGGCCGCGATGTTGCACGCAGGTGTGCTCAAGAAATTTGGTCTCTACGGGCTGATTCAAATCGCGCTTCCGCTGCTGCCCGACGGTGCCGCACACTGGGCATGGAAACTCGCCCTGCTCGCCGGTATTGGCAATGTGCTTGTGATCGGATTTGTCACCATTGCCCAACGCGACCTGAAGCAGATGCTCGGTTACAGTTCAGTGATGCACATGGGCTATTGTTTTCTCGGCATCGCCACGCTTTCGACCGCCGGTTCCGGTGGCGTGGTCATGTTGATGTTGGCGCATGGCTTGTCGGTCGCGCTGCTGTTTCTGTTGGCGACGAGCATTCATCATCGGACGCACACCTTCGATCTGACCGAAATGGGCGGACTCGTCCAAAAAACACCGGTGCTCGCCGCATTTTTTGTGGCCGCGACGATGGCTAGCATCGGTTTGCCCGGCTTCGCCAATTTCTGGGGTGAACTGACGGTATTTGTCGCGTTGTGGAAATTGTCCCCGGGGATGACGGCGGTGGCCGTGGCTGGGGTCATCATTTCCGCTGTTTATGGATTACGCGCGGCGGCTCGCGTCTTTTTTGGCCAGCCCAGCGAACAGCTCCAGCGCGTCCTCGCGAAACATCCCGCGTCGGATCTCGACTGGTGGGAGCGCTTGCCGGCGCTGATCCTGCTCGCGACGTTGCTCTTCTTCGGTTTTTACCCGCGCGCTCTTTCGTTGCCGGTCAACCAGGCGCTCACGCAGCCGGTCGCCGCGGCTGACGCCACTCTCTCCTTTCACCGCTGATTTCCCGCCGCCATGTCCACGGAATTACTCAAAGCAATCGCTGACTCCAATCAATGGTGGGCCATCGGGCCGGAAATGATTCTCGCCTGTGCCGCGCTCGGATTGCTGGTATTGGAAATCATTCTCCCGAAAGATCAGCATCGTTTTATCCCTGTTGTGGCAGTGCTGGCGCTGGTTGTCGTCCTTGTTGGGGTTGGATTGAATTTCGGCGAAATAAGAGGCGGTGAGGAATTATTTGGCGGCCTTATTCGGTTGAGTATGGCGGGCCAGATTGCCCGGATTTTTTTCCTGTTCTCTTCATTGTTGGTGTTGTTTCTCGCGAGTATTTGTCTGCCGCGAACGCGGATGCCGCGGGTAGAATTCTCCCACATCGTGCTGGTGGTGACTGCAGCGTTGATGCTGCTGACCCAGAGCAATCACTTCGTCATGTTTTTCGTGGCGCTGGAAACGGTGACCATCGGATTCTATATTTTGGTCAGTTATTTCCGCGACAGTGCTCTCTCACTGGAAGCGGGGTTGAAGTACCTCGTGCTCGGTGCGCTGAGCTCGGCAATCCTGCTGTTCGGCATCGTTTTGATCTATGGGGCGGTGGGCCGGGTTGTGGTCGATGGTGTCGTTCACACCGGCTTTGAATACGGCACGGTGGCGACTTTTCTCCAACAGCATCCGGATAACTTTCTCGCGATCGCTGGTGCGCTGTTGGTGATCGGTGGAGTCGCTTTCAAGATTGGCGCGTTTCCTTTCCAGATCTGGATTCCCGACGTCTATCAAGGGGCACCGACGCCGGTGACCGCGTTCCTCGCAGTGTCGTCGAAGGCGGCGGGTTTTGCAGTGTTGTTGGTTTTCGTGGATCAGGTTTTCGCGCCGCTGTCCGCAGTCTTGAAACCAGTGCTGTCGATTATGGCGGCTGCAACGATTCTTTTTGGCAATCTCTCGGCTCTGACCCAACGCAATGACAAGCGTCTCATGGGACTTTCCGGGGTTTCGCATGCGGGTTATCTGCTGCTCGGCGTCGTGGCTTCGCTCACGGTGCCTATGGCGACCGGGGCAATTTGGTTTTATCTTTTCACCTACATGCTGGCGTCGATGGCGGCGTTCGGGGTGATGGCATATCTGGGAGTGACGGAAGATGCGGGACAGGAGATCGACACGTACAATCGGCTCGCCAAGGACCATCCATTTTTAGGCGGGATTCTGGCGGTGGCGGTTGGATCGCTGGCCGGGATTCCGCCTCTCGCCGGTTTCATGGGAAAGCTGCTGATCTTTGTCGCGGCGTTTCAGGCTCATCTTTACGGGCTGTTGGCCGTGGCGGTTATCGGCGTGGTGCTTTCGATTTTTTATTACTTTGGCTGGATCAAGGCCGCTTATTTCGAATCGCCCGCCGTGGGGCAAGAGAGTCAACCCGCCCGCTCCATCGCGACGATTTCCCTGATTGGCGCGACCACATTGACGGTGCTTGCGTTGGCGACCGTCCTGCTCGGTTTCTATCAGCAACCGCTTACTGGCTGGCTGTTGAAGTAAGCTCGCATCGGACGCGTCGGCAACGTCTGAAGCCTGATACTCTCTTCAGATGCTCTTGGCAGGTCCGAATTGAGGTGCCTTAAGTGATCTGTTGCGGCTGTGTAGGATCAGTCGATGGATCTGGACCGAGGCAAAGCAACCCAAGAGTAGCGTGGAAGGGGCAAGCAACGGTATCACGTAACGCGGCCAGGCGAGAGGGATCCACACGGTGACGCACAGAAAAGTGATTAACCACCAGTAAGTGGCGAAGCGGAATAAATTTTGAGGCCAACGGCACATTATCGCCCAAATCAAGACCGCAACTACAACTCCAAAGACGGTCCAATGGAAAAAACCCATAGACATTACCGCTTCCAGTTTTGCGGTTACGTCTGACAAATGAGAGTTACTGGCGTCCACTTGGATCGCGAGCGTGCGTTGTTGCTCCAAAAAACTTGCGGCTAAACCTCCACGCAAATCCTGAATGATCGCCGGGTTGATGGCGATGAATCCGAGGAGAGAAACCGCGAGGATGATCAAGCCGTGGGCACTCGCGTTGAGCGCCTCGGAGCGTTGGTGGCGAAGCCATTTTTGTCCCGCAACTATTGCAACCAGCACTCCGGTCAAGATAACGAGTACCAACGAATTCATCTTCGCCCCGCAAGCGAACGCTAATAAAATACCTGTAGTGATCGACAGCGGCAGGCCTTGCGTAAAACGCGCGGCGATCAGGCGAGAAAAATGATCGAACCAGCGAAATACAGCGAAAGCTGCGGCGATCGAGAACATCAGAGCTATCGAATCCGACATGGCATGTGTTGAAGCGATAACAATTACCGGGTGAACTAGAAGCAATTGACTGGCCAACAAACCGCCGAGCCAGTCGCCGGCTTTCCACACCAGCAGGAATAAAAGCAGGCTGGCCACTGCGGTGCAGACCATAGCGGTATCACGCGCCGTCCGGACGAAGGGGCGGGTGAGCGGAGCGTGGGTGTTTTCCTTAACCCGCTCCCGAAAACCAGGGCCTGCAGCCTCCAGTACCTTAACCCGTTTCTCGATGTCCGCGCCTTCGCCGTGCGCAGCAGGATCTTTTTCCCATCTCAGCCAAAACAGGTAGAAATAACTCAAATTATCAATGCTGGTGATGTGATGGCCCGCGCTTGCCAGACCCAATCCGAGTACATACTTTGCGACGGGGGGATTTTCACGAGCCGGCAACAATTGCCATGCGGGATTTTTCCAGTCCCATTTTACGAACGCCAGATCGTAATAATAGGATGAACCGATCCAGTAAATTTCATCATGATCCAGTGACGGATCGACCGGCTGAAAGGCCAGCAAACAAAACGAACTGCCGATCCACGCGACCAACGGTCCAAAAAATAGCCATACTCGCTTGCGAAGCATATAAGGTTAAAGCCACGAATCACTACAAATTGCACTGTGAAAATCGGCGGCGGGAGGTTCCTTAATCCAAGGTTTTCCATCCTGTGATGGAGGCAGGTTTATCTGGCACGGTGTCCCGGATGCCGGCTGGCGGGCTTCGGGGACATTTCGATTTTAGAAGCCGGTATATTTTTCTTCGTGCGTTCCTCGGTTTGTGGTTCAACTAGGAACCCAGCATGAAAGTTACCGGACTCGCCATTGTACCGCCGCCCGCCGCCGCAGACCTGCCCAAAGTCACTCCTGAGTTGCTCGCCTCCGTGCTTGCCCGTTACTCGCGCAGCAACGATGGCATCGGCAAAATCCTCGAAAAGGTGGACATCGCGAATCCCGATGAATCGATCGATCGCATCTTGAAATTTGTGGATTACGGCCACGCCTCGATTGGCGGCCTGACGGGCGGCTTAGCCATCGCGCTCGACGACGTATCGATGTGGCTGGCGTACAAAGTTTTTGAAATCGCCCAGATGGCGGACGGACAGGAATCGAGCACGCGATACATCACGATGTCGGCGTCGAATCTTCCGACGGCGGAAGAAATTGGCATTCCGGCCGATCTCGCGCCGCGCTGGAGCGCGCTGATGGCGAAGGCGTTTGCCGCTTATCATGCGGAATATGACCGCCTCGATAAATTGGCCCAAGCGGATCCGGGGCTCGTGCGCGTGCCGAAAGACGCGAAACCGGCGGTCGTCACGCGTCTGCGCAAGAATTACGCGCTGGATCGCGCCCGCTATTTCATCCCGGTTGCGACTCGCACCAATCTCGGCCTAGTCCAGAGTTCGCGCATGTGGGCGACGACCGTAAAGCATCTTGATTCGCTCGACCTGCCCGAGGCGAAAACGGCAGCGAAACTCATTCGCGATGAGTTGCTGAAACAATCGCCGCGCCTCATGCGGCATAGTTTTGCGGAGAAATCGTTTCAGGCTCAGGCGCAGCAGGAACTCGCGGAAAGCCTGCACCTCGGTTTGGCGCGGCTGTCGACCAAGCTGTTGGCGGATGAAGTGTGGGTGAAAGTCGATCGCGACACGCCGCCGTGGTTGCAGGAGGAACAGCCCGTGCCCGAGGCATTGAAGCACCGCGCGAATCGTTACGGATATCAAGGCAAGGCGACCCGTCGCATGCGCGTGAGTTTTGCGTGGAACAACATGGCCATCGCCGAGCTGCGCGACTTGAACCGTCACCGGACCGGCCATCGCTACACGCCGCTGATTCAGGCGGGATTTTATCTGCCACCCGAAATCGCCGTCGGACCGCATCAGGCATTGCTCGACGAACAGGCGGCGCTCACGCGTGAGTTAATGGAACGCGGTTCCCCGGCTTATGTTTACTCGCTGCTCCTCGGTGCGCAGACGCCGTTTGAGCACAGCACGCACGCTGACAAATTCATTTACGAAGCCGAATTGCGCACCGGGATGGGCGCGCATTACCGCTACGCCGAGCACCTGAGCGCTGCGCTGCGGGAATTCACGCGACAAGTTCCGGCGGCGAAAGATTGGGTGGTCGAAGGCACGGCTGAACCGGAATAAGGCTTGCTGGATTTTGTCGGTCCGCGAACATGGTGGGGTCGTCCCTGCCCATGTTCCCTCGAGCGAAAATCGGCGTAAGTCTTCCTCTGTCCGGTGGGCCAGCCATACGCACCGCGATGACGGCGACCCTCCAATGACGCCGCGATTCAAAGTACTGCAGTTTAACATGCAGTATGGGCAGATCTGGAGTGATTCCTATCCCGA
>JBEPTW010000187.1:0-7398 GCA_041691855.1 Verrucomicrobiota bacterium | reverse complement strand
ACGTTTTTATTGATCTCGGTCGGATCGATATCGACGTGGATTTTCTTGGCGTTGACGGCGTAGGTTTTGAGATTCCCCGTGACGCGATCATCGAAGCGCATGCCGAGCGCGATCAATAAATCCGCCTGTTGGATGGCTTGGTTAACCCATGCCTCACCGTGCATGCCCATCATGCCGAGATTAAACTCGGACGAAGCGGGAATCACTCCGATGCCGAGCAGCGTGGTGGTGATTGGAATATTCGCAGTTTTGGCGAGTTTCAACACTTCCGCCGTCGTGCCGGATTTCAGAATGCCCTGACCCGCGAGGATGAGCGGACGTTTGGCGGAATTAATTAATTCAGCCGCGCGGGCAAATTCGGAAGCCGGCGCGTGGTAGCTCGGACGATACCCGGGCAAGCGCGGAGCCGCACCTTCCCAATCGAACTCCGCCGTCAACTGCTGCGCGTCCTTGGTGATATCAACCAACACCGGACCCGGACGACCGCTCTTGGCGATGTAGAAAGCCTCGCGAATCGCGCGGGCGATATCACCGGGCTTGGTGACGAGATAATTATGCTTCGTCACCGGCAACGTGACGCCCGTCACATCGGTTTCTTGAAAGGCATCGGTGCCGATCGCTTTCGAGCCGACCTGGCCGGTGATGCAGACGATCGGTGAAGAATCCATCATCGCGGTGGCGATGCCGGTGACCATGTTGGTCGCACCCGGACCAGACGTCGCGATCGCGACGCCCACTTTGCCGCTCGCGCGCGCATAGCCGTCAGCCATGTGCGTGGCACCCTGCTCGTGTCTCACGAGCACATGGTGAATTTTCGGGTATTTGGTCATCGCATCATAGGTCGGCAAGATCGCGCCGCCCGGATAACCGAACACCACGTCGACGCCTTCCTTCTGCAAACATTCCCAAATGATTTCTGCTCCGGTAAGTTTCATAATGTCCCTTGAGTTCTGATTGAATGATTAAATTTTAAAGTGGGTGACGTTCAGGCCGCGCAGACGGGTCGGTCATAGCGAAGCGAGTGGTTAATGTAGCAGGAATGAGTCGATTGTGGAAAATAAAAAAACCGCCCCTTTTTGTTGGGCGGCTTCCTGGTTTTGAGATTCGTTTCTCTTAGGAGCTTGAGGCTTCGGCGAGCCGCCCGTGGTTGATTGGGTCCGTGGCAACGACTGCCAGGACGACGGTAATCAACGCTACAAGGGCGACATGAATAGGCATGAAAGTGAGGCGGTAACTTGGGAATCGGCGCATTCGCTGTCAACACAAGTCTTAATTTTATGACATAAGCTCAATCACCCGTTTGAGCGGCGCATTCCGGCGACGTAAACCACCCTCAACGCCGGCCGCGAATATTTTGCGCCAGTCGCAAAATGTCCGCCAAAACTCCGGCGGCCGTAACATCTCCACCGGCTCCGGCCCCACGGACGACCATGGGATATTCCCGATAACGCTCAGTGTGAAATGCCACAAATGCCTCAGCTCCGCGCAAGGAAGCGGCGGGATGAGCAGCCTCGACTTCGACCGGGCCAACGGAAACTTGCGATCCGGCGGCACCCGGCGTGATGCGGGCCAAATAACGCAAAAAGCGCCCGTGCGCCTTGCAGTTGGCCACGCGGGCCGCGACCGACGCATCGAGCGCGGTCAGCGATTGCAGAAATTTCTCCGGATCATCTTCCCGCAGATTTTCCGCCGGGACAAATGGCTCCAGCACCACATCGCTCAAGTCCACCTGGATGCCGAGTTCGCGGGCGAGAATAATGGCCTTACGAGCGACGTCCAAACCGGAAAGATCGTCGCGCGGATTAGGCTCGGTGTAGCCCAAATCCTTCGCCTTGCGCACCGCCACCGAAAGAGGGTCGCCCTGCGCGAGACGGTCGCAGAGGAATCCAAGCGTTCCGGAAAACGCTCCTTCAATACTGACGACGTGATCGCCTGTGCGCACCAGATTCTTGAGCGTCTCGATCACGGGCAGTGCTGCGCCGACGGTCGTCTCATAATGATAAGCGCGGAAATGACGCCGTGCCTCATTGAGCAACGCCACTCGTTCGGCCTGCGGCAGCGCGAGCGGCTGCTTGTTGGCGGACACCACATTGATTCCCAGAGCAAACGCCGCCCGATAAGTTTTTTCCATTCCGGGCGCGGCCGAACAATCCACCAGCACCGGATTCGGCAAACGCGCGAGCTTCTCGAGCAACGAGCTGACATCGGTAACAATTTTATTTTCGCTGAGCGCTTGCTGAAGTCTTGCGATCGCTTCAACCGGCGGAATTCCTTCCGGCTCAAACAACGCGCCGGCACTGGAACCAATGCCCACCAGCCGAACCTTTACGTCGTGTTCGCGACCCAGGGCCTGATTCTGCCGGTCAATTTGTTTCAACAAACTGCCGCCAACGACGCCCTTGCCCAACAGCAAAACGCTGATCTCGGTATGCGCCAAATTAAACGCGCCGTGAACCGTGCGCACTGCGGTGGCCGTCTGGTCCGCATCGACCACGCACGAAATACTCCGGGCCGAAGCACCCTGCGCAATCGCGCGAACGGAAATGCCCGCCTCGCCAATTGAGTTGAGAAATTTCCCCGCCACATTTGGCCGGCCAGCCATATTTTCGCCGACCAAAGTCACGAGCGTCACCGGCGACAACACCGGTTCGATGCGCAGATCGCCGGATTGCAATTCCGGTGCCAGTGCGGCCGAAATGCTCTGGAGCGCATTAGCTTCGTCCATTGAAGGAATCACGACCGAGAATGATTGCCCGAGCGTGGACTCCGTCGTCATCCAAACGCGAACGCCCGCTTCGCTCAGCGCCGCGAGAATCCGTCCGCCCAATGGCCGGCCCAATCCGGTCCGCCGTGACTGCACGCCAACGAGCGTCAGCCGCTCCAAACTCGTCACGCAAGTCGGACGATTCGGATCGGGATTTCCCGTGGCATCGATTCGCGTGCCGGGCGCGTCGGGTTGCGTGGTGCTACGAATCACGAGCGCCGCGCCACATTCGCGCAGCGGAATGATTGTACGCGGGTGAAACATCCGCGTGCCAAAATACGCCAGCTCCAGCGCTTCATCATACGAAAGCCGATCAACCGGCGAAGCCTCGCGCACGAGGGCCGGGTCCGCCGTCATCACACCCAACACGTCCGTCCACACCGTCACCGAGGTGGCTTTCAGCAATCCTGCGACGAGGGTCGCGGTGTAATCCGATCCATTACGGCCCAGCGTGGTCGTTTGGCCGTCGCGAGTCCGGCCGATGAATCCCGTAAAGATCGGAACGTGCCCACCCAATTTTGGTTCCACGGTGGCAAACCTCGCTACCGTTTCGCTTTTCTCGACGGTCGCGGATCCGTAGGTGCTGTCCGTCACAACGAAATCGCGTGCATCCACCGCGAGCGCGGGCACATCGCGCTCAACGAGCGCACGCGCCAGAAGGGTGGCGGAAATTCGTTCCCCCACGCTGATGATCGCATCCAGCGTTCGCGGCGAACACTCGCGGGTAAGTTCGATGCCGGAAAGAAGCCGTTCGACCGGCGTCAGGATCTCGTCGAGATCGTGCTTCATTCCCTTCTGTCCCTGGCTACCGAGGACAGCCCGCGCAGTTGAATTGGCCAGTTCCCGCACTTCTGCGAGTTGGCGACGCGCCTGACTGATGTTTCCTTCCTCCGCCGAGCGCGCGGAAAGAATCAGCCAATCCGTGCTGTCTCCCAAGGCAGACACCACCAACGCCAGTGGACGCGGTGCATTAACCACCAATTCCAATACGCGAGGAAGCCGCCCCGACGTACCCAGCGAGGAACCGCCAAATTTATAAACCTGCCAACGTTCGGTCATTAATGGGGAGGTTGCAGATGCAGCGCACGAGTCAAGATAGGTTGAAGCGTCTCCCACTCGATCAAAAAAGCATCGTGTCCGTGTATGCTGTTCAACGTGGCGCGTTCCACCTGAGCGCCGGCCGTGCGCAATTGGTTAACCAAAATGGTCGCCTGCGCCGGCGTGAACAATTGGTCAGTGTCCACATCGACCACGAGCGCCGATGCGCGCATCCGGCTGACCGCGGGTTGGGTGTCTCCCGGCAGCGGTTGAAATAAATCGTGATGATCCATCGCCGCCAGTTGCAGTTCGTAGGCCCGCACGGCAAAACGATTGCGCAGCTTTTTGCCCTGATGCTCGAGGTAGCTCTGAACGGGATAATCCAAATCAGGTTTCCGCGCCGCGACCGAGCGTGGTTGATCGACCTCAAGTCCGGGTTCGGCGCGATAGGTCAGGATCGCCAATTGGCGCGCAATTTCGAGCCCACGTCCCACGTTGTCGGGATAACCCGGATCGAGCCGCAAAATCTGCCGCGCCACGTGATTCCAGCCGACGACCCATGCACTCGCTGTGAGGGTGGTCGCCAGCGGCAGCATGCGTTCAAATCGTTCTGGAGCCAACGCCGCGAGTGTGAGCGTCACCATGCCACCGAGCGATCCACCGGTCGTCAGATGAACGTGGCCGATCCCCAATCGATCAAGCGCCTGCAAAATCGCGCGCGAAATATCCAAACAAGTCAGATCGACCGTTCGCGCCGCCGGAAAGCCTTCCACGCCCGGACCGCTGCTGCCGTAACACGAGCCAAGATTATTAAAACAGACCAAACGATAGTGCGCCGGATCGAGCGCGCGACCGGGACCGATTAACGGCTCCCACCAACCATTCGGTCCGCCCGCTTCGGCATTTCCCGTAAGCGCGTGCACGAGCAAAACCGTCGGCACGTCCTTCTCGACGTTTTCCGGCGTATCGCCTTCACGACTCCACCACCAACCACGCGAATGGTGCTGGTGGACTACGCCACCGCGCGCCAGCGCCAGGTCGGGCAGAGCGAGTTCAAAGGTACGCGATGAAGCGGAGGCAGTCGGCATGAGAAGTTCGGGGATTTTCCTTCCATCTCAAGCGGCCTGCACCGCGCCGGTGGACATCGGTCGTAGTCGCGCCATTCCTCGCCCCACGATTTTGTTTTCGTGGGAAATGAATTTGAAAGACGGGACGGATGCGAAAGACGGGTTCATTGAGCGAGCAGATGTTTGTTAAATGAATAGATCGTCAACATGAGTGAAATAGACAAGTAGGTGACGTGTCATACTTTCTGAGGGATTCGCCTAAACGTGTCATAGATTCGTCACGCTTGAAAATCAACCCAAGCCACGATTCCGGCTTGTTGCGTAAGCATCTCTGGCTAAGGTGAAAATTTCATGGCCAAACGTTCCCAGCGCATCGTTCTCAAGTTCGGTTCCGGCATCCTGTCGACTGAGCACGGCATCGGCTTGAGCCGGCGCCAAATCTCACGCCTCGCCAATGAAGTCGGTGCCTTGGTGCGCGCCGGCCACGAATGCATCATCGTTTCCAGCGGCGCCGTCGCGGCCGGTCTGGCCACGCTCGGTTTGACCGCCCGCCCGAAGGAGCTCGCCGCGAAACAGGCCTGTGCCGCCGTCGGCCAATCGCAGCTGATGCACGCGTATGCGAGCGCGTTTGGCCGCCAGAAACTCGCGGTCGCACAATTGTTGCTCACGCATAGCGATCTCGACAGCCGCGCCCGCCATCGCAACGCGCGGAGCACGCTGATTCATCTCCTTTCACGCCACAATGTGGTGCCGATCATCAATGAAAACGATTCCGTCGCGGTCGAGGAATTGAATTTTGGCGATAACGATCGCTTGTCCGCAGAAGTGGCGATCCTCGTCGAGGCGGACCGACTCATTATTCTCACCAGCGTGGATGGCTTGCAGGACGCCGATGGCAACGTGGTGTCGCTGGTCCGCGACGTGGGCAGCGTGGGCGCATTGGTCAGATCCGACAAAGGACGCGTGTCCACCGGCGGCATGGTGACGAAACTTCAAGCGGTGCAACTCGCCGTCAACGCCGGCATCCCCGTCAACATCGCGAGCGGTCGCAAGCCCGGCCTGCTCAAGGCCATCGTGGCCGGCCAGCATGTCGGCACTCACTTTCCCACCCGCTGATCCGCCATGGCCGATCTCGCCCAACTCGTCGCCCAACTGGGACAACAAGCCCGCGTCGCCGCTCGCACGCTTGCCGGAACTCCGCCGGCTCGCATCGACGCCGCGCTCAACGCCATGGCGTCCGAGCTGCTGGCGGCCCAGAATCAAATTCTCAACGCGAACGCCGCCGATGTCGCCGCAGCCCGGGCCGCCAACCAAACACCCGCGCTGCTCGATCGCCTGACACTCGATCCGAAGCGCCTCGCCGCCTGCGCCGAAGGCTTGCGCCAAGTCGCGCTGCTCCCTCACCCACTCGGCCAAACGTTGCGCGAATGGACGCAGCCCAATGGCCTTCGTTTTGCCAAGGTGCGGGTGCCGATCGGGGTCATTGGCTTCATCTACGAATCGCGTCCCAACGTCACCTGCGACGCGGCCGGACTTTGTTTAAAGAGCGGCAACGCCGTGATTCTCCGCGGCGGTTCCGAAGCGTTGCGCTCCAATCAAGCGATCGCTTCTGCTCTTTCGCGCGGTCTCGTCAGCGCCGGCCTGCCCGCTGCCGCCGTCCAACTTGTGCCCGTCACGGATCGCGATACAGTTCGTCTGCTCGGTGAAGCGGCTGGCGTGATCGATCTGCTGATCCCCCGCGGCGGCCGCGGCTTGATCGAAACGGTGATGAAACACGCGCGCATTCCCGTCATCAAACATTACGATGGCATCTGCGCGCTGTACGTAGATCGCGCCGCCGATTTGGCCATGGCCGAAAGCATCGCGATCAACGCGAAAATTTCGCGGCCCGGAGTTTGTAACGCCATTGAAACGCTGCTCGTCCACCGGGAAATTGCGCCGGCGTTTCTCGCGAAAGCGGGCAAGGCCCTCGCGGAACGCAGCGTAGAATTGCGCGCCGATCCCACCGCGCTCGCGCTCCTGACCCAAGCCGGCATCGCCGCGACGCCGGCAACCAATGATGATTTCCGCACGGAGTTCCTTGCGCTCACGCTCGCCATCAAGGTGGTCGAGGATTGCGCCGCCGCGATCGAACACATCGAGACGCACAGCTCCCACCACACGGACACGATCGTGACCGCCGACACCGCCACTGCCGAACAATTCCTCGCCGGCGTGGACAGCGCCGTCGTGCTTTGGAATGCATCGACCCGCTTTAACGACGGGTACGAATTCGGCTTCGGCGCGGAGATCGGCATCAGCACGGACAAGCTGCACGCCCGTGGCCCGATGGGACTGGAGGAGTTAACCTCCTACAAATACATCGTCCGCGGCTCCGGGCAGATTCGCGGATAAAGTCGGACCTTGGGGGATTTTTTTGAGTGGCGCGCTGACTCCTGCTTGGAGCGGCGGCGGACGAAAGCGGATTCATTAGAACTGTAGCCGGGGGCGCGGACCCCGGGGGTTGCGTGTCTTGCTCTCAGACCGGGG
>JBEPTW010000186.1:0-7411 GCA_041691855.1 Verrucomicrobiota bacterium | reverse complement strand
ACCCACGCCAGTTGATCCCCGCGCACTCACTCGCAAAAGTATCGACTATCCATTCCGCATCCTTGAACTTAAAGAAACCGACGGACCGGCTCAATGATATGACGCAGGCAAATACCTCAGTTCCAACTTCCGCCAAGCAGAGTGGAAGCGTCGTGTTTGCGCCGGGGGAAAAGTTTTTTGTCCGACGGGTGCCACTGGCGCCGGAGGGCGATGTGCCGACGCAGGTCGAACTGGCGTTGGAGGGTTTTTCCCCTTTTCCGGCGAGCCAGCTTTATTACGGTTTCCGGACCAACCTCACGCGAACCGAGGCATTGGTCTTTGCTGCCTTCCGGAAGAATTTCCCGCCTGAAGAAACGGCGACTTGGGCGGACGCGGCCGCCGTGCTCCCCACTTTCTCTGTCTGGCTCGGCGCGAACGCGGTGCCGCCAGCGGGGGTGTCGTTGCGGGAGGATGGTGACGAGTTGGAAGCGGTCTCATGGGACGGGCGGAGCGAACTCCCGGCGGCAGTTTTAGTCAGAACGCAGGAAGCAATCGGACGCGACGAACTTGTGGCCGAAGCCCGCCAAAAAGCCGATTTGCGCGCGGATGCGACGCTGAAAATTTTCCGGCCGGCAGTGGAGATAGCGCAGGAAAATCGGGAATTGATTCTGCGGCTCGGCTCGGGAGGAATCGAAGCGCGATTTGACGAGGTCGGGCTCGGTCACGCGGATATTCGCGACAAGGAATTGCTCAAGGAGCGACGACTCACTTTTCGACGCGATACTTTGATGTGGCGCGGGTTTGCCGCGGTCATGATCGGATTGGTGGCTTGCGTCGTTTTGGAACTGGGCCTGTTGGCAGGCCGCTTCTGGCTCTCCAGCCGGCAGGCGGAGCTTGATGCCCAAGCGCCGTTGGTGAAAAAAATCGAGCAGACACAGAGCGTGGCGAAGCGATTGGACGAAATTTCGACCCAACGGCTGCTCCCATTTGAAATGATCAATGTGTTGAACAATAAACGTCCGGCTGGAATGGAGTTTAACAGCGTGACGACGAAAGGCCTTTGGCAGTTGGATATTCGGGGCCAGGCGAATAGCGCAGACGACGCGTCGACCTTTGAGGCGGATGCGCGCAAAATCACGGGCATCGAAAAAATCGAAGTCACAGACAAGAAAAGCCGCGATCGGGTGATCGTCTTTGAGTACGAGATCACCTTCAAACCGGGTTGGTTTCAGGCGGGAGGTGGCAAATGAAGAAGTTTTTCCAGATTCGCTCGCTGCGGGAACGCCTGCTTATTTTGGTTTTTGCCCTCATCGGTTTCAGTTGGTGGGCACCGGTCGCAGTGCGTAAGCTGGGCGTCTTTCGTCAGGAGTTTAGCAACTACCGGACGGATCACGAAACCCAACAACTGTGGCTTTCTCATCGGGCGGAAATCGAAACGCATGCGGCGACGGTCGCGCGTACGCTGGAACCGACGAAGATGCTCGACGCTTCGCAGGCGTTTTCCGAGCTAAGCCGGATGACGTCCGGCCTGACGCCGGAAATTGTCGCGGGGAAAACCCTGCAGTCCGATCAATTTGCGCTGAACAATATTCAGGTCACGATCCGGCGGGCGGAGATCGCGGGTTTGGTGAACTTTTATACCGAACTATCGGCGCGCGCTCCTTACCTCGGCATTGAGCAATGTGTGCTATCGTCGGATCGCGCCAGTCCGGGACTGGTCAACGCGGTGTTTCACGTTTATTCGATCGAGTCATTGCCACCGTCGAAATAACGCGTGGCTCATTCCTTGCGCGGCTTGATGAGATTATCGCCGTTGGGGAGTGAGGGGGGTATTTCCGATTCGGGGGAAGGCTGGGCGCAGATCGAGCGGACAAGAGGCCCCTTCGGTCCGGTCCCACGGAGTGATTTCAGCGGTCGAGGGAGAAGCGTTGGGTGTCCAGCGGTGCGACTCTTGATGAAAGCCGAGAGCGTCCTCAGAGCCATTTTCCGCCCCTTCGATGGCTGCATCCAAAACCATGAGGGAGATCCCGAGTAGCAGCAGACCGCCGATGAGCAATAGCATGATCATGGGTCAGGAAAATCGCGAAGGCACACGCCAGCGGATATAAACCGCGCGATTTCGATTCCATGAATTCTCTGTCGACAATGAATTTATCGGAGCAGGGAACGCGCCAGCTTGCTCGAAGTGGGGCAACTTCAAGGAGCACCGCGAAACTATCGGAGTGGAGCTCAAATCCTGTTTGCCGGGAGGGAAGCCGGCACGTTGATGGTTGGGAAACTATCGTGGGGTGGGAGTAACAAAAGGGGCGGGAAAGCTGCGGTCCGTTTCGTCCCGAAGAAACGGACCGCACGGGAGGATCACTGGCAGGCTTCGCATTCCTCGCCATTGCGCATGGCTTCGATCGAGCAGACGCGTTTTTCCTCGGCCGTGTAGGTCTTCTTGGCCGACGAGGTTTCACTGCTCGTGCTCACCGTCGTCGACGTGAAAGGCGTGGTGGTGATTTCGCTGCCGATCGGGGGCGTCGAGGCTGCGGCCGCTGCGGTGTCGCGGGCAAGGGTCGCCGCCTTCGTTTCTCCGGCTGCGCCACGCACATCTTTCTTGGTGGAAACCGTGGCTTTCTCAATGCCGGAGGCGCCGAGGGAGCGGAGATAATAAGTGGTCTTCAAACCGGCATGCCACGCTGAGCGATACATGTGGCTGAGCACCTTCAAATCGGGTGTCTTGAGCCACAGGTTGACGCTCTGGGATTGGTCGATCCACTTTTGCCGACGGGCGGCAGCGTCGATCACCCACTTGAATTCGACACCAAACGCGGTGAGGTAACGGGCCTTCAAGTCGGCGGGAATGCCTTCGATGTCCTGGAGTTCGCCGTCGAAATACTTGAGGGCATCGATCATCTCCTGGTTCCACAGTCCGCGGGCCTTGAGATCTTTGACGAGGTACGGATTCAGAACGACGAATTCGCCCGAGAGGTTGGATTTGACGTAGAGATTTTTGTAGGTCGGCTCAATGCAGGGGGACGTGTTGGTGATGTTCGAGATCGTCGCCGTGGGCGCGATGGCGAGGACGTTCGAGTTGCGCATGCCCTGCTTCGCAATTTTGGCGCGGAGAGGGGTCCAGTCGAGCCGGCCGCCGCGGGGAACTTGAATCGGAACGCCGCGTTCTTGTTCGAGCAGGTCGACGGTGTCCTGAGGCAGGAGACCGCGATCCCATTTGGAACCCTTGTAGCTGGAATAGCTGCCGCGCTCCGCCGCGAGGTCGGAAGAAGCTTCGTAGGCGCAATGGGCGATGGCCTCCATGAATTCATCGTTGAATTCGACGGCTTCAGGCGAGGCGAACGCGACACCCTTCATGTAAAGCGCGTTCGCGAGCCCCATGATGCCGAGACCGATCGGACGATGGCGGCTGTTGGCGGTCTTGGCTGCGACCGTCGGATAGAAATTGATATCGATGACATTATCCAACGCACGAACCGCCACGCGAATGGTGTCGCGGAGTTTCTCGAGATCGAGAGAGCCGTCGGCTTTGAGATGGGAATCGAGGATGACCGAGCCGAGGTTGCAGACGGCGGTCTCGTCGTTCGACGTGTTAAGCGTGATTTCCGTGCAGAGATTGGACGAGTGGATGACGCCCGCGTGATCCTGCGGTGAGCGCACGTTGCACGGATCCTTGAAGGTAATCCATGGGTGGCCGGTTTCGAAAAGCATCGAGAGCATTTTCTTCCAGAGTTCCAAGGCCTCGATTTTGTTGCCTTGGATTTTGCCTTCTTCCGCCAGTTTCTCGTAGCGGACATAAGCTTCCTCGAATTTGCGGCCATACAGATGGTGCAAGTCAGGAGTTTCGTTGGCGCGGAAAAGCGTCCAGGTGCCGCGAGCCTCCATCCGCTTCATGAACAGATCGGGAATCCAGTTGGCGGTGTTCATGTCGTGGGTGCGACGACGGTCATCACCGGTGTTACGCCGGAGCTCGAGAAATTCGAAGATGTCGTTGTGCCAGGATTCGATGTAGGCGCAACCAGAGCCCTTGCGTTTGCCACCCTGATTGACGGCAACGAGCTGATCGTTGTGCAGCTTCAGGAATGGAATCACGCCTTGGGATTCGCCGTTGGTGCCGGCGATGTGCGCACCCGTGCCGCGAACGGAGGTCCAGGAGCCACCGAGGCCGCCGGCCCATTTCGAAAGCTGGGCGTTTTCGGCGATGCCGCGATACATGATGCTCTCGAGGGAATCATCGACGTAATAGAGGTAGCACGAGGAGAGCTGGGAATGGAGCGTGCCGGAATTGAACAGCGTGGGCGTCGAACTGCAGAAGCGGCGGGATTTGTAGAGTTCGTAAAGACGGATGGCCCAATCTTCGCGGGTCTTCTTTTTTTCCTCGAGGAACAGGCCCATCGAAACGCGCATCCAGAAGAATTGCGGCGTCTCAAGCCGGCGCGACCGTTTGCCGGTTTTGTCGATGATGAGATAACGATCGTAAAGCGTCTGGACGCCGAGGAAGTCAAGCTCGAGATCGGCGCTCGGATCGATGGCAGCGGCGATCTTGGTGAGATCGTATTCCTTTAAACGCAGGGTCAGGCGTTTGATCGTGATGCCGTGATCGATGTATTTGGCGAAAGCCTGTTGGTGAAAGCGTTTGAGGGAGCTGATGCCATCGCGCACGATATCCCAGCCGAGGACTTCTTCGTAGATGTAGGTGAGCTGGATGCGGCCGGCGAATTTGGCGAAATCGGCGTCTTTTTCGATCAGAGTCTTGGCGTTGAGAATGATCGTGTTGTTGAGGTCACCGAGAGCGATGTTGTCGAACAAGGCGCGGCGAAGTTCCGCTTCGATTTGTTCCGACGTGAGGCAGAGATCGAGGCCGATCGAGGCGAACTCGATGCGTTTCTTGAGATCGAGGCCGTCCCAGAGGAAGGTGCTGCCATCGGCACGGGCGACAACGACCATGGAATTCTGCAGTGGCGGAGTTGAGTCGGGCGAGGCATCGAGTAACGGTTCGGCCTCGCGCGCAGCGGCGCGGTGGGCGCGATAGAGAATATAGTCTTCGGCCACCTTATAGTGGCCGCCCTTCATCAATTCCTCCTGTACCATGTCCTGGACTTCCTCGATATGGAGGAAGGCTTGCTTCACCAGGAGGGCGCGTTCTGTGACGGCGCGGGTGATGGCGGAAGCAGGCGCGGGATCTTTTTCGAGGGAGAGAAACGCCTTGCGGATGGCGATTTCGATTTTGGCTTCGTTCCACGGCACGACCTGGTGATTGCGGCGGATGAGGCGGACGGTGACGCCCTGGGTGTCACGCTGAAGGAGGTTGAGCTTTTGCGCGCGTTTGAGCAGGAGGCTCTTGGCGACGTCGAAGGCGTTGTTATCGACCAGAGTTTTTTCGATGAGCACGTAAAGATCGTGAAGGGAAACGCGCAAGGGTCCGCGTTCGAGGGCTTGCTTGGTGAGATTAGAGGCGACTTCGCGGGTAACGTCGGCGACGAAGCGTTGGTTCTTTTCGTTGAAAATATCTTTCTCGCCCTTGGCCTGCATCAGATTGGCGAGGGAACGACCGACGGTGTCAGCGACTTCGCTCAGATCGAAGCGTTCCTCGCCGTGAGGGCAGAGGACCTGAACTTCGGGGACGGCGACGGCTTCGTCGCGAAGAATGTCGCGCCAGTTGTAGTTGGGTTTCTGATCCTGCGGTACGCCACTGAGTTTTTTCAGGGCAAGGTCTTGGACGATGGAAGGTGTGTGCATGGGCAATGCGGAGGGGTAGACGGTTAAACCGAGAAAAGGGGGAACGGTGAACTGACGAAAACGTGGCTCAGAGCTCGTCGTCGCTCGAACCATGAAGGGCCGAGGATTTCTGATACTCGGTGACGCGACCTTCGAAGAAGTTTTGTTCCTTCTTGATGTCCATCATTTCGGCGAGCCACGGGAGGGGGTTTTTGACCCCGGGGTTTAGCGGGGTGAGGCCAACGCCTTCGAGGCGCCGGTCGGCAATAAAATCAATATAGGTGAGGAATTCCTCAATCGACAGACCGACCGCATTTACGGGCAGGCAATCACGGATGAAATCTTTTTCGAGGCTGATGCCTTCCGCCATGGTCTGGCGCAGCTCTTCCTTGAATTCAGGCGTCCAGATTTCACGGTTCTCCTCGATGAGATCCATGAAGAGATTCCGGAACAGTTCGATGTGATTGGATTCATCGCGCAGGGTGTAGCGGAACATCTGGCCAATGCCTTGAAACTTGTTCTGCCGGTACAGTGCCAGGATCATGCCGAACAGGCCGTAAAACTGCGTGCCTTCCATGCATTGACCGAACGTGAAAATATTTTTCGCGAGCAGGCGTTTGTTCTCGATCTTCGTCATGTCGAGATCGCGGCGCAGATCGCGGGAGACCTTGTTGACGAACTCGTTCTTTTTCTCGATCGACTTGATGTCCTCGAACATCGCCTCGCACTCGTGCGGATTAATGCCGAGCGAGGAAATCATGTAGAGCAGCGAGTCGGCGTGGATGTTTTCCTCGTGGGCATGGCGGCCGAGCACGAGTTTCAACTCCGGTGCAGTGACGAGTTCGCGCACGACATGCTGGATGTTGTCGCCGACGATGCCCTCGGCGGCTGAAAAATAACCGATGCCCATGCGGATGATCCACCGCTCGATATCGCTGACGACCTGGGTGTCGCGCCACTGCTCGATGTCCTTGCCCATTGGGACATCCTCTGGCTCCCAGTGATTTGCCTTCATCGTCTTGTAGAGATCGTAAGCCCACTGGTACTTTAACGGCAGAATGTTGAAGTAGGGAACCTGGCGGCCGTTGATGACTTTTTTGGCGGCAAAGGCGGCTTCGGCCTTTGTCTGATCGAGTACGAATGTCTTGGAGCCGACAGAAAATGATTTTTGCATGGCAGTGCGGAGGAGCTGAAACGAAGAAACGATGGAGAAAGCGAGGGGAGGCCCGTGGTCTAGAGACGAAAGAAAGTGTCTGGCCACACAAAGTTGCCAAAACTTCCTAACACGTTGTCGACCACCACAGGATGTGGATGTCCGGAACCTTGACCACAACTAATGGAAATCCGGGCAACCTCCGTCAAATAGATTAAAGGTCAGAAATGATATTTTTTGGTCAATTTTTAGTTGGACAACAAAATCCCAACTCACCGCCCGATGATGGCAGGAAATTTCTGCGAACGGAAGTGGTTCGCCAGAGTGAAAACGAGGAAAAGAAATTCGGATAAAAATCGGGTGAATATTTTCTTGACGCGAAGGATTCCACCATCGCGCGTTTTCAAAGGAAGAAATTGAAATGGAAATTTATGCGCGGCGGGCGCCGCGGTTTGGTTTTTCCTGCGGGACGCGGGTGGCGTGATGGATGCGGCGAGCTACGTCGCTGGTCCGTAAGCGTACAACTCTGACAGGGGGACGGGGGCCGCGAGATTTGCTAGACTC
>JBEPTW010000185.1:0-7553 GCA_041691855.1 Verrucomicrobiota bacterium | reverse complement strand
TGCCCGCCACGCCCGGCACGAGCGCTTGGCCGCCGAGTTTTCCTTCCGTGCCGACTTCGCGCGCCACGCGCGTCACTTCCGCCGAGAACGCGTTCAGCTGGTCGACCATGGTATTGATCGTGTCCTTCAACTCGAGAATTTCGCCCTTCACGTCGACCGTGATCTTGCGCGACAAATCGCCGCGCGCCACCGCCGTGGTCACTTCGGCAATGTTGCGCACCTGCGCCGTGAGATTGGCGCCCATCGCGTTGACGGAATCGGTCAAGTCCTTCCACGTGCCCGCCACACCCGGCACGACCGCTTGCACGCCGAGCCGGCCTTCAGTACCTACCTCGCGAGCGACGCGCGTCACTTCCGACGCAAACGAGCGCAATTGTTCGACCATCGTGTTGATCGTTTCCTTCAACTGCAAAATCTCGCCGCGCACATCGACCGTGATCTTGCGCGACAAATCGCCGTTGGCCACGGCGATGGTGACCTCCGCGATATTACGCACCTGCGTCGTCAGGTTGTTCGCCATCGAATTCACGTTGTCGGTCAAATCCTTCCACGTGCCCGCCACGCCCGGCACTTCAGCCTGACCGCCGAGTTTTCCCTCGGTGCCGACCTCGCGCGCCACGCGCGTCACTTCCGACGCAAAGCCGTTGAGCTGGTCGACCATCGTATTGATCGTGTCCTTCAACTCCAGAATTTCGCCCTTCACGTCGACCGTGATCTTGCGCGACAAATCGCCGCGCGCGACGGCCGTCGTGACGTCGGCGATGTTGCGCACCTGCGTCGTCAAATTATTCGCCATCGAATTCACGTTGTCCGTCAAATCCTCCCACGTGCCCGCCACGCCCTGCACTTTCGCCTGGCCGCCGAGTTTTCCTTCCGTGCCGACTTCGCGCGCCACGCGGCTCACTTCCGACGCGAAAGCGTTCAATTGATCGACCATCGTGTTGATCGTGTTTTTGAGCGCGAGAATTTCGCCCTTCACGTCGACCGTGATCTTGCGCGACAAATCGCCGCGCGCCACCGCCGTGGTCACCTCGGCGATGTTGCGCACTTGCGCCGTGAGATTGGTCGCCATGGCGTTCACCGAATCCGTCAAATCCTTCCACGTGCCCGCCACACCCGGCACCTGCGCCTGACCGCCCAATTCACCCTCGGTGCCGACTTCGCGCGCCACGCGTGTCACTTCCGCGGCGAAACCGTTGAGCTGGTCAACCATCGTGTTGATCGTGTTCTTCAACTCAAGAATCTCGCCCTTCACGTCGACGGTGATCTTGCGCGACAAGTCGCCGCGCGCAACCGCCGTGGCCACGTGAGCGATGTTGCGCACTTGGCCCGTAAGATTTGCCGCCATCAAATTCACGTTGTTCGTCAAATCCTTCCACGTGCCCGCCACGCCCGGCACCTCCGCCTGGCCGCCGAGTTTTCCTTCCGTGCCCACTTCGCGCGCCACGCGACTCACCTCGGACGCGAAAGCGTTGAGCCGATCGACCATCGTGTTGATGGTTTCTTTCAACTGCAAAATTTCGCCTTTTACATCGACGGTGATTTTGCGCGACAAGTCGCCCAACGCGACCGCCGTCGTGACGTCCGCGATATTGCGCACCTGCGTCGTCAAATTATTCGCCATCGAGTTCACATTGTCGGTCAAATCCTTCCACGTGCCACCGACGCCGGACACCTGTGCCTGTCCGCCAAGTTTTCCTTCCGTGCCGACTTCGCGCGCCACACGACTCACCTCCGAGGCGAAACCATTGAGCTGGTCGACCATGGTGTTGATCGTATTCTTCAACTCCAGAATTTCCCCGCGCACGTCGACCGTGATCTTGCGCGACAAATCTCCTTTCGCGACCGCCGTCGTAACGTCGGCGATATTGCGCACCTGCGTCGTCAAATTATTCGCCATCGAATTCACGTTGTCCGTCAAATCCTTCCAAGTGCCCGCCACGCCCGGCACGGTCGCCTGTCCGCCGAGCTTTCCTTCCGTGCCAACTTCGCGCGCCACGCGCGTCACCTCGGAAGCGAAGCCGTTCAGCTGATCGACCATCGTGTTGATCGTATTCTTCAGCTCCAAAATTTCACCCTTCACATCCACCGTGATTTTGCGCGACAAATCTCCTTTCGCCACCGCAGTGGTGACCTCAGCGATATTGCGCACCTGACCGGTGAGATTCGCCGCCATCAAATTCGTGTTGTCGGTCAAATCCTTCCATGTGCCCGCCACCCCGGGCACGACGGCCTGACCGCCCAGCTTTCCTTCTGTGCCGACCTCGCGCGCCACGCGGCTCACTTCCGAAGCGAAGGCGTTGAGGCGATCAACCATCGTGTTGATCGTTTCCTTCAACTCCAGAATTTCGCCCTTCACGTCGACGGTGATCTTGCGCGACAAATCGCCGCGCGCCACTGCGGTGGTCACGCCCGCGATATTGCGCACCTGATCGGTGAGATTCGACGCCATCGCGTTGACCGAATCCGTCAAATCCTTCCACGTGCCAGCGACGCCCGGCACCACCGCCTGCCCGCCGAGTTTCCCTTCCGTGCCGACTTCGCGCGCCACGCGCGTCACTTCCGCCGCGAACGAACGGAGCTGATCCACCATGATGTTGATCGCTTCCTTCAGCTGCAAAATCTCGCCGCGCACATCGACGGTGATCTTGCGCGACAAATCGCCTTGAGCGACCGCGATGGTCACATCGGCAATGTTGCGCACCTGCGCCGTTAAATTTCCGGCCATCTGATTCACCGATTCCGTGAGTTCTTTCCACACGCCGGACACGCCCTTGACCTGCGCTTGTCCACCGAGTTTTCCCTCGGTGCCGACTTCGCGCGCCACGCGGATAACCTCAACCGAAAACGCCCCGAGCTGACCGACCATGCCGTTAACTAGTTTCGCAGTCCGCAAATATTCTCCCTTCAGCGGCCGACCGCCCAATTCCAAGGGCATCGCCTGCGAAAGATCGCCCTTCGCCACCGCTCCGATGACGCGTCCAACTTCCACCGTCGGCCGGGACAACTCCTCGACGAGCGAATTGATCGCATCGACCCGCTCCGCCCAACTTCCGATGGAATCGCCGACAGAAAGCCGGACGTTGATTTTCCCTTCCTCGCCCACCTGCTGTCGCAGTTTCAGGAGACTGGTATTGAATCGCTCCATACGGGCGGAGATCGCGTTGATCTTTTCCGCGACGCGGCCCTCAAGGCCGGTCCATACCGACGGCAACCGCACACTGAAATCGCCGCTTTCAATCGCCGACAGCGAACCCACCAAATGTTTCATGAAGGCAGCCTGATCCAAAGCCGGTTCACCTAAACGACGTGAGGAAGTTCGTTTCTTTTTCATAGTGGCAATACGAAGGCACGAATAAATTTCAGAAAACATTTCGTTCAATCATTCCGTACGGCGCGCATGAGCTTCGCTAGGAAGCCGATTTCAACAAAAGCGCGGAGGGGGAACGCGGGGTCGATTCTCATAATAAGCAACCCGGCTTTTTTGAGGCAATCCCCGCAGTGGTGTCCAGCGTATTACCGAGTGAAAACACCATTTTCCACCCAACCGATGCGCGTCGAAAAAGACCGATCAGCAGACCCTTAGACCAACACCGGAATTTTCGGTTCGCAGAAAAAACGGATAAAAATCGCCGCCGAAGAACCCGGAAAAAATATTATTTTTTAGCCCAACGTCCGGATTCATCCTGAACCCACACTCCCGGTCGGCTGGCCGCCGCCAGCTGCTTGGCGCGCGCGCGCCCGACGGTCTCGGCGTCGGAACCAGTCTGCTTGGCGATATAGGCATAAACGGCTTCCCGGTCATGATTTTCATCGGCGACAATTTTCGCTGCATCCGGCACGCCGGATTTGCGCTCATCGATAAAACCCCGATTCGTTTCTCCCACGGCCCCTTCGGCTTTTAGCGCATCAATTTGTGGCAGGCGTTGTTCCATCCGTTGACGGATATCGGCGGCGTTTTCCGCGAACGCGGAGACGCTCATGATGAGAACGATGGCGAACTGGCAAAAAAAACGCGTTTTCATGGAGTGGAAGTTTTCGGAGTTTCAATCGTGGTGGATTTTTTATCGAGATCGCCGAAGAAGTCATTGAGCGCGCGGTCCACTTTCACGTTCACGTCGACCGTAATGTGGATCGGTTTCACCTCAATGGGCTCCGTTTTGACGTTGAGGCAACCGCTCGTCAGAGAAAGTAATGCGGCAGGAAAAAGAAGAAAAAAGCGATTCATGAACGAGGGGTTGAAAGGGGCCGGAGAATTCTTCGCTCAGATTCAAATGACAAGCTCTTCGGTGCCCATTCCATTAGTCAGCACTCAGCGACGGAAGTTGCACGGCGCGACGGAAAATCAGCTGCGATCATTTGAAACTCAGCCGCGAATCCATCCCGAGATTGATGAGCTTTTCCAGCGGGCCGTTCACGTTGAGATCCAGTGTGATGGGAGCCTTTACCGCGGGATCGACCGGCGACCCGGAAATGCGCAACTGCGCCGAGCGGCCCGGCGGCGCATTGGGAGGCCGGATGTCGAGACGAAGTTCGTCCAGTTTGAGCTTAAGCAGCCCGGACTCGACTTTCTTAAGCATGCCGTAACTCGGGCTTTTTTCGGAAAGATTTCCCGTGAGCAGACCGTTTGCCTGCAACTGAAGTTCGGCATAAACTCCCGGCTTCAATTCCAGCCAGCCTGTGCCCAGCCGAATCCCGCTGTCGTCGATGTGGACCGGAAAGCGACCGTTCACCTGCCCCGTGGCCTTGGCCGGCAAATCCTTGGTGAGACCCATGACTTCCTGAACACTGATTCCTTCCACGAGCACCACGGCATCCAGTTCGTGCAGATTGGGAAAATAGCTAAATGGTTCGGCCGAAGCGGTCCCGCCCAGTGCTTTTAGTGAAAGCGACGAAACGGAGATTTTGTCGCTGCCGGCCAGGGTAACTTCAGCAGAAAGTTCGCGCAGCGGAAACGCCCCAATCCGCAATTCCCGGATTCGCATCGCCCCGAGTTTCGTCAGGATTTTGTCGAAGTCGGTAAATTCAAAGTCCGCTTCAATTCCCTCGGCGGTGATGTCTTTGGCTTCATACCTCACCCGGCCTTCGCGCAAACTCAGTGCGCCATTCGCCACCAGTTTTTTTCCGGCGAGATGACCCTCCGCATGACCGTTTAATTTTCCCTCCGTTTTCCAGGTTCCTCCGCCCGGCATCACCACCACTCGCTGCATGAATCCCTGCCACGACTTCAAATCGAGTGAAAGCGACGGAAGGTTAAAACTCACCTGTTCCTTCGCGAGGTCGTAGCTGATCGCTCCTTTCGCCCCGAGCCCGGGACCGGTGACGTCGATCTGGCCTGCCCAGGAATTTTTCGCGATCAGGCGCACGTCCAAGTTCACCGCCAGCGATTGGTCCGGAACATCCGCGGCGCGAATCAAGAGTTGCCCGTCCACGTGAACCTCATCAACCGGCAAGCTCGATGGCGCGTGCGCAATCGTTGGATTCTTGTAAGCCTGCCACGTTTGCGCATCGAAGTCCGATCCGTCGATGGTTAGCGGCATCCTCGCCTCTTCAATCCGCACGATGCCGAGTGAAGGCGTCCACCAATGGAACCGGGCCACCGAGATTCGCTTGGCGGAAAACAATTGGGTCTTCACCTGAAACCCGATGTTCTCGAGCACGATTTTCCACGGTGAAGCTTGTTCGACTGTGAACGTCGCGTCGGAAGCGCCCAATGTTTTCAACAGGGAACTCACCGCCATTTCCGTGAGCGTTAGCCGCGCCAACAGTCCAACGCCCAGCGCAACAAAAGTGAACGCCACAAGAAACAGGAATAGCCGGCGTTTTTTAGGGGCAGAGGTCATGGAGTCGATGGTCTGAGGACGAGGAAGACGCACGCAATCGCATCAGATAGCGATAGTGTGGAAGGCGAGTGCGAAGGCGGCCATGCAAAAGTAGGCGTCAACTCAAAGCGTGTAGGCGGGGTGCCCTCACCCCGCGACTCGGCCGTAGGTTGCGCGCTCGTCGCGCAACTCTGCCCAACCAACCTGAATTAAACGCGGAGTTCGCGTCCGTTCGACTTCGCTCAGGACGGCATGAACCTGTCGAATGGTCGGAGGACGCGGAGTGAAATCACGTCAAGCTCCGCGCTCTCTGTGCCCTCCGCGTTAAATTCGTTTTATCCCGGTTGGCGGCGGAGTTGAGCTCACTCTATTTCCTTGGGATCAGGATCTCTGGGGTTGCGCGCTCGTCGCGCCACCGCTGTAGGCGGGGCGTGCTCACCCCGCGCTCGGGCAGATGAGGGTATCCGCTCCACACCTCAATGGCAGCGGAAACGGACCACGGCGGGGTCGCCGTGGCTCCCGTATGCCGCGACGAATTGCGTCGCGCGAATTATATCACGTCAGCGCTGTCGCGCGCGCAGGCGGATCAAATTTTTTCGGGCTGCAGCCGCCAGATGTCCTTGGCGTATTCGCGAATCGTGCGATCGCTGGAGAATTTGCCCATGCGCGCCGTGTTGAGGATCGCCATGCGGGCCCATTTCTTCTTGTCGCGATAAGCCGCGTCCACGCGGGCCTGCGCCTCGCAGTAGCTGCGGAAATCGGCGAGCAAAAGATACGGATCGCCGCCTTGCAGCAAACTATTGTGAACCAGCGAAAACGCGCCCTGCTCTCCCGGCGTGAAATAATCACTGCCGAGCCAGTCTATCACCGCGCGCAATTCCTCATCCGCGTTGTAGTAGTCCCACGGATTATATCCTTTCGCCAAGAGCGCCTCGACCTCCTCGACCGTCAAGCCGAAGATGAAAATGTTATCCGCGCCGACTTCCTCGCCGATTTCGACATTCGCGCCGTCGAGCGTGCCGATGGTCAGAGCGCCGTTGAGGGCAAGTTTCATATTGCCCGTACCAGACGCTTCCTTGCCCGCGGTGGAAATCTGTTCGGACAGATCCGCGGCCGGAATGATTTTTTCCGCCAGTGACACGCGATAATTGGGCAGGAAGACGACCTTGATTTTACCCCCGATGCGAGCATCCGAGTTAATCCGCGCGCCAATGATATTGATCGCGCGAATGATATTCTTGGCGAGGTCGTAGCCGGGCGCAGCCTTGGCGCCGAACAGGAACACTCGCGGAACGATGTCGAGCGTCGGATTCTGCAGGAGGCGACGGTAGAGCGCGAGAACGTGCAGCAGATTCAGATGCTGGCGCTTGTATTCGTGCAGTCGCTTGATCTGCACGTCGAACAATGCATCGGGCGAGACCTCGACATCGCACTCTGCTTTGATCACGGCGGCGAGGTCCACCTTGTTGGCGCGTTTGATCGCCATGAACTCGCGTTGGAACGCTTCGTCGTCGGCAAATTTTTCCAAGCCGCGCAATAAATCAAGGTCACGCGCCCAATCGACGCTGCCCAGTTTTTCCGTGATCAGGGCTGAAAGCCGCAGATTACTCTTCAACAACCAGCGGCGCGGTGTGATGCCGTTGGTCTTGTTCTGGAATTTTCCGGGATAAAGTGCGTCGAACTCGGGAAACAAATCCTTTTTCAACAGCTGGGTGTGCAACGCCGCCACGC
>JBEPTW010000184.1:0-7586 GCA_041691855.1 Verrucomicrobiota bacterium | reverse complement strand
AGGGGCTTGTTCATCAATGGTTCTGTCTCGGCTCCGCTCGACAGAACCCTCCTGGATCTGCTCAGTGGCTTCAAGCAACAACGCTGCACTGTAAGTTTTTGCGCCGAGTTCAATCTCGTGCTTCGTTGCGCGTCGCAATGTTCGGCGGTCAGCGATAGCGAGAAGGTCAACTAATTCACTCAAGTAATCTTCTATGTTCGGGTAAATCGCGCCTGCAAAGTTTACCTGAATCGCCGTCAGGATTTCTTTCGTGCTCGCATCGAGTTCGGTGCTTGCAAGCGCCTCACTCGTCAACTGGGCAGTTAGCGGTAGGCCGGCGCAACGGCTACATCCTGCACCTAGCAGAAACGCACGGCCGCTCTGCGTCATCAACTCCTCAAGTTTATCGACGGCATCGCTGAATGGTTTAGTTTTGAGCGGTGACAGGTCGTCAAGAACGGGCATCAGGTTCCTTGGTTGTGAGTAAAAGCTGTCCCGACAACAGCCGCGGCAGCAGCAGGTCGCGCGTCCGGCGGAGGTTTTGGATTTGTCGGAACAGCAAATCCACCTGCTCGTAAATGGGCGTCGCAATAGCACAGAACTTTTCGACCAGCTGCCTCGCTGGCACAATCGCTTTCACGTAGTTGAGATTTTCAATCGTGACTTGGGGCTGAGCAGAGCCAGTCTTAGCCTCTATTACATTTGCGTGCATCAAGAGCAGCTCGACGAACGAGTAATCCCAAAACTGGCGATCTTTCTGCGGCAGCATTATCAACGAATTATTCGTCACGAATGCTGCTTCCCGTGTTCTCCAAACCGTTCCGCTGCCGTTGCCTCGTGATGTAACTAGCGCACATTTGGCCGGACAAAGCATCTTGTCGTAGAACCCGATGACATCACCTGCGCCATAAACGGGGTAAGGTCCAGACTTCGAAATCTCCGTCTTGGGAAGAGTCTTGCCGTATCGAATGTCGAACAAGTGTCGGAACTCCAAAACCTCCCAGCCTTTGGGGATGTCGCCGAGGGGGGAGGCGACGCGGGGGAGATTTTCGTGGCCCGGGAAGCGGTAGTGGACGAACCACTCGCGGTAGAGGGCGCGGGCCATCGCTTCCAAAATCCGGATGCGCCGCCGACTGTTCTCCATAAGCTCGTCGTAGGCCGACAGGATGCCCGCTATCCGCCGTTGCAGCGGCAGCGGGGGAACGCTGACCGGAAAATTCGGGAACGTGATGAGCGGGATGCGGTCAACCGTCGCGCCAGTCATCATGTTCTTCTTGATTACCTCCCGCCACGCGGGGGCGAAGAAGTAGTAGAAGAGAAAGCCTCCATCCACCTTCTTCGGGTCAGTGCGAATCAGGGCCATGCGGCGGCCCAAGCAACCACGGAATCCTTCGGGGATGATGGCGTAGCGATTGAGCGTTGCCTCGTAGGTGAACACGATGTCGCCCGGTCTTGGTTCAACTCGTCGCGTCCATCTCGCAAAGTCTTCTTCGGCGATGTGCCGGATGTCGGACAAATCTAGGTGGCCGTCGTCAGTTACGTTTTTAATGCCGAGGAAGACTGGACCAGCATCCGTAGGCTTGGGCGTAGCGTGCGGGCCGTCAAACAGCCCTTCGTAAAGTTCGCTGATGGGGAATGTCTTCCAATTTGCCCTCATCGCTCAACCCTCCAGAATCTCCGCCACGTTGCAGGCGATGGTTTGTTCGAGGGCGCGCGCCTGAACATTGAGGGCTTCTAGTTCCTCATTCAGCGTTTCGAGCTGCTCCTTGAAGTCATCGTCGCTCACGGCTTCGCCTGGCGCGACGCCCACGTAGCGTCCGGGGTTGAGCGACCAGCCTTGGCCTTCGACTTCGCTCAGGCTGGCGGCTTTGCATAAGCCGGGAACGTCTTTGAATTTCAGGTTTTCGATTTTCGATTTAGGGTTGCCGAAAACTTCGAGTAACTTCGCTTTCGCTTCGTCGCCGCCGAGGGTGAAGTCGAGGGCCTCGCCGCGATAGAGGCGGACGACATTGGCGATGAAGCCAATCTGCGCAGGCGTCCATTCACGGTGCGCGCGGTCAATCTGCCGATAAATGTGCCGGGCATCGAGAAACAGTACGGTGTCGGCACGGGGCGTCTTGCCTTTGCTCTTGGCGAAGAACCAGAGGGTGCAAGGGAGCGTGACGGTATAAAACATGTTCGGGCCAACAGCGACCATCACATCCACAGCGCGGGCTTCGATGAGTTGCTTGCGAAGTTCCTGCTCGGAGCTGCGGGCATCGGAGGCGGAGTTGGCCATGACGAATCCGGCGCGGCCCTTTGCGTTCAACGACGAATAGAAAAGCTGAATCCAAAGATAATTTCCGTTGTCGGTGCGCGGCAGCCCAAATGGAAAGCGACCGCCCTTGCCCACCATTTTCCCCAACCGTTCCTTATCTACGGAGTTTACGTTGAAAGGAGGATTCGCCAGGACGAAATCGAATTTGCCGGTGGCCTCATGCGGATCATCGTAGTAGCTATTGATCTGTCCGCCGTGGCGGATGTCGCCTTCCAGCCCATGCACCGCGAGATTCATGCGGCAGAGGCGGCCGGTTTCGTCGGTCTTCTCGACGCCGTGGATGGAAAGTTCGGATGCCGGGTTCTTTTTGTGCTCCGCCACGAACTTCGCCGATTGCACGAACATGCCTCCGGAACCGCACGCAGGATCGAGGATGCGGCCGTGATACGGCTCGATGACTTCGGTAAGCAAGCGGACGATGGACGAGGGGGTGTAGAATTCGCCGCCTCCCTGACCCTCGGTCATGGCGAACTCGCCGAGGAAGTATTCGTAGATGCGTCCGAAGGCATCGTAGTCGAGGCTGGCAGGAATCTCGGAGACCTTTTTCAGCAGTTCCTTGAGGAGCTTAGCCTCGAAAAGCTGGAAGGTCTTGGGGAGCACACCCGCGAGCTGAGCGTTGTCTGTCTCGACCTCACGCATCGCTTCGTTGACCGCCTGACCGATTAACTGATGCTCGTCCTTGCCGTTGGAATTCTTAATCGTCCGTCCGCCCTCAGGGAAAGTGAGTAGATAATCAAACCGAGCATTGGGACCGAGGTAGAGGATGCCTTCGGCGTGGTAGGCGGCAGGTTCGCCCACCCGTGAGCCACGACGGGAAGACCCTGAATTTTTCTCCAGCGCAGTGCGCTGCTTACTGAAGCGAACCTCGGCAAAGCGCAGGAAGATGAGACCTAAGACCGGTTGCGAGTATTGCGCGGCGCTCAGGCCCGAGTTGGCGCGAAACTGGTCGGCGGCGTCCCAAAGACGTTTCTCAAGTGAAGCATTCGCGGTATCTTTCTCGGACGGGGCGATCCATTGCATACGTTAGAACGAGAACAGCGTAGAACCAAAAAGCCGGCAAGCAATTCGGGACCCGTGGAGCAATAAAACAACGAGATAGTGCCCTGCATCGCGCGAAGCGCGCGGCAAATCGAAGGATCGTGGGCCGGGCGGGGACAATATGAACTCGCAGCGGGAAGACGCTCAAACGCCACAGGATTAGCAGCGGAAGCCGTCACCGTTGAATGCCCAGACGGCCAGCCGTTTCGACCATGGACCATTGAAGAACCGGACCGACCACCTAATTTCAGGTGCGCAATCCGATCCCCTCGCGCAGAGGGCCAACGCGTTCACTGCTGCGGACAAAATTAGACCACAGATAAAAAGAAAAGCTTCCCCTGAAATGACCGGTTGTTGAGCGATAATATTATATCTAAAGGAAATCAAAACACAGCCCATCAAGGCGCTCCAGTGGAGCGCCTTGCTATTTCCGGTTCTCACCACGGTCCTATATCGAAGTTTTTATCTCACAGGTTCTATCTCAACGCTTCTACTGAACTGATTCTATTAACGTGCACCGGGACCTTCTCGGGGACGTGCTCCTAGATCTGCACCCCGACGTGCTGGGGGACGTGCTCGCGACCTGCACGTGACCTGCTTACGAGGTGAATAGGCGTCCACTGACCATGCTTTCAAAGCCAATACGGCGGAATTTCGCCCGGCAGGCCACCTATCGGCAGAATGCCTAAACGCCAAGGCGGCGCGCCATTCACGAGGTACTCAACGCCGCGCGGACCGCTTTCGAGGGTTTCATCAGAGCCGGATGCTGGAGCATCGCGCCGGGGTTTAAATTCGCATGGATCGCAGCGGATCCTCGCTGGTCTGATTGTTTGCGAAGAGCCATTGCCATTGGGCGCTTGAGCTTTCTCTCCTTAATCAACTCCCAGAGGGCAGTCTGATCATGGCGATGCGTCCAGAATCGCTCCCCACGTCGATAAGTCGCGACCATTACCAAGTTACGGGCCACGAGTTCCGCCAGACTGCGCTCAATCATTCCACGTGAATAAGCCGGACGAAACGGCATTGCCACAGGCGGTGGTGACGTGAGCCAGCCTGCGGCGCGATATTGAATTATCTTCCAGCCGATTTTCGCCATCGGCTTGTCACCGATCGCCGAATAAAGCGCGCAAAGTACCCGCCATTCACGTTCGGATAAGGCGTCACGGTCGCGTACATCAAAGAAGATATCAGTACGGACCCGGACCCAACATGTCTTGTGTCCCATAGCGCGCCAATGTTGATCGATCTCGGCCACTGATTTGCTGCCCTTAAGCATTGTTGTGGCGTGGCCGCGTGTAAATATGATCGTATCTCGCGCCTGTTGGAGTGCGGACTCCCGCTTTGCCGCCGACCATTCACGCCATTCCAAGCCCTCGGTGCTATCGAGAAAATGGCAAACGCCGGAGTAGAAACTCAAGTTAAGCATCTCCCTGAACGGCATTGACTGCGCAAGCAGGCAGAGCGGAAATTGGAAGAATCCACCGTGTGATTCGGACGAACTCATTTTCCCGGGAGTTTAGAAGTTTCAGCCGAATGCAATTTGTTCAGTGCGAGGGCCAGCGCTGGGAGTTGATGTAAAGAAAGCAATATACGGCTGGATTCTTCGCATAGACTTTCCTGCACGAGGTAAATGCGTAGTTGAGCCGGATCATAGTTAAGGCGCCAGCCCTCGCATTCCTCCGCGGTGAAGACGCCCGATTCATCATCGCTCACGAGGATCCCTCCAAGTTTGTGAGGGCACGAAGAACGGCTTCGCGCCGGTATCGGACGCAACGGCCGAGCCGTGTTGCGCGAAGGAGACCGCGCGCAGTGAGATTATCGATGTGCTTGGGTGAACACGAAAGCAGCGTGGCGAGCTGGTGCCTCGTGGAGACTAGAGGGAGTTCTACCCCCGCAAAATTGCCGCTGATTGATTCAGGCGCTCGGTTCGCGGCAGTTACCGAGGGGGCGCTGTTGATCTTTTCCATTCCTCAACTTTGGGAGCGGGCCGAACCGATTTGCTAGAATATGCACTAAAGCAAAAAACGACGAAAAGCTCGTTTTCTGCTTTTGAACTCGATTCGCTCTATCTTCCCGACTCGGAAAGCGCCTTGGCAACCAACCTCGCCGTTTCGGCAATGTCCTTCGGTTTCATATGCACATCAAGACGGACACCACTTTGTAAACCCATCCGATTCGCGATCGATTGTGCTGTCCCCGCACCTATTGGCTTACCTGTCTTTGACCGAATTTCATTTTTTGCCAAAGCCATCGCGTAGGAGTTTGCAAGCGCTCCGCCTGCTTTCTCATCAACGGCTTTTGTCCGGTATTTATATTTCTTCTTCTTGGAGTATGCGACGGCTCTGTCGTGGTTTTCTACAATTGTCTGTTTCACCGCCAGAATTCGTCTCGCTTCCGGATCAGCCGCCGCCGCGATACAAGATTCAATAAAAAGCATCGTATCGTGAGGAGATTTTTTCCAAGCAGCCACCAATTCAGGCAACGTCGCACGCGCTCCAGCAAATCCAGTCGCGACAGAAAGCCATGTTCCGATTGGTCGAAAGAGTTTTTTTACTTCGAACCAATCAACTTCGGGCTTCGCCTTTATTGATTTCGCTGCGAGAAGGCGGCGACGTTCCTGCAATCTCGTCTTCAAGCGACGATCTTTGAATACCGGTACAATGAGAGAGCAGAAGTTTTCCTCATCGACCAAATCCAGTTCCACCCTAGCACCGCTTTGACGCCTCTCCCAAATTGTTTTGGTCCGCTTTTTTTTCGGCTTGGAGGCGGGTGTTTTCTTAGAATTTTTATTCATTTACATACGAATTTGATCGCGACTCTACCCAGGAGATCACGCGCCTTTTTCGATGGTCAGTATCTCGGCAGCGTCTGCCGCGTCTAAATTAGCGAGCCTGATGTCGAAATACCGCTGCGCCTCTTCCTTCGTGATGCGGGCGTTGCGATAAAACTTTAGGAACGTCCCGCTCGTGTTGTGGCCCATTTGCTCCTCGACCCAATCCTTACCGTGAAGCTTGCAGCCATAGGACCCGAAACTGTGCCGCTTGCTGTTGTCGTGCGTGAGTTCCCACTTCGGAAAACCCGCCGCCTTGTGCAGCATGGTTAATTTGAAGGGAAATCGGACAGGAACCACCGGCCCAGTGCGTTGGGCATGAAGAAAAAGAAACTCGGCAGCGGCCTCGGGAATGGCAGGCGTGCGCCAATCGCCGTCACGGCGGTTTTTACCTGTCGCGGGGAGCACTTCAAATTTGCGCCCCTCCAGATCGATGTCTCGCCAATCGAGCCGCGCCACCTCAGCGGAGCGCAATCCACCGCAGAATAATTGGAGAACCGTGGCAGGTAACAGTTCGGCAAATTCCGGTTGGAGTGCAGTTCGCAAAAGTCGCTTCGCTTCGTCAACAGTCAGAATCGCCGGCATCGTCCATTCGATGCGTGGTGGCTGGATCCGTGTCGCCGGGTTGTCCGCACGGAAGCCGAATTGTTCGCTGTAGTTGAAAAACTGTTGAGTGTAGCGAACGTAATTCCTCAAATGACGATCGCTCGCGCCGGCATCTTTGAGGCTATCAAACCACAGACGCAGCTCGTCGTGCGTCAAAGTCTTCACAAGCCGCGCATCGCCAAAGTGCGCGGCGATGCGGCCCATGTAGAAACGAATCCCTCGCAGGGAAGCCGGCCGTAACTTCTCCCGCTCCTTTTCACGCAGAATCCGATCAACGAGCACCCGCACGGTTATGTCGCCGGACTCTGGCTTGAGGTGCTTACTGGCAAATTTCGCCGCTTCGGTAAGGCTCAGCTGCAAATCTCCCAGAATCCGCAATGCCGCGGCGGCATCCTCCCGCTGGGCGTCGTTGAGGACAAAAGCCCTTTTACCGCTCGCGCGGGACAAGTCGGCCTTACCCTCGCAGTACAACAGCCCCTTTGAGTAGGTCTTGAATTGCTTTCTAATTCGCCCACTACCCGTTACCCGAGCTGGAACCGAGACGCGCCAGCTTTCGCCAAACTCTGCGCCTTGGGAGCGATTGGTCTCCTGCTTCAGCGTGATGCCCAAACGCCTCCAAAGCGGAATCCGTTTTGGCTGCTTGGGTTGGTTGGTACCCGCGTCATCAGCCGTAGTCATGAACCAAGGTGAATACGTTTTCCCGAAAGGGAAACAAGCGCAATTGGCAGGAACCTGACAGGAATTTCCAGCCTCACTATGAGAAACTGGAGCCGCTTGTCGGACTCGAACCGACGACCTACTCATTACGAATGAGTC
>JBEPTW010000183.1:0-7608 GCA_041691855.1 Verrucomicrobiota bacterium | reverse complement strand
TTTCGTTGACATCGAAAAGGTCACTGGTTCGAGTCCAGTAAGGTCCACCATTTAAGAAAGCCGCTATTCAGCAATGAGTAGCGGCTTTTTGATTTAAAAATGCCACCCGGCTAAAACTCTTGGCATTTCCAAAAGCAGACCGAGGCGCTAACAAAACTTTCGCCATTTGACGATGGCGGCGGCACCCAAGCTGGAATCCCGTTATCCGCCCGTTTGAGCCCCACTGACTTCAAAGAGAAATAGAGGGTTTGCTTCCAGCAAAAATTCTTTAGCCACAACAGCAGTGCAACGTGGTTTTTAACGCTCCCAAAGATGCCTGATCAGGACGTTTGCTGGGCTGCTTGAGCCGTCGAATCTGCAACCGTTGTCGTTGCCAGTTTGACTTGTAATGAGAGCGAGTTTCGCCGTTGTCGTCCAGCGCTCACACACCGCTCAACCCCATCGGAACGGTTTGTTAAGTTCGACGCTACTCTTTTGATCTCGCGGAAGATGGACAACCACTCACCTACGATCCAAGATTGCCATCCCCAAGCAAAGCGATGACTCATGCCGATAAAGTGACTGCGGAAATCTTCAATATGCTCGAAGCGTTTCCCTTTCCCGCGTCCATAACGGATCGATCCAGTAAACAAGTCTTTCGAGAAGCTTTACTGCTTTCCGTTTGATCGGCTAGCCGGGCGCACCCCCCGACTTCTCACCCCTGATGACTACAGTGAGGCTCTGCTTCAAGAACTTGATAGGGCAACTACTGCCGGAGGCTGGTTTGGTCGCTTGCCTAACTGTGATGCACGCTCTCGGCGATTTGAAATTTCTTTGCGCACTCTTAGCGTGGCACAGCCTGAAGGAGCCTACTACCTCGGTATCGCATGCAAACCTGGAGAAGAAGAGTCTTTGCAACGCGCGTTGCTGAACTCCCTGTGGCGTGCACATTCACTGCTTGTCACAAAATCCAGTATCAATGTCGGATTAAGTCCCCGTGAGTATCAGATTCGCAGCAGACTCCTCGCTGGACAGACCCATAAAGAAATAGCCTACGAATTAGGATTAGCTCAAGCGACGGTGCGGGTGCTAGCGATGCGAGTGCGAAGAAAAATGAACAGCGAGGACGTGCGTGCCCTGTAAACACTCGTAAACACAATCGCTCTTTCCGCGACGCTGCTTACACATACTCTAATACGCATGCGAGTTGACGATGAGCTTGCCGCATTACTGGACAAACTGTGCCGCGTTCGTGAATGGAAGAAAATTTCCACGCTAGGCAGGCGCGCAAAATTTGATTACCGATGGGAAGGCACAACTCTGAAAATCCGCTATGGCGAAAACGCCGCAGTTGTGGCGATACGCGCAGACCAAATTCAATCGATCTTGCGCAGACGGCGCGCACTACGGGCGCGCGCCGATCAGACTAGTGAATATACTGACCCAAAATGGCCGAAGCGGTTTGACAGGTATAGTGCTCCATATGTGGCCGCGGTGATCGCAGCAAACGAGATGCAATTTCCGACAAAGCTTCTATGAAACATACGAAAATCCATCTCATCATCACCTTTTTGTCTCTGGTATTTCTCTGTGCTCCGGCCCAAGCGGCGAATGACGCAGGAGCGCAGCCAAAGCGGTTGAGCATAAAAGGGCTTTCGCTAGGCATGCCGATCGAAAAAGCTGCGAAAGTTTTAAAAGACGCGTTGGCTAAGTACGTGATGCCTTTCCCTTACGGTGGGAGCCCAGAGTTTACAGACCCCGAGCGAGACGACAAAGGATTTCTAGTACGCATCGGGCACAGGAAGAAAGATTCCCCATTCCCTATGTTTTTTCCCTTCGCGACTATTACGGCAGATTCATCAAAAAACGTAACGCAGATCGACCTCTCGGCGAGTGTCGTTGATGAACTTTTCGGCACATCTGAAATGGGTGGCGAAGAGTTCGCTCGAAATTTTCTCAAAGCATACAAGCTTACTTCGCTCAGACCACTGGAGGATGGCAGCGGTTGGTATCACGTAACTCCCGACGGAACCCGCATTATCATTACGGAGGAAAAACAATTGCGGCTGGAAAAGGTGCATTCCTCCGCCGAGCAGAAGAGCAAGTTTAACTAGTCCTAGCTCAAGTCCCGCGGCATCCGCTCGCTCGGGATTGAACCTTTTGAGCATCTCGGGCACAGACTATAGCATGGCCGAGGTTCCCCTTAATACTGACGCTCTTCGCCTCGACCTTTCGGCGTGGTTGCAGGCGCATGGAACCAGGTTGCTGCGATCCGCGTATTTGCTTTGCGGCGACCGGACCGAGGCGGAGGATCTGGTGCAGGAGACTTTCCTCCAAGCGGTGAAATCGGCGCATCGGTTTCGTGGTGAGTCGGCGATCTACACCTGGCTGCATGGTATTTTGGTGAACCTCAACCGGCGACGTTGGCGGAAACAAAAACGGTTCGTCTTTGACGAGGAACTCGTGCAACACGCGGCGTCTCCAGCCATCGAGGACTCGGAAATGGACCGGCAGTTTCAAACAAACCGGCTCGCGCAAGCGATTCTAACACTTTCGGCCGAGCATCGTGAGGTGATCGCGCTGCGGTACTACGAGGACCTGAAGCTGCAACAAATCGCAGCGCAGACTGGCGTCTCACTGGGCACGGTGAAATCGCGACTGCACTACGCAATGCAGTGCTTGGAAAAACTCTTGCCCGAGGAATTGAACCTTTTTGCCGCGAACGGCACTCAACCCCAAAGCCCGCGATGAACTGCAAGGAATTCACTCACGATTTACCAGAATACCTCGACCAGACGCTGAAGGGCCGGCGATTGGCAGCGGCGCAAAGGCACTTTGATCATTGCGCGGAATGTCAGCTCGCAGTGCAGCGTGAGCAGGCGGCCCGCAAGGCGATCCATCACGCTTTGGATCGAGCCACCGAGCCTTTGTCACTTTCGACAGAATTGGCCGAGCGAATTCTGGCTGCTGCCGCGTCGCAAACAAAACCCATCGCGCGACCTGCCGCACCGTACGCGTGGTCGTGGCTCACAGCACATCCATTGCGTAGCGTGGCGGTCGCATGCGCAGTTGTCGGTGCGCTGGTTCTCACTCGGAAGTTTTCTCAACATCGCGTGGACGCGTCGTTCACCGCCACCCATCGCGGTTGCTACGTGGTTGACGTGCCCTTTCAAACCGAGACTCACGTCTTTCAACTCCGGAATGGCACCGTCGTTGACACCATCGTCACGTTGGAAACTGAGAGTCGCGCAAATTTCACCGCCGCGCCTACATCCGCTTCATCCTCGCCATGAAAATCCGTTTCCATTCAGCCCGTTGGTCGTTGGTCGCGTTCGCGTTGCTGGCTTGGTCGCTCGTCGGGCGCGCGCAACCGAGCGATGCAGATTTGTTTCCCTACGTGATTCCGGTGGAACTTGGGGCCGCAGAGTTCGCTCCGGGCGACAGCATTGTCATTGCCTCGCTGCGTGGCGATCGACCGCATCTCGAAATCGGTGGACGGTATCTGCTCGAAGGCACCTATACACTCGCATCGTTGGACTCGGCGAATTTGAGCTGGTCGATTACGACGCGAGGTCCGAGCGGTCCAACGCCCATTCAGGCAAGCGCGAATGACGCCGTTCGCCGTGGCCCGGGAAAATTCCGATTGATCAAAACATTGGTGAACGATGGATGGCCCCACGTCTCGTTTTACGATGGGCGCTCGCAAGGTGGGGTTTATTTCGGCGAAACGGGCGCGGAGAAGACCGTGCTGCGGCAAAAAAGCTGGTCGGATTTCACGGAGCCCCAGCCGATGACAAATCGCGGAGCAGACATTTTTCCGAACGCAATCAATCCAAGCAATGCGGCCATCATGGCTTATCTGGGCGATCCCATCCCACTGCCGCAGAACCTCGAAACACGTTACACGGCGTCGGCCCTGAAGACAGAGTTTACGGCGCTGGTGGACGCTGTCGGACGAAAAGTGCAAAAGCTAGCGGTGGATACTTCGGAATTTCCGTGCCTCGTTTATGGCACCATAACAGGCGGGGACGATCTTCAGCTCGTGCAAAAGGCGATCGGGACGACGCCGGGCTACGCTTACGGTGGAAGCGTCGTTGGGCGCAGCGGAAACGGTACAACTTATTTTGCGATCAATCTGACTCCCGATGATCGCTATCCGCGCGAGCACGTCGAAGCGGTGCACCGCCGCCTGATGATCCGTTTGCAAATGCTGGCGGAAAAGGCCCAGACGGAGCGCTAAAGCGGTTTAAATAGAACCGGTAGCCGCATGGTTGCAGAATTCGAGCGGAGAGGCGGGCGGCTGCGAACTGGAGCGTGGGTGACCTCGCCCACGAGAGCACGGCAGCGGGGTCGCTGCCGCTCCAGCGGAATCGGGATGCAGGCGGCAACGATTTTTAAAAACGCCCTATCGATAACGAACGAAAGCTATGCAGCCAAAAATGCGGAAATCCCCTAAATCCGATGCCAGCAAATTTCTCATTCAACCCCTTTCAAATGAATGTTTTTTACATTTATTAAAGGTCCGAACATTTCGAGCGCGTTTTGGACGAAAATGTGCCGAAGATACACCGGTAAAGTGAATTCCACTCCCACAACATCCGAAAGCAGCAGCCTTCCGAAGTTACGGGCGGAGTTGGTGCGCATTGGCTACAGCGAATTAAGCGCAGGGCTGATCGCCACCCTCTTCGCCGCGTGGGGTTTGGCATGGTACGTCGCCAGACTGGGTTCGCCCCTGTTGAGCTGGGGCTGGGTAATAGTCTTGTCGGCTACAACGGCGCAACGCCTGTCAGTGGTGAGAGCCTTTCGCCATGATCGAAACAGCGCTCCCGTGCAGGTGTGGGAGCGCCAGTTTATCGTGGGAGCGGCGATTACCGGACTTTGCTGGGGATTCGCGGCGTGGTCCTTTTATCCTCTGCTTCACGGGCAGGACCGTTCACTGCTCATTTTAATTCTGGCCGGGCTCACCGCCGGGGCTACCCGCTCGCTTTCGCCTGTGCTGCCTGCGTGTCTTTCGTTTCAGGCCGCCACGCTCGTCCCGCTGGTGTTGCGCTGCTATTTGAGCGCGGAAACGCTGGAAACTCTCATGGCGATCATGGGATCGATTTACACGGGATTCCTGCTCGTGATGACCCGGAGTTTTTATCGCACGCTGAGCAATTCGCTGCGTCTCGGCTTTGAACATGAAATCCTCGCAGATGAGCTGCGGAAAAAAACCCAGGTTACCGAGGACCTCAACCGCAGCCTCATGGATGAAAATTCGCACCGACGGAAAACCGAGGACGAATTACGCACCGCCAAGGAACGGGCGGAAGCGGCCAACCAGGCCAAGAGCGAGTTTCTCGCCACGATGAGCCACGAAATCCGGACACCCATGAACGGCGTCATGGGCATGCTCGAATTGTTGAAAGACACGAAGCTCGACGCTCCTCAGCGCGAACAGGTTGAAACTGCGGCGAAGTCGGCCGATTCGCTGCTTCACGTCCTGAATGACGTGCTCGATCTCTCGAAAATCGAGGCGGGCTCCATGGCGTTCGAATCCATTCCGTTTAATCCCGTGAAAGTCGCCGATGAAGTGACGGCCCTCATGCGTTCCCGCGCGGAAAACAAGAAACTCTCGCTGCTGTTAACGACCGATTCGATTTGCAAAAGCCGGGTGCGTGGCGATCCCAATCGTTTTCGGCAGGTGCTGCTTAACCTTCTGGGCAACGCGATCAAGTTCACCGAGCACGGTCACGTGGAACTCAGTTTTGGCGGGGCGATCGAGGCCGGCAGAGTGCTGCGGTTAAAAGTGCAAGTGCGCGACACCGGCATCGGCATGAACGCCCAAACGATCACCACCCTTTTCCGGCCCTTCACGCAAGCGGACAGCTCGATGAGTCGTCGCTACGGCGGAACCGGCCTCGGCCTCGCGATTTCCCAAAAACTGGTGCAACGCATGGGTGGTCAAATCATCGTGGAAAGCACGCCGGGCCATGGTTCGGCGTTGCTCTTCGAAATCTCGCTCGAACTCGACGAAAATCAAAAAGCGTCCACGCCGTCCTTCCCGGTTCGCACCCAAGCGCCCCAGTTTAGCGGGCGGATTTTGGTGGTCGAAGACGATCCGGTAAACCAACGGGTGATCACCATGATGCTGCAGCGCCTCGGCGTAGAGTGCACCATCGTAGGTGACGGCCACGCCGGACTCGCCGCCGTGGAAAAAGGCCAGTGGGATCTTATTTTCATGGATTGCCAGCTGCCGGGAATCGACGGTTTTGAAACCACCCGGAGAATCCGCCAAATGGTGGGCAATCAACCGCTGCCGATCATCGCGCTCACCGCTAATGTGCGCCCGGAGGATCGCGACGCCTGCCTCGCATCGGGCATGGACGACTTTATCGCCAAACCAGTCAAAGTGGTGAATCTCCACACCTGCCTGACCCGCTGGCTGCCGCAGCCAGTGCTGCAGGTAAAATCCTGAGCCAACAATTCACCAGGACACAACAGAACCCATCGAATTCACAGAAATCAGAGCAAAAAATTAAGATCTAAGCCGACCGATGCGCCCACCATTTGGTGCCCGATCAATCGATCCGCATATGATCTCAAACGTATTCATTCTGTGTGTTCTGCGTCTTCTGTGGTTAAATCTGACTGAATGAATACGGCGAAGACTACATTTTTTGCCGGCGGGAGCAGTTGGGCGCGACGCGAGCCAAAAACGCAATTCTCACCTTTGCGCTGGACGAGCTTCCCGCCTCGGCCCAAAACCTTGCGCTCGTGGGCACACCTCAGCAGTACGATTCAAAAACGATCGACCAAGCCATTGAGCGCGTCGCCTTTGCCATTGCCGGGCGCCATCGCAAGTCCGCCCGCCTTTTGCTGCTGGGGATCGCCAACGGTGGGATCGTTTTCGCCAACCGCCTCGTCGAGCGCCTGAAAAAATCCGGGTTGAAGCCCGGGCTCGGCACGATCGATATTTCATTTCACCGCGACGACATCGGCCGCCAGCCGATTCCAAAGGAATATTGTCCGACGTTCATTCCCCACGATATTAACGGTGCGACCGTAATTCTCGTCGATGACGTGTTGTATTCGGGGCGCACGGTCAAAGCGGCGCTGGATGAACTTTTCGATCACGGGCGTCCGACGGGAGTGGAACTCGCCATACTCGCTGATCGCGGCGGACGGAAGCTGCCGATTGCGCCTGACTATTGCGGCCTCGCGGTCGCCACCAATGGCAATGAAAAGGTCGTGGTCCATCTCGACCCGACTGATCCACGCAAGGATTCCATCACCATTCTCGCGGCACAGGTCGCATTTGGATCGAAAGCCGAATTTCAAAAAACAAAAATACCGTCCCGTGCCCTGGCATCGTAAACATCTTCTCACCATCGAGGAATTGAGCCGCGCCGAAATCGAGCAGCTGCTCGTAACCGCCGGTGCCTTTCGCCGCATCCTCGATCGCAAAGTCAAGAAAGTGCCCGCCCTCCGCGGCAAGACGATCGTCAATCTCTTCCTTGAACCCAGCACCCGCACGCGTCTGTCATTTGAGATGGCCGCCAAGTTTCTCAGTGCGGACGTCATTTCCTTTGACGCCGCTTCGTCCAGCACCACGAAGGGTGAAACGCTGCGCGACACCGCGCAAAATAT
>JBEPTW010000182.1:0-7756 GCA_041691855.1 Verrucomicrobiota bacterium | reverse complement strand
AGGAAATGACCGCGATCCTCGACTTCATGCCGGACGGTTACGGCGACGATGACGATGAGAACGAAAAACGTTCCGTCGAAGACGATGATGACGACTTGCCGGAAATCGAAGCCGGTGAAGAGGAGAAACTCAAGAATGACGCCTCTCTGAAATGGGATGAGGACGAAGAAGGCGACAAAGACAAAGACGACGACGGCAAACCCGGCAAAGGCGGGGATGACGACGACGAGGATGAAGATGAGGACAAGGAAGAAAAAGATGACGACGACGAGGACGGCGAGGAAGACGACAGTCCCAAGACCAAGAAACGCTCACGCGGGTAACCTTCTCCTTCACTCACGTTTTAATTTCGGGGCATTCATTTGAATGCCCCTTTTTATTGGAGAGAAACGCAAAACCGTAGCTGCCATCCGTAAACTCGTGCGTGGGCGACCTCGCCCACGAGCTGCACCGCAGCGGGGTCGCTGCGGCTCCAGGACGCCTGCTCTCACCATGGATTACCCTTTCAACGCCTTCGCCACGTCCTTCGCGAAATAGGTGAGAATCATGTCTGCACCGGCGCGTTTGATCGCCAGCAATGACTCATCCCGGCAGCGAATCAAGTCCAGCCACCCGAGCTGCGCAGCCGCATGAATCTGCGCGTACTCGCCTGAGATTTGATAAGCCGCCAGAGGAGTGCGCGTCGAATTTCGCACTTCCCGGATCACGTCGAGATAAAGCCCTGCGGGCTTGACCATCACGATGTCCGCGCCCTCGGCGATATCCAGCTGCACCTCGCGAATCGCCTCGCGGCGGTTGGCAGGATTCATCTGATACGTCGCTTTGCTGAGCAAACGCGTGCCCGCGGCACTCGCACTACCCACCGCATCGCGAAAAGGTCCGTAGTAGGCCGAGTTGAATTTCGCCGAGTAAGCCAGAATCCCCGTGTCGGTGTGACCGGCGGCGTCGAGCGCCTTGCGAATCACGCCGACGCGTCCGTCCATCATGTCTGACGGCGCAACAAAATCCACCCCCGCCTCCGCTTGCAGCACCGCCATCTCGCGCAGAATCGCGACGGTCCGGTCATTGTCCACATCGTCACCTTTCTCGTTCAACACGCCGTCGTGCCCGTGGTTGGTGTAGGGATCGAGCGCCACGTCGGTGATCACCGTCAATTCCGGCAGCGCGGCCTTCACCGCCCTGACCGCCCGCAGCACGAGCGTTTCCTTGTTCAACGCTTCAGTGCCCTCGGAGGTTTTCAAGTTCGCATCGAGTTTGGGAAACAATGCGACGGCGGGTACGCCGAGTCTTTGCAGCTCGAGGCATTCCCGGACCAGATCCTCGATATTGAAACGATGAACTCCCGGCATCGACACGATCGTTTCCGGTGCGCCTTTCCCATCGACGACGAATAAAGGCGCGATGAGGTCCTCCGCGCGAAGCACGGTCTCGGCCACGAGGGCGCGACGGCTGGCATGGCGGCGCAAACGCCGTGGACGATGGGTCAAGTCAAATTGGATTTTTTTAGACATGAAAGTGAGAAACACAGTTAACCACGAATTGTCCGCATTTCACGAAAATCTTTTTGGCGCGGCGATTCCAGAAAAATGAACACTGGGGTTGATCCGCTATGGTGGGGAGCCTCCAAGGTCGTCCGCCGAAGACAGTGCGGCATATCCTTGTTCCCCGTTTCCACAAACGGCTCCATCCGAGGTGGGTTAACGGATAATACATCCGTAACCTCACAGCGATTTTGCTGTCTGAACTTTCAAATGAATGACCTCTTTAGCCGTTTGGCCCGATCCGCTGGCGCGGCGGTCGCCCACCCTGTGGCTTTTTTTGCCGCATTGATTGCCGTGATCGTCTGGGCGGCGGCAGGCCCCGGCTTTAACTACAGCGAAAATTGGCAGCTCGTGATCAACACGGGAACGACCATTCTCACGTTCCTGATGATTTTCCTCCTGCAGAATATGCAAAATCGTGATTCCCGGGCAATGCAGGTAAAGTTGGATGAACTATTGCGTGCCGTACGAGGAGCGCGAACCGAGCTGGTGGACTTGGAGAACGTAACCGAAGCGGAACTCACCAAGTATTGCGACGAGTTCAAGGACCTTCACCTTCGTTATGCGCAGGCGCTGCAAAAGCGAGGAGGTGAAATCCACATCCACACGAAGACGACCGATGTCGACGTCACCCCGGCGCAAAAGCCCGGCGACGAATCAGCGACGAAAACGAACTGATTGATTGGAATTCGGTCTTATCGTTGTGGACTCTCACCGATCGCTTTTCACTGATGGAACTCTCCGTCGATTTCCGAAGACCATTCTTTTGCCAGATTCGATCGTGGCCATCGAACCGTGAAAAACAGCTGGGCTCATATTCTATTCAAGGCGGCAAAAGGCTGGAACGCCGACAATGTCTTTAAGCATTCGGCCGCGGTGAGTTTCTGTACCCTGTTTTCACTCGCGCCGATCACGATCGTTGCAGTGACGGTGGTCGGATTCTTTTTTGGCAAGGAGGAAGCTTCCCATCAGCTGACCCAACAAGTGACCGCACTCATTGGTCCGGCCAGCGCCGATCTCATCAACAAAGCCGCGGCCGCCACGCAGTCGCACCGCGACAGTTGGTTCGCGACGACCGTCGGAATTATTCTCGTCGTGGTGGGCGCGACCACAGTCTTCACCCAATTACAGGATTCCTTAAACGCCATCTGGGGCGTGCGCACCCGTCCCAGCAAAAGCGGCTGGCCGACTTTGATTCTGCACCGCCTGATCTCATTCGCGATGGTTATTACCGTCGGTTTTCTCCTGCTGGTGTCACTCGTTCTCACCACGTTTCTCACCAGCGCTCTCAACCGTTTCAACGGTACATTTCTCGATTCCCCGTCCGTCTTGCAATCCGTGGATCTTCTCGGAGGCCTCGTCGTCATCACCAGCTTGTTCGCTTTGATTTTCAAAATCATGCCCGACGTAAAACTGGAATGGAAGGAGGTGGGACTTGGTGCCGCGCTCACCGCAATTTTATTTACCGCCGGTCGCTACTTGATCGCGCTTTATCTCAGCCATTCAACCGTCGCCTCCATTTACGGTACTGCGGGGTCACTCGTTGCACTTCTCATGTGGGTCTACTATTCGTGCGCCATTCTATTTTTTGGCGTCGAATTTATCCGCGCTTACAATGTCGTGCATCATCATCCCGTGCGACCAAAGGAAACGGCGGTACTGGTCCGCGAGGAAGTGGTTCAGAGTATTCGTCGCGGCTGAACGTGGATGATCATTCCGAGGTTCGATCTAGGCTGTGTCTGGTGAATAAACTATCGCCAATCAACTCTGCTCGGGCGCGTAGGGCCGTCGCTTGCGACGTGCCGTTTTTCGCGCGCAAGGCCGGCGCAAGCACCGGCCAGCAAGCGACGAAAGTTATTTCCCAGACACGCCCTAATCGGCTTCGCGTTTGTATTTGTCAAAAATTTATCCCGGCGGCCGGGAACCGTCCGCCGCCTGGCAACTCTCTGAACCAATCATTCAGTGGACCAGCCTCAAACATCCTGATCCCAAGGAATCAGAGCGAGCTCAACTCCGCCGCGAACCGGGATAAAACGAATTTAACGCGGAGAGCGCTGTGAGCGCGGAGCTTGAGGTGATTTCGCTCTGCGCTCTCCGACCATTCGACAGGCTCAGGTCGTCCTGAGCGAAGTCGAACGGACGCGAACTCCGCGTTAAAATGTTTATTTGGACAGGCTTTTTGAGCGCCCAATTAATCGATCTTATTGTGCTCTCAAAAATGTTTATTCGGTGCGTGCGAGGCGTCTTCCGTGTTTAAATCCAACGGCACGGATCGGGTCTGAAACGAGGCGGCGGATTTTATCGGAATGAGCAAGGCATTAGCCAATTCGCGTCCGGTCGCGCCTTCGCCCTGCGCGATCGCCAAACAAAAGACCCGGCGCATCACCCTCACCAGCTAAGGGCCGAAACGGAGCTCAAATAAATGGCCGGCGGTCGAGCACGAGTCGCAACGGTATATCAGTGACAACTTCGCGCGCGCCCAAGAATTGCTGCGCTTCGGCCGCGATGCTGATGGCGGCAGTCACGAGGTGAACCGCGAGATGACCAGTGAACGTTTGCTTGCGACCTTCGACACTGAACACATCGCGCATCAACGTTGCCATGACGCGACGCACGCAGTCGCGAACATCGTCGAAGCGATGCGGACAATAACGCAGCGTGCGGGTCATCAGAAAAATCGCATCGAGCGTCAACCAAAGGTGATTGGTCGCGAGCCAGTAGCCATCCGGCAGTTGCAACCCGAGGACCGTATCGATGCGCCGTTCGGGATAAGGCATCCGCCGGTTGAAATACCGGTACAGAAAACTGTAATGGAACGTGCCACCGACTTGATCGGCGTCGCCCGCGGGCGGTTTCGCCCGACCCATGAGTCCATTGGCCGGGTCGAAGAGCGCATCGCACGCGGCGAAGTATTGCTCAAACCAAGCGGGCGTGCCCAACGTCGGCACCAGCGCGAAGATCGACCCGACTCCCGCGCCCTTGTGGCTGCCAGGATACACTCCCGTCCGCCAGTCGAGCGTTTCGAGGAAGGCGCGCGGATCGGCGTAAGCGGCACCCATCTTCACCGGATACTGCGGCGTAAGATCGAGCAGCTGCATCGCCGCCAGCGCAAATGCGGTATTGTGCAACGGATCGTGCGTCCGTGATTTCTCGACGAGCCAGCCAGTGGCGGGATTTTGAAAGGTCTGGAACGCCGCGGCCCATTCGTCGCGTTCCTTCGCGGTCGGATGCAACGCGCCGATCGTGTAAAGAATGCATGCCATGTCCGCGACTCCATAGAGTTCTGAAGACTTATCGCCCGGTGATCGCGCATACTGACCCGCGCCACCTTCCAACCGCACCGACGGCTCCAGTTCGGCCGTGATCCAATGCACAAACTCGCGCAGATCAAACGGGCCGGCATCGCCAGTCGAACCCTTGCTCGGGGCATCCGACGCCGAGGACTGGGCAAAAATCTGGCCCGGCATGGCGGCTAAAAGGGCCAACGCTCCCCCGCCATGCAGGCCGCGTCGGAGAAACTCACTTCGAGAATATATGTTCGGACCAAGTGTATTTAAAACTGTCCCCAATGGCGCGCCGGGATTTCCGTTATGCCGAAGAGTGGCGATCGTCTCGCCACCAGCGACGGGCTTTGAGAAAGTATTTGGACGTATAATTTTCATAGGAAACAAACCGCGGGGCCGGGCGTTTTACACGGGAGAAAATCTCATGTCGCCAAAGGAACAAAGAGGGCGACGGGGAAGAAGTGTTACCTGCAAAATCTATTTTTCAATTCCGATCTCACCTGTTTCACGTCCCGCGTCCACTGGCGCGATGCAGTCGGCGAATTTTTCCGTTGCTGGCGCGAAAGAACGCGGGCTTCCGTGAAAGGCCGATGGCCCTCCGGCGGGGGGGGTGTTTTTGCGGGCGCGGCCATCGTGAAATCCAGTTGCGCATCCGGCGTCGCTTGCGAGTCTGACGCGCAGACTTTCCCTGCCCGTAGTTCGTAACCAACCCCTAAACGTGGATTCCGAAACCGCATTCATCCCGGTATTGTTGGGAAAAACATGACCATCGACCGCTTATTCGCCAGCAGTCAGGAACAGCTGTTCAAGCTTTTGCGAAGACGCGTCTGGTTGCAGGAAAAACTGCAGCCATCGGACTGGCAGCTGACATTATTTTGGGCTGCGGTCGCGGGATTTTTCGGCGCCGTGGCCGCGGCGATCTTCACCGGGCTTTCGGAAGGGGTGCATGAATTATTAACGGGTTCACGGGCGGGCGTCGTCGAATCGATGCGGTTGCTCCCGCCGTGGCTGGTGGTTGCCGTGCCGACGACCGGTGGTCTGATCGCCGGCCTCGTACTTCACTACGGTCAGCATCTGGCACCGAAGGACAGTTCAACCGATTACATGGAGGCGATTTTGATTGGCTCGGGCAAAATCCCGTTGCGCGCCAGCTTGGTAAAATGCGCCGCAGCGTTGTTCTCGATCGGTTCCGGCGGATCGATCGGCCGCGAAGGTCCCATGGTCCAACTCGCGGCGGTGGTGGCGTCATGGTTTGGTCGCTGGCGGCGCTTCACTCCTCCGCAACAACGTCTGCTCGTCGCGTGCGGTGCGGCCGCAGGCATTGCCTCCGCCTACAATGCGCCCATCGGGGGATCGTTTTTCGTGGCGGAAATTATTCTGGGCACGATCGCAATGGAGAGCTTGGGGCCGTTGGTGGTGTCCGCAGTGACGGCCACCCTGACCCATCGGCTGCTCACCCATGCGTCGCAATTGTATCAGGTGCCCACGTACAAAATGGATTCCGGTTGGGAAATGGGGCCTTATCTGGTGCTCGGTCTGATGGTGGGCGTCATCTCGCCGTGGTTTCTGCGCTCGTTGCGACGGGCGGAGCACTTCTTTATTTCGCTCCGGTTGCCCGTCGCGCTCCGGCTCGCCTTGGGTGGATTAATCGTCGGCCTCGTGGCGATGTTCGTCCCGGAAGTGTGTGGCAATGGTTACACCGTTGTCGCCAGCATTCTTCGCGGGGAATTTTTGTGGCCGGCGGTGCTGTTGATTTTTTTCTGCAAGTGGATCGCGACGGCTTCGTCGTTTGGATCTGGCGCTCCAGGCGGAGTGTTCACGCCGTCGCTATTCATGGGCGCGGGCACCGGATTTTTATTTGCCTCGGCGGTGCAATCGTTCTGGCCCGCCGGAGTGTCCGATCCGCGGGCGTTCGCGATGGTGGGGATGGGCGCGTTTCTTTCCGCCGCAAGTCACGCACCAGTCATGGCGATCATCATCCTGTTTGAAATGACCTTGAGCTACGACATCGTCTTGCCGCTGATGCTTTGCTCCGTCGTCGCGTATTTCACGGCCAAGAGCATCGAGGGTCAGTCGCTTTATAGCGAGTCGCTGAAGAAAAAAGCCGAGGAGGCCGCGGTCGAACCGCCGTCCTCCGGCAATCACGTCGGGGAACTCATGCGCCCCAATCCGTCGACCGTCGCCCCGCACGCCAAGTTCGCAGAAATCGGACGCGTGTTTCTGGCGAATCGCTTCAACAATCTCTACGTCGTCGACGCAAACGGTTGTTTCCTCGGTGCCGTTTCATTGCACGACATCAAACCGTTTCTCCAGCAAGCGGAGTTGGCCAACATCGTTCTCGCCAGCGATATTTTGCACGACGATTTCCCTTACCTCCGCCCCGAGCAGACGCTCAACGAATGCCTCGATCGCTTCCAGGGTTTTGCCGCGGAACGGTTGCCCGTCGTCGATGCCGACGGCCGGCTGGTCGGCAGCCTGTCAAAAAGCGATCTCCTCCTTTCACTCGCAGAAAAACGCATGGCCACGTCCAAAAAAATAACTTAGTCATCAACAAAATTACCTTATGCAAACATCACTGATCCGTTCGATTAACTCACTGACGGCGTGCGCCGCCTTCGCTCTCATCTTGGTCGTTTCCGCCGGTGCGGCCACCGCTTCTCCGACCGCAAACTCCACTTCGGTGATGGGCGTGCTCCCGCTGTTCACCGCCGCCAATGTGCCGGCAGTCGGCCCGGAGGAAATTCCAATCGATCCGCCGAACTGGAAAGTCTCGCCCGACGACAGTGATCCAAATCTGCCCGGCAAGGGACTGGCCCAGCACCCCATGCTCTACATTGGCGAAGGCTGCAACACGATGTTCCTGATCAAAGACGGAAAGGTCATCTGGACTTACTCGACCGGTAAAGGCTGGGAGTACGACGACGTCTGGCT
>JBEPTW010000181.1:0-7768 GCA_041691855.1 Verrucomicrobiota bacterium | reverse complement strand
ACCATCTGCGGAACGGATCTCCACATCCTCAAGGGAGACCTCTCCACCGTCGCTGAGGGCCGCATTCTTGGCCACGAGGGCATTGGCGTGGTCGAGGAGGTGGGTGCCGGGGTGAGTCGTTTCCACAAGGGCGACCGCGTCATGATCTCGTGCATTACCTCCTGCGGACGGTGCGAGTATTGCCGCCGGGGCATGCCTTCACACTGCGAGGAGGGCGGATGGATCCTCGGCAACACCATCGATGGCACGCAAGCCGAGTTCGTCCGCATACCGCACGCCGACCTCAGTCTCTACGCCATTCCAAAGGGAGCGGATGACGATGCGATGGTCATGCTCAGCGATATTCTCCCCACGGGCTACGAATGCGGCGTGCTCAACGGCTGCGTGAAACCCGGCGACACGGTGGCTCTGGTCGGCGCGGGGCCGGTCGGCTTGTCAGCGTTACTCACCACGCAATTCTATGCGCCCGCCAGGATCATTGTCATCGATCTCGACGACAACCGGCTCGCGGTGGCGAAGCAATTTGGCGCAACGGATGTCGTCAACAGTTCCGCTGGAGATGCGGTGGCACAAGTCATGGCTCTGACCGGCGGTCGCGGTGTGGACGTCGCCATCGAAGCGGTCGGGATGCCGGCCACCTTTGGGATTTGCCAGGAAATTGTCGCCCCCGGCGGACACCTGGCGAACATTGGCGTTCACGGTACAACCGTGATTTTGCACCTCGAGGAACTGTGGTCAAAAAACATCACGATCACCACACGTCTCGTGGACGCCGTGACGACGCCGTTACTGCTGCGGACGGTGATGGCTGGCCGGCTTAAACCTGCGCAACTGGTCACCCACCATTTTGACCTCACCGATATCATCAACGCCTACGACACCTTCGGCAACGCCGGGCGGGAACGAGCCTTGAAAGTCATCCTCACCAATCGCTAGGGGCGAGCCGCCTACGATTTAAAATCCTTAAGCCCGACCGAGCCGCTTCGCCTTCCTTTTTAGGCTCAACAACGTGGAATTCAATCCTGCCATTATCGGAGCACCCGAGAGAAACGGAAGTCCGTCCCGAAATCGTGCTTCGGCTTACACCGACGTGGGTGCCACGCTAGTGCAGCGCTTGCAGCAATCGGACCTGTTCCGCGACTATCAGAAGGCATTCGAAGGTACTACCGGCCTGCCGTTGATCCTGCGGGAAACCGGTTCTTTCCGTACTCCCCTGCAAGGATCAAAACGGGTGAATAAATTTTGCACCCTCATGGTGCGGACGAATAAATCCTGCGCGGCCTGCCTTCAGCTTCAGCAACGGCTCGAAGTAGAAGCGACGCTAAAACCGCTAACCCTGGAGTGCCATGCGGGCTTGAACGAATCCGCCGTGCCCGTGCGGGTCGGCAACAAGGTGCTCGGTTATTTGCAGACGGGGCAGGTGTTTTTCCGGAAGCCCCCGGCCGGCAGCTTCAATGCGATCGCGGCCGCAGTTGACGGAAAGAGAACCGCCGGTGAAACGCGTAAAATGAAAATCGCGTACTTCCAAACCCGCGTGATCAGTCGGAAACAATACGAGTCCGTCATCACATTGCTGGTCATTTTCGCGGGGCATCTCGCGACGGTGAGTAATCAGATTCTAATGACCGAGGATGCGGCCGAACCGTCCGCGATAACGCGAGGGCGCCAGTACATCGCTAAAAATCACAGCGAACACCTCTCCTTGAACGACGTGGCGCGCTTTCTGAAAATGAGCGTTTGTTATTTCTGCCGGGTTTTTAAAAAAGGGACAGGCCTCACTTTCACCGAATATCTCGCGCGCGAGCGGATCGAATCGGTCAAGCAACTGCTGCTCGACCCAAACATGCGGGTGAGCGAGGCGGCCTACGCGGCGGGATTTCAATCGCTCTCCCAATTCAACCGGGTGTTCCGACAGGTCGAAGGCGAGTCACCCAGCACCTATCGCGAGCGGCTTCACGGAACATGCCGCCAAGCTGGCCGCCTAAATCTCAATGACGCTGCCCGACAGGAATAGCGCTGAGTTGGAAAAATGCAGCCCCCGACCGCAAAACTGGTTCTGCTTCGGACAAGAAGATTTTTTCGCGATCTGAATGTAGGGCCGCCGCTTGCTGCGTGCCGGATCGGAAGTCCCTCGTGGCCGGCGCGAGCACCGGCCCTACGACCGAACCATTTCCCAGGAGTGGAAGTTGCCCATGAAAGACACCAAATGAAACCACTCAGGGAGAATGCGGCGGAGGAATTCGTGAATCAAATAGTTCAGACCGTCTCGTTCATCGATCATTTCGCGTCCCGCTCTGTTTCGTGTCCTTCGGGCTTTTCGTGGCAACCCGTCTGGATGCTTCGCGTTCTCTGCGACCTTCCCGTTTAGTTTCGGGGTGTGCGAGCGTGGCGCCTTGCGTCCACGCCTTCGCTCGAGGCTTCGGCTGGTGCGGCAAATCTCTCCACCATCCAACGCAGACACTGCGGAGTTCAGAGCGCGTACTCGAGTGAAACGTACGCAAGCGGGCCTCGGAAATTCGTGTTACCGCCCGTTGTCCCATTTTTGCTGTCGAGATATCCCACCTTGGCCTCGCCGAAAATGCGGTCCGAGAATTTATGTTTCACGCCGGCCGTGACCGACGTTTCCTCAGCGGCGGCTCCATAAGGCGTGGTCAGATTGGCGAGCGCGGCGTTGTAGTTGTTCGCCCGATAGTAGGTAAACCGGATTTGAAGGTCGTCCTGCTTGGTTAACACCGCACCAGCGAGAAAATTGGCGGAGATGTAATTGTTATCCGAATTGTGCAGCACGTTGTTGGCGTCGTAACTTTGATTGGTCGCGGTCGCAGGAACAGTGCCCGCGCGCGGATAGACCGTCCCGATCACGTTGTAGACGACACTGGCGTTGGCCTGCAGGTAGAATTGCGCGATCGGGTTCCAATCGATCGTTTCGCTGATCATGTGATTTTTTTGGTCCATCGAGTCATACTCCGGAAAGGCGGGCTGGAATCCCGCGACCTGGGCTTTTCCTTTCTGGAAGATGTAACGAGTGGTGCACGAAAGGGTCGGGTTTAGCTTTGCGGTGGCCGTGAGCTTTAAGCCGGTGAACTGGGACGACAGCACGTAATAGTCGCCCATATTGACACCGTAACCGATGGATTTGTTGGTGTTGTCCTTGTAAAACACTTCCCCTCGCAAAGTCAGCAGCAGCGATTGGCGCCAAGTCGCGCCAATGACATATCTGGCGTTGTCTCTCGACAGGTCATTGTTCGCCAGATTGGCGACCGGGGCGACGGGGCTGGTGGCGGGATTGTAGGGAGCCGCGTAGCGTTCGTCGCCGTTCACGATGCGCTGGCTGCCGGAGGCATAGAGGGCGATATCTTTAAGACCCGTATAGTTAAGATCCAGGGCCGGCGTCAGGGACTGCTCCTTTATCCGGGAGTATTCCGCTTGCGGAGTCTGGGCGATGGTTACCACTCCGGTGGTTGTATTCACCGCCGCCGTCACGCTCGTGAAGCTGCCGCCGCCTTTGGTGTATTCGTCTTCGCCCTTCAGTCCCAGTTTCGCCGAAAAATTACCGGTGGGTTTGAAGGTCAAGCCGACGGTGGCGCGGTAAATTTTGACTTTCGAACCTCCGGACAAGTTGAGATAGTTGTCACTCGGCGCAATTACCGCACCGATGGCGGTGGGAGTGCTGGTGTAAAGCGGACGATCGCCGATAAAATCGCTGTGCAACAGCTGATAGCTGAGCCCGGTCTCAAAGGTTATCTTGTCCGAGAACCGGGTCTCGGTTTTTCCCGTGATCGCGAACGTCTTCGTGCTCATTCCGTCGGTTTGATAATACCGCACTTGGTTGTTCACGTTGGCCGACGGCACCAGTACCGTGGAGGCAGGGGTCGGAAACAGTTTAAGCTCGCCGGGGTATCGCGTGCCATAACGGGTGTCGACATCGTTGGTCTCGTCGCCGAGCAGGGTGAGCAGGTAAGTTGTTTTTCCGACAGTATGCGTGACGGTTCCTTCCAACGTCTGGTGATGCTCGTCAAGGTCCCGATAACTCGGAATGAGTTTTCGGGCCGGGGAAAGTGGCGGAACATTGTTCGGCAGTCCGGTGAAATCGGTGTCGCCCCAGATTGTGGTATCTTTCTGTCCGGTGCGGGTGGAATTGGTGTAGCGCAGCGTCACGCTGGGCTGATCGGGCACGTTCCATTTGGTCTCCACCCAAAATTCTCCGCGGTCGACGTGCAGATCCTCGGGTTTTAAGGGAAGCCATGTACCATTGAGCGGGAAGAATCCGCCAATCCCGTCGTAGAAAGTGCGGAAGCGCTTATAGCCGATTTCGAAGGAGCCGAAATCGTTTTTCGTCACATTGAACTTGGCGAGATAATCTTCGCTGCCAGCGAGGGCGCGACCATCGAACGTCACGGTCTTGTCCTTGCCATAATCCTTGGTGTAGTGGAGATCCTCGATGCCCGCTCCCCCATCCTGCGGCTGTTGCAAGCGCTTCTGAAATGCGGCCTCATCGCCGGTAATCGAGGGAGCCTGACCGGAAATCTTAATATAACTATCGAAGGTGGGAAAGGCATCGGTGGGCGTTGCAGCGCGAGCCCCCGACAAGGCGAGTGTGAAGCCTGCAATCAGCGTGGAGCGGAAAATATAGCGGAAGAGTTTTGCATGCATGGCGCAGGAAATGGAGGGTTCAGCGACGGACGTGGTTGTTCGCATTGGATCCGTGGGGCGCTTCATGGCAGCCCGCACTCCAACAGGTGCCCTGCATGAGACGGGTGGCGTGATCCTCGGGAGTGTGACGAATCGCGTTAGCGTTGATCTGGCCCACAGCACCCGGAGCTTCCAAATGGCAGCGAAGGCAGAGATTGGCGTCGCGGGCGACCAACATCTTTTGATTTACCGAGCCGTGCGGACTGTGGCAGACGGTGCAGCCTTCCTTCATCGCACCATGCTCAAAGACGAATGGCCCTTTCTGGGCCGTATGGCATTTGGTGCAGGTTTCGTTCTGACTTTCCATGGCAGCGCCAAAACCCTTGACCGCATCACCGGCATGGACGTCGTGGCAATCGATACAAGAAACTCGTCCCGCCAAAACCGGATGAGTATTTGGCAGGCTGAACTCGCCGCGTTTTTCCAGATGACACTTGAAACATGCTTCGGGTGATTTGCCCGGATTGACAATCGTGCCGCGAGCTCCGCCAGATTTCACATGAATGGAGCCGGGGCCGTGACAGGCTTCGCAGCCCGTATCACCGAGCTTGGGATCAGCGACCATCACCCGCGCATGCGTGGAAGAGGCAAAATGACTGGCTTGGTCCTTGTGGCACTCCAAGCACTCCTTTGTACCGGTAAACACCGCGCCAGGAATGGTCGGAGGCGCGAGCACCGCCCGGTTAACCGTAACACATGAAATCAAAAGCAGGCCCCAGAGGGCGATGCTCCCAAAAATCACGGTATTTCTCGTCCAGTTTTTTTGGGGAACCATGGCGGGGAAAATTCTCTGTTGGCTTGAGTGAGGGTGCGGCGGACTCCTGATGAGTCATCGTCACCTTATCTAAATCCCACCCGATTGGCTGCGCATCACTTGCAATTCGATGCGCATGGTTTGTCCGGCACGCGGCCGGCATATATGGAGTGCGGCGCCTCGGCACCGCTTTGGACGAGTCGGCTCGACGGCCCCGTATTCTAAGTTGTCAGGCCATCGATGACGTTATAATACAGTCCGACCGTCGTCGACGCGGACAGCCGAGGCTGTCCGTCGAAAGCGGCGCCGAGGCGCCGCAGTCCACACCGGAAATCGTCACGTGACTCACCTCGCAGGTGAATTTGATTCCTTCATTTTCTCAGTGCCTTTGCGGTTCAAACTCTGTTTTTAGTTAATCGAAAGGGCGGCCGCTGGTATGACCCGGCGGCCTATTTTTGAATGCCACCGTTGTGGCAGTCGGCACAGGTGAGATCGTGATCGAGTTCACCGTCGGGATGCTTGAATTCAAATCCCTTCGCATTGAGGAGCTCCAGCTCCGCACCTTTACCCTGCGCGAGAATCGTGTGGCAGGAATTGCAATCGCTGGAAGGCACCGGTTTGCCCAACTCTGATTTATGTTTGTCATCGTGACAGCGGAAGCACCCGAGCGAATCCTTGTGGCCGATATTGTCGGGATAGACCCGCCAGTCGGCTTTTCGCTCGGGGAAAATCGTCGTGGCATAAATGCGCTGCACTTCGGCCGTCGTCGCCGCCAATTCCGGAGCGTCGGCGTATTTGCCGTGGAGATAGTCGGCGATCTTGTTGGGCGCTTCCTCCGCTGAGACAATGCCATCCTGCATCATGGCTTTCACCGCTTCGCGTTTGATGTTCGGGAGCCTTGCGCTGATCGCCCCAGACGCCAGGGACGCTTCCACCGAATCGTTCGCGCTGGGAAACCGATGAGCGGGCCGGTTGTGGCAATCCATGCAATCCATGGTGCGAATCTTCGTCGGATCCGGTTCGCCCTTGAACGCTTCCGTGCGATAAACGCGCGTCGCGCCGCCCGTCAGGCTCGTTACGCGCATCCATGGGATCTCCTGGCGTTTTGCGTCCGTGGCATAGTATTCAACCTTGTCGTTCCGATTAACGTGCCAGTGGATTCCGCCGCCCACGCCGTTTACCGGAGGCGTGTTCACCTGCAGGAGCATTCGCACGCTATAAGGCGTGTTGGCCTTATCGGAGAGGTAATGGATGCGGGTCAACTCGATGCTGCCATGGGATTTTTCCGGCCAGTGACATTTTCCGCAGATGTCCTGTGCTGGACGAATTTTCGTGAGCGGCGTGGCAATGGGACGATTATAATTGTTGAGCGTGTAGGCGATCAGCTGATGCGTGCCGTTGATCTTCGCCTTGATGAACCACTCCGCGCCCGAACCGATGTGGCAATCGACGCAATCGACATGGGCGTGAGCGCTCCGCTGGTAGGCCACGAACTCGGGATTCATGGCGCGATGGCAGACTTCTCCGCAAAACTGCACGGATTCCGAATAGTGATACGTTTGGTAGCTCCCAAACGCGCTGAGCATGATGAAAAACATCGCGCCCATTCCAAACAGGACCAATGACCGGCGTTGCGCCGGACGTGAAAAATCCAAACGCCATTTATCGGGTTCGGTAGCGGCGTGCTTGATCGCCCAGCGGCGTTGGGCCCACGCGCCGAAGAAAACCAGGATCAATCCAGCGATCAAAAACCCCGGGGCGACGATGTAAGTGAAAATGCCGAGGTAGGGATTTTTATTCCCCTGCGTGAAATCCATCCAGACCAGCAACGCAAAAGAGAAAAGCGCTCCCAACGCCAACACGCCGCCGATGGCGCTGATCCAGTTATTGAAATTCGATCGCCGCATCGGGGGCTCGAGCGGAGCAGTATTCTCAGGCATGGGAATTGAACGTCGGAAAAATTGAGCCGCGGAATTTTATCGCCGAATGAGCCCACCCCGCCGCCGACAAACTTTGGACGAAGTCCGACGATTTTCAGGCTTTAAATTTTCGAACATAGGCGACCAAATCCTTGATTTCATCCGTCGAGATTTCATCCTTGTAGGCCTTCATCCTTTCCTTGCCCGCCTTGTCCTTCGCGCCTGCGGTAATCACCTTCGTCATTTCTTCCTCGGTCATGTCAGCCTGTACTTTCGCGTCCGTGTAGTCCTTCACCTGGAGCTTTTTGCCTGCCTTGGTCTGGCCCTTGCCATCGGCGCCGTGACATTTCATGCAATGATTTTCCCAGTTTTCCGAGGCGGGAGCGGCGTAGCTCAAGGCTAC
>JBEPTW010000180.1:0-7823 GCA_041691855.1 Verrucomicrobiota bacterium | reverse complement strand
GGCGGCTCCGCTCCCGGCGACAATCTCTTCATTCGCGGCTTCGGCGCGCGCAACGACATCTACGTCGACGGCGCCCGCGATCCCGGCGTGCTCACCCGCGATACGTTTAACATCGAGTCCGTCGAAGTTTCCAAGGGTCCCTCGTCCGCCACTTCCGGTCGCGGTTCGACCGGCGGGTCGGTCAATCAAGTCAGCAAGATGCCGCGCCTGGATAATTTCACCAAGCTCGATGCCACCATCGGCAACGGCGACTACAAGCGCTCCACGCTCGACGTGAACCAAGCCCTCGACTCGAACGTTTTCAAAGGCGCTGCCGTCCGCGTTAACGCTGTTTGGAACGACGCAGGCGTGGTCGGCCGGGATGCAGTTTTCAACAAAAGCTGGGGCATTGCTCCGTCCTTCGCCGTCGGCCTCGGTACTCCGACCACCCTCACGCTTTCCTACTTTCACCTGCATCAAAACAATCTCCCCGACTATGGCCTGCCGATGACGCTGCCAGCCGTCGCAATCGCCGCGGGCAAAACCATCAACGATCTCGATTGGAGCAATTTCTACGGCTTGGTTTCGCGCGACTACGAACACATCGACTCGGACGCAGTGACCGGCATCATGGAGCACAAATTCGACGATGACACGTCCCTGCGCAACCTGACCCGTTATGGCGTCAACCGACGCGACGCCATCGTCACGCCGCCGCGCGCTGCGTCCGTACCGCCCACGGTTCCCTCTCCGACCAACGGCATGCTCGATCCGGGCTATGATCCTACGCTCGCCCAAATGCGCCGCACGGACACGAAATATCAGGATCGCGACGACAAAACATTTTCAAACCAGACCAATCTCACCACCGCTTTCCAAACCGGTGCATTGAAACACGCCGTCACCACCGGCATCGAGGTTTCCCGCGAAGACCAGAAGAGTTATACGAAGATCGACGACAACATTTCGGCCACCGCCCCCAATGCCAGCCGCCCTCCGGTAACGGATCTCTACCATCCCGATCCCTATCAGCCCTACACTGGTGCCATCCATCGCAACGGCGCGTACACTGCCGCCATCGCCGATTCCGGCGCGATCTACGCATTCGATACGTTGAAGTTCACTCCGCAGTGGGAGGTGAATTTCGGTGGACGTTACGAGTTGCTCGACGTCAGTTACAAGACGGTCACGGCACCCGCTGCCACAGTGCCTTCTGCAGTGACGCGTTTTCAACGCACCGACGCCATGTTCAGCTGGCGCGGTGGCATCGTTTTCAAACCCGTGAAAATCGGCAGCATCTACGCGGGTTATGGGACGTCGTTGAATCCTTCGGTGGACGCAAACCAAGGCCTGAGTCTCGCCGCCACCGGCACCACGAGCGTGAATCTCGCACCCGAAAAAAATCGCAGTTCCGAACTCGGTACGAAGTGGGATCTGGTCAAGAAAAAGCTCGCCGTTTCCGCCGCCCTTTTCCGCACAGAGAAAACCAACGCCCGCACCACCGACGCCTCCGGCAACACGATCCTCGCCGGAAATCAAAAAGTTGACGGCATCGAACTCGGCGCCACCGGTAACCTCACCGACGTCTGGACCGTGTTTGGCGGCTACACTTATATGAACAGCAAGGTCGATGCGTCCGGCGTCGCCGCGCAAGTGGACGCCCAGCTAACCTATGTACCAAAGCAAAGCTTTAATCTCTGGTCAACCTACCGCCTGCCGATCGGATTGACCCTCGGCGCCGGTGCGCAGTTCACGGACGGTTACTTCTTCGCCCTGCCGTCCGCCACGGCCACGCCGGCAGTTTCACCTCAGACCCGTTACTGGCTCTACAGCGCGATGGCTTCTTATCAGCTCAACAATCACCTGACGCTGCGCCTGAATGTCAATAACGTCACCGACGCGCAATACATTGACCGCGGTTATCAAGGCCACTTCACGCCCGGCGTTGGACGCACGTTTTTGCTCAACGCCAGCTACAGCTTCTAATCGAATTCGTCACCATGCTGCTTGCGATTCCCAACATTCTCACGCCCGCTCAAACCGTCGAAACTAGGAAAATCCTGGAGGCAGCCGAATGGGTTGACGGCAAGACCACGGCGGGAGCGCAAGCCGCACGGGCGAAAGATAACCAGCAGATTCCCGTCACTCATCCCGCCGCCCGCCAGGTCGGCGAGATGATTCTGAAGGCGCTCGCGCAAAATCCCCTGTTCATGTCGGCCGCTCTGCCACTGCACATTCTGCCGCCAATGTTCAATCGCTACACGGGCGGCCAACAATTCGGCACGCATGTCGATGGCGCGATTCGCCAGTTTCCGGCTTCGTCGCACCGTATCCGCACGGATCTCTCAGCTACTTTATTTTTCACCGATCCCGAAGAATACGACGGTGGCGAACTGATCGTCGAAGATACGTACGGTGCGAAAAGCGCGAAGCTGCCTGCAGGACACCTGATTCTTTATCCGGCCACGAGCCTGCATCACGTGACGCCCGTGACGCGTGGTACCCGCCTTTGTTCTTTTTTCTGGATCCAGTCCATGATCCGCGATGACGGCAAACGCTCGCTCCTATTCGACATGGACACCGGTATTCAGCGCGTCGCCGCCGAGCAAACCGGCAATCCCGGCGTCGTTCAATTGACCGGCGTCTATCACAATCTCCTCCGCCAATGGGCGGAGATGTAACTCGACGATTCACGACGCCAAAATGATCGCCACTTCCGTTCCCCCGCCGCTGCGCTCTTCCGATTCGTTGGGCGCATCCGTTGCGAAGTTATCGCCCTTCATCGCGCTTCCCACGGAGGAACGAGCCGACTCACTTCGCAAAGCAGCCGCATAAAAACGAACCGTCCCCTGAACGAAATTTTGTGCAGGCTCGCGTATTCCGGATTCGCCCTCGCGTGGCGTCTTCTCTTCGGCAAGAAATCCAAGTCCGTCACCTAAATCATGCTTCCCGAAACACCCGCCGATTGGCTTCGCTATGGTCAGACTCAAGAATCTCATGCGACTGCAGAATCCGTCGCCAATGCCGTCCAAAGCTACCGACGCGCAATCGAACTGCTCGCCGCGCAACCAAACGAACAGGTGCGAAAAGAACTGGGCCTTGCGTGGATGAATTTCGGCAACGCGCGACAAAAGGAACCCGACCCTCTCGCCTCCGAAGAAGCCGTGCGCGCGTATGACGACGCCATCGCACTCCTCCACGATGACTCAGTGCCCAACGATTCCGCGTTGCGCAACAGCATCGGTGCCGCGTGGATGAACCGCGGGCATGCCTTGCAGCGCCGCGGCCTGCGCGACGGCACCATCGCCGCGCTCGATTCGTACGATCAGGCGATCGCGTTACTGGAAACGCTTCCGCTGAATGAAAATCAATTCTTCGCCATCAATCTCGCCGCCGCGTTGCTGAACCGGGCGCAAGCCTTGCTGGCACTGCCGACCCCCGAAGCCATCGCCGCGCACACTGCCGGCAGCAAAGCCCTCAAGCTCGTGATCGAAACCGCGCGCACTGATCCGACGGCAGCGGACATCGCACTAAAAACGTACCACGCCCTTAGCGCGGCCCTGTCGCATCTTCTCGCACGCAATCCCGACGCGGCGCTGATCGCGGAAACCAGCGATACCATCGACGACGCCCTCGCTCTCGTCCGTCATTGGGAAACGCAGGGCGTCCAAGCCATCCGGCCCTTTGAAATCGTGTTCTACCGGTTCGGCGCGCGTTTCTATTTGTCCCACCAGCCGCAATTCGTCGCGGAGTTTTTGTTGGAAACACTCACCCACGTCGCCGCGCCCGGTGTCATCGCGGATAGCGGTGAGTTGCATTCCATCGCGACCTCCACGCTCGCTCAGGCCCGCTCCGATGTCTACAATCGCAGCCTCCTGAACCCCAATGACGTCCGCCTTGCCCGCATGCGTGAGGACCTCGACGAGGCCAACCAACAAATCGCGGCGCTGGTCCAAACCCGGGAAACCACCGGAAGCGAAAGTATCGCATGACCACGTCCGGCCCATCGCCGCGTTTCCGAAAACCGTTGCTCGGCACAATTCCGCCTGAAATCGTCGCCGTGTCGGATTACGAACCGTTGGCCCGCGCGCGACTCGACGAGAATGCGTGGGCTTATCTTTCCGGCGGCACCGCCGACGAAATTACCCTGCGCGCCAATCGCGATGCCTTTGATCAGTTGCCTCTCACGACCCGCGTGCTCGGCGATTTCTCTGGGGTTAGTGGCACGCGATGTACTTTGTTTGGACAAGCTCTCGACTACCCTATTTTGCTCGCACCTGTTGCCTATCACGAGCTGGCCCATGATGACGGCGAACTCGCGACCGTTTTGGGCGCGGCGGCCGCACGAGCGGGCTTTATTGTCAGTACGCATTCCAGCGTCTCGCTCGAAGAAATCGTCCGCGCCGCGCAGACGCCACTGTGGTTTCAGCTCTATTTTAAAATGGACCGCAGCTTCACCCGCGAATTCGTGCAGCGCGCGGAAGCCGCGGGATACGGCGCGCTGGTCGTCACCGTCGACGCTCCGGTCAACACAATGCGCAATCGCGAACAACGCGCGCAATTTCACCTGCCGCCCGGCATCGAAGCCGCGAATCTTCGCGGCCTACCGCCCGCCGCAGCGCATCAGATCAACGAGAACGCCCTGTGCGGCGGCATGATGGTCACCGCGCCCACGTGGAAGGACATCGAGTGGCTCCAGTCGATCACGAAACTTCCGATCATCATCAAAGGCATCATAAGTCCCGACGACGCTCTGCTCGCCGCACAACACGGCGCTGCGGGAATTGTCGTTTCAAACCACGGCGGCCGTACTCTCGATACCGCGTGCGCCTCGATTCACGCGTTGCCCCGCATCGCTGACGTTATCGAAGGCCGCCTGCCTCTTCTGTTCGATGGCGGAATTCGTCGTGGCACCGACGTCCTCAAAGCGCTCGCGCTCGGTGCGTCCGCCGTTCTGATCGGACGACCCTATATTTATGGACTCGCCGCCGCCGGTGCCGTCGGCGTCGCGCACGTGCTCAATATCCTGCGCGCCGAACTCGAAGTCGCCATGGCGCTTACGGGTTGCCCGACGTTGGAGAAAATAAATCGCCACGTGATTTGGCGGAGTTAAGCCGCGCTCAGTCGTGAATCCGAGAGAAGGCCACGACCTCAATTTGCCAGCACCCGCCACCTGAATTGAGGCAGCCAACTCCTCCGATCAACTCGTCTCGCCCAAAAAGAAAAGCGCGGCTGTCCGCGCTTTCTTTATAATCCTATCGTAACCTAAAAGTGATGAGACTCGCGTGCGTACAACGGGCCAGTCAAACGCACGCGAGCCATTTTGATCATCTCTCGCAACCGTCACCAGCTGCGAGATGTGAGCCATCAGTAAACCACAACACGGCGATTTGTTAGAGCAACGAAACGGCCTCTTTTCAGGCGAAACCGGCACCACAAAGGACGAAGCCGCGGAGCCATCTGATCCCCGATAAATTGCTCGTACTTGACGTGCCACGAATGATGCGTTCTCTCCGAGGGCGTGTTGTTCCTAAGCGCCAAATCGAAACCGACGCTAACCCTTCGCTGGGTGGCGGGTATTTGCGCGCTGCTCGTCTGGATGTTGGGGATGCTCGCGGTCAGTCCGGAGCTTCACGCCGCGATTCACGCTGACGCCGATCACGCGGATCATTCGTGCGCGGTCACTCTTTTCAGCCACGGCGTCGAAGGAACAAATTCCTCGATTGTCCTGATCGTTGCCCCAGCGACGCTCCCCGCCGATCCAGCGACAATCCCCGAAGTCCGCCTTGCTGCGGCACCGCGCTATCTGCTGCTGCCCGGCCGCGCTCCACCTCTTTGCTGAGTCAGTACTGATCACGTGACCGGACCTGCGCGTCCGGCACTTTTTATTATGTCGCGCCGCGCGCCGAATGGCCGCGGTGGGGACATTCACTATTCCGCAGTATTCAGCCATGACTATTCATTTTCGTTCCTTTCTCGTTCTGTCCCTTTTCGCGAGCGCAGCCTGCTTGCAGGCGCAGCCTTCCTCCTCAACCGCCGACCCCGACGTCGGTGCTAAAAACAACAAGGAGGTTCTCGATCCATTTGTCGTTAATGGAAAACTCGACGACGCTCGCGAACAAATTGTTCCGAGTCTTGGCGCAACTTCCTTCGTCATCACCGATCGCCAGATTCAAGATCTTCCGCAAGGCGCGGACGCTCCCTTCAATCAAATGTTATTGCGTGCGCCAGGAGTCGCAGCGGATTCCGCCGCCAACGGCGATCTGCACGTCCGGGGTGAACACGCCAATCTCCAGTATCGCATCAACGACGTCTTGCTGCCGGAGGGCATTTCGGGATTTGGCTTGGAACTCGATCCTCGCTTCGTAAACAGCCTGCAATTCGTCACCGGCTCGCTACCCGCGCAATACGGGTTTCGCACGGCCGGAGTCGTGGACATTCACACGAATAGCGGCGCAGCCAGCCAAGGCACTGCGTTTTCACTACGCGGCGGGAGCTTTGGCACCATTCGCCCAAGTTTTTCCACGAGCGGCTCAACCAGTAAACTGAGCTATTTCGTCGACGGCAGCTACGACCATAACGACCTCGGCATCGAAAATCCGACCGCCAGCGCCAAGGCCATCCATGACACCACCGATCAGGGAAAATTATTTTCCTATCTTTCCTACCTGCTCGACGACCAGAGTCGAGTCACCGTCATGCTGAGTGGTTCAGACAGCAAATTCCAGGTCCCCAATACACCGGGACTCATGGCCGGCACTTCACCCAACGGCATGCCCTGGTTGTCAGGCGACTTCGATTCAACTATGCTCGATGAAAATCAACGCGAAAAAAATTACTATGGCGTGATCAGCCTGCAAAAAACAGTCGGCGACTTGAACTATCAGGCTTCCGTTCTGGGCCGCGACAGCCGCGTGCATTTTACGCCAGACCCAGTGGGCGATCTCTTTTTCAACGGCGTGGCCAGCGACGTCGCGCGCGAGTTGAAATCCGCCGGCACCCAGATCGACGCCAGCTACTTGCTGGACGACCGGCACACGCTTCGCGTTGGCGGAATGCTCCTACATGAATCGGTTGGCTCCGACTCAACCACGACGGTTTTTCCTGTGAACGCCGACGGCAATTCAGCGGGTCCCGCTTTCCCACTCGGGGATGCCCAAAAAATCCACGGTCTCTTTGCGGGCGCCTATGCGCAGGACGAATGGAGAATCACCGCTCAACTAACGGTCAACTACGGCGCGCGCTTTGACGTTTTCAACTCCTCCTTCGACGACGAAACGCAGCTGAGTCCGCGCATCAACCTCATCTACAAAGCTTCGGCGGCGACAACCCTGCATGCCGGCTATGCCCGCTATTTCACGCCGCCGCCCGTCGAAAATATTCCCGGAAGTACGGTGGCTCAGTTCGCCGGAACAACCAACGCGCCGGCGTCGACCCAGGACGATCCGGTGAAAGCGGAACGCGCCGACTATTTCGACGCGGGCATCAGCCAGCAGCTCACCCCGGGACTCCAAGTCGGTATCGACGCTTACTACAAACATGCGCGCAACCAACTCGACGATGGGTTATTCGGCCAGACGCTCATTCTTTCGGCGTTCAATTACGCCAAAGGTGAAATTTACGGGACGGAACTGACCGCATCCTACACGCGGGGCGGTTTCTCCACTTACGCGAACCTCGCACATGCCTCGGCCAAAGGCACGGATTGGAACTCGTCGCAGTTTCTTTTTGCCCCAGCCGACTTCGCCTATGTCCGCAACCACTGGATCGCGCTGGACCACGATCAGAAATTAACCGGATCGTTCGGCGCATCGTACCACTGGAAAGTCGAGGGCGGCGACGCG
>JBEPTW010000179.1:0-7865 GCA_041691855.1 Verrucomicrobiota bacterium | reverse complement strand
GTCTTTAGTGCAACCAACTCAGAGGCTGCCTTGGCAAGGAGTGCGGAAAGGGTGTCTTGCATAAAAGTTTCGGAATTAACCACGGATTAGACGGATGATCACGGATAAACTGCTGAGACGATTATTCTGAGCCCCAGACGAAGGCCCCGGCTTGGCGGAGGACTGGGCTGGGTCTGGTAAATAAACCTTCACTAATCAGCTCTGCTCCGGCGCGTAGGGCCGTCGCTTGCGACGTGCCGTTTTTAGCGCGCGAGGCCGGCGCGAGCACCGGCTCTACGGCGAGCGACGCAAGTTATTTACCGGACACAGCCTAAACTTTCCGCGGCCGGATCGAGCTCAGAAAACAAAAAGGACGGGCTCACTGGGAGACCCGTCCTTTTCAAAATGGTTTGAGACCATGAAAACGAGCCGTTGGTGGCTCGCGTGTGCTTTTGAAAATTAAGCCTTGGCGGCGCTGGCCTTGGTCTTCAAAGCGTCCTGCGCGCTCTTAATCAGCCCGCTGAACGCGATCGCATCGGCAATCGCGATTTCGGAGAGCTGGCGGCGGTCGAGCTGAATGTTGGCGGCCTTGAGGCCCTCAATGAAGCGGCTGTAGCTGATGCCAGCTTCACGGCAGGCGGCATTCAAACGCACAATCCAAAGGCCACGCATATTGGCCTTCTTCTTCTTGCGATCGATGTAGGCGTATTGCCAGGCGTGTTGGACCGCTTCTTTGGCATAGCGGAACAGCTTTGATTTGTTACCGAAATAGCCCTTGGCGTATTTCAGTACTTTTTTGCGGCGCTTGCGCGACGCGGGAGCATTAGTTGTACGAGGCATGTTTTATTTGGTGTTTTGGGCGCCGGCGGGTCGTCTCGTTAGGATTCACCCGCCTGGCGAAGTTGCGGTTATTGCTTTGGCTTAGCGGAGGCCGGTAGGCAGGCAGCGAAGGAGAGGCGCGGCATGGCCGGGAGCCACCAGCTTGTCACGGGAAGCACGACGTTTGGACTTCGTGCTTTTCGCGGCGAGCAAGTGACGGAACCCCGGAGTGCGGCGAATCAACTTACCCGTACCGGATATCTTGAAGCGCTTGGCAACGGACTTTTTTGTCTTTTGCATGAGTAGAGCGGACGAAAACAGAGCAGGCCCTTGAGGTTGGCAAGCGTTTTGTCCGACAAAATAGAACGAGGAAGGGAACGCTTCCTCTCTGCCATCCAACCTTGGAGCGCCACGATCAAAAATGCGTCGGAGCGGCTCGACCAAACAGAGTCCCGGAAGCACAAACGGCCCAGTCATTAGCGCACTTTGAATTCATTAGCGGAAGTGATGACACCGGACCGGGTTCACATCGCACATCTCAAATTCGAGTGAATCCACAGCAGAAATAACCACGATACAATCGCGGCAGTGACCGTGAAATGAAGAAGAGCGAATCCGATTCCTCCAGAATACCGCAAATGGGGTTGACAAGCCCCCACGGTCAATAACGTTCCCACTCCTATTTTTGACGGCTTCCTAGCTCAATGGTAGAGCAGTTGACTCTTAATCAATTGGTTCCCGGTTCGAGTCCGGGGGGAGCCACCAAATTTCGTTTTTTCCCAGTCATTTTATCCTTCTGTGCACAGCGTAACGCCGGTGTAGCTCAATGGTAGAGCACCTGTTTTGTAAACAGGCGGTTGCGGGTTCGAATCCCATCGCCGGCTCCAGTTTCAGTCGGTGGCTCGCGAGTCCCTTGCGAATTCGAACCACTGGCGAAAATCAAATTGTTCACTGCCCGATTGTGTAATGGTAGCACAAGCGACTCTGACTCGCTTTGTCTAGGTTCGACTCCTAGTCGGGCAGCCAATGATTTTGATGTTCAAAAAATCCTTAATTATTTTCCCCTCTTTTTAACCGCGCGAACAAGAATGCGCATTGACAGGATAAAGTGAATCTCAGCACCATTTGCTTCCCCATCAATTTCTTGGTTATTTTGCGCAGTCAAAACATCCCCTTTTTTTCGCAGCACCGGTTCCTCACTTCCCGGTCTCATTCAATTATTGAATAGAGCGTGGCGCACCATTTGCTCAATCAGGCTTTCCATTTCATAACCCGAAAAACTCCCGACCAACTTAAACCTCAATCAAAAGCACTATGATCATCGAACATATGCAGCTCGCGTTTCTTCTGACCAATAAAGACGGCAGTCCCATGACGGCTATGGAACTGTTCAAGCATGGTGGCCCGATCATGTGGCCAATCCTGCTGGTTTCATTCATGATGATCACGGTCGCCATCGAGCGCATGATTTTCACGCTCCGCGAAAATGGCCGTCGTCAGCCTGACGTCGTTAACAAAATGTTGGAGAAGGTCGAAGGGAATGATATCGAAGGCGCGCTTGAACTTGGCAACAAGAGTCAGGATTACGTCGCCCGCATCCTCGTTTACGCCATCAGCCACAAGGAACACTCGCTCGGCAATGCCTTCACCCGTGCTGCCAATCAGGAAATGCAGCGCTTCAGCCAAGGCCTCCCGACGCTCGACACCTGCATTACGGCTGCCCCTCTTCTCGGTCTTCTCGGTACCGTTACCGGCATGATGGGAACGTTCGCTGCATTAAATAGTGGCAGCGGAGACATCGGTGCCTCCACCGGCGCGATCACCGGCGGTGTCGCTGAAGCGCTTATCGCCACGATGTGCGGTATCGCGATCGCGGTCACCGGCCTTCTCCCCTTCAACATTCTCAACGCCCGCGTTGAAGAAGCCCGCCACGAGATTGAAGATGCCTCAAACTCGCTTGAGATCATCATCAGCAAATCAGTGAGCACGCCTGCGCAATAAGCGCCGTGCACCCTGATTTTAACCTCTAAGTACAACAATCATGCACGGTGGTGGCGGAACAGGCCCAGGCGGCGTCAAACGAGCACGCATTGAGATTATCCCTCTCATTGACGTTATCTTCTTTCTACTCGCAACCTTCGTCTTGTTCACTCTTTCCCTCAACAAATCGAACGGCATCAAGGTCAACCTGCCAGTTTCCGAAACCGGCGAAGCCCGCGATCCCAACGGCACTGTAACCGTGAGTGTTACGGACGAAGGAACGATCGCTTGGAACACTGACTTGGTCACGCTCGATGAATTCTTGATTAGGTTGACCCAGTACCACAAGGAGCAGCCCGATGGCAGAATCCTGATCAACGGAGACTCCAAGGCCTTTTTCTCCCAAGCCGTTTACGTGTTCGATGAGGCCCGCAAAGCGGGTTTCACTAAAATCTTCATCGAAACCCGAAGCAAATAATCTGAATCCGCCTAATAAGCCGACGTCACGGGCGTCTTAGTCAAATAGACCAAGCTAAAAGCCACATCATGGAAGGCACCAAAATCAAAGTCCCCGTCCGCAAAAAAGCGCGCATTGAGATCATTCCTCTCATCGACGTTATTTTCTTTCTCCTCGCGACATTTGTGCTGTTTACGCTTTCGTTGAATCGTATCCAGTCCGTCCCTGTCGATTTGCCTGCCGCTACCCCTCCAGCTCCAAACCCACCCAAAGACGATAGTGTGACGATTCAAATCTCAGGTGAAGGCGCCGTTTTCTGGAATAAAGAACTCATCGATCTGAGCGAGGTTCCTGCCCGCATCGCACTCTACAAAACGCAATCGGAAGATCCTCGCATCTTGATCGCCGGCGACGAAAAGGCGCATTTTGGGCAGACGATTGCGGTGCTCGATGAAGTGCGTAAAGCAGGCATCCAAAAATTCTCCGTTGAAACACGGACTCGCCCCACCGGCAAATAATCGAACCGCCATGAACAAAGATCTTATCATTGGCCTCGTGTCGTCGCTCGCGATTCACTTTTTGATCCTGAATCCGTTCATCGGCAAAGCTCCTCCGCCCAAAAAGGTCGTAGAAGTTAAGGAAGACATTATCCAGATGGAAATGCCTCCCATCGACGAGGATAAGGAAGACATCGTAAAAGATCTCGACGATACTCCGGTCGAAAACCAGCTGGCACCTCCGACTCTGCAGGATCTTCCCTCCATTGTTCCGATCAATGCGTTTACGCAAACGCTGACCCCTCCTCCGCCGCCAGGACTGATGGTTTCAAAGAACGCCATCGCGATACCAAACCTGAAACCGGGTGCAAACTTTGGCAAAGGGCTGGAGTTATTCGACATCAGCCAGCTCGATCAACGGCCAGTCCTGCGCGTTCCAGTGCAACCCACGTATCCGTATGAAATGAGTCGTGCCGGCATCAACGGCAATGTGACGGTTGAATTCATTATCAGCACCAATGGTGACGTGACCCAAGCCCAAGTCGTACGCTCCTCCCACCGTGAATTTGAGACGTCGGCGATACAGGCGGTATTAAAATGGAAGTTTAAGCCAGGCCGCCGCGGCGGTCGTGCTGTCAACGTCCGCGCCTCCCAGCTCATCGAGTTCAATCTCGACGATAACAAATAATTTCCGACTGGCCCGCCATGTTTAATCTTTCCTTTAAGCCAACCAGAACTTTCGCGGCGCTTTGCTGTGCGACGTTACTGACCGCCACTGCATTCGCGTTGGATCAAGCGCCAACCCGTGAATACTCAGTCTCCGACGCCACCGGTGATGCGTTTGCGAAGTATCGCGTGGCCTTCGACGCAAAAAATTTCGAGGGAGCGCTCGCGATTCTGGATGCCCAGATCGCCAAGGCAGAGCCTGGCAGCTATGATCTGGCGCTACTTAATCAAGTAAAGGCACAGACCCTCGTGCAAAAGGGCGATTATGTCCTATCAGTGGAACCACTGGAACGGGCGATTGCACTTTCCGACGCGAAGACACCTACGTACTTTGACGAAAAGACGGTCCGCGAATTTCTTTATCTCCTCGCGCAGCTCTATTATCAGGAAGCAGCAGGGGCATCGAAGAATCCCAGCTTAGCCGCTTCGTTCTACGACAAATCAGACAGGGCATTGACCCGTTGGGAAAAAATATCGAAGGTCACCGCTGATTCCTATCTGTTGCATGCCCAAATTCTCTATAGCTGGGCTTCGCTGGATGCCGAACATGCCAACCTCGAGTTGATCAAGCGCGCTCTGGATGAAGTCGAAGTTGGAATGCATTTCACCACTCATCCCAAGGACACGTTCTATATCATCAAGCTGGTGTGTCTCCAGCAGTTGAATAGAATGCAAGAGGCGGCGGAAGTTTTGGAATTGATCGTTAAGCAAAAGCCCGATTCCGCCGCTTATTGGCAGCAACTCGCCGCTTTTTATCTGAGCACGGACCAGCAAACCCGCGCGATCGTCACCTACGAGCGAGCCCAGACCCACGGTTTTCTCGCGGCGCCGAAGGATAACATCAATCTGGTTAGCATCTACTTCAACTTGGGACAATTCGAGAAGGCCGCCGCGCTGCTGGAGACCGACCTTAAAAACGGTAAAATCGAGAACGATCAAAAAAATTGGGAATTACTCAATTTCTGTTATCAGCAATTGGAGCGTCCCATCAAGGGAATCGAAGCACTTAAGGTCGCAACCAAGGCTTTCCCTAAATCGGGCCAGCTGGAATTCATGATTGCCCAACAGTACCAAGCGTTGGAACAACCTGAAGCTGCACTACCCCACGCCGAAGCGGCGGTGGCCAAGGGAAATCTGACCAAGCCGCATCAAACGTATATGTTTCTCGCTTACGTTGCCTTTGAATTGAAGAAGTTCGATATCGCATTGAGCGCCGCCAAGAAAGCCGCTGAATTCCAGGAGGGAGCCAAAGATCCACAAACCCAGAACATGATCAAGGCGATCGAAGAGACGATCAAGGATCGTGAAGCCAAGATTAAGAACAAAGCCTGAACCTACATTTTTAACGCACGCAGCAACCGACCATGAATAAAGCTTATCTCATATTCCCGCTCATCGGCCTTCTGATTTTCGGGGGATTCTATATCAACTTCAACAAGGGCTTCGAAGCGAACGAGCTCGCGATGAAGGTAAAAGCCGACAATGAAAAGAAAGCCAAGGCCTTGCAGCAAGTTGCCGACCGCGAGGCGGCGATCAAAGCGGCAGTAGAAGCCCAGGCCATTCGCAAAAAAGAGCGCGAGGAGAAGGATCGCGTGGACGAAGCGAAGAAAGTCGCCAAACAACAAGCCGAGGATTACCGCCAGAAGACCTTCGACGACCGAAATAAATTCCGCGACCAAGTCACCCGCCTTAAGCGCGAATTGGGTGAAGTAAAGGAAGCCACAACAAAAATCGCCGACGACAAAAAGAACGAAGTCAAGGAAGACGAATTTCTCAAGAATTACGTCACGCAGGCCGAGGCGAATGTGAAATATTATTACACCTTGCTGGATAAGATCTCTGCCGCAGAGAAAGCCGCCGCTGATGCCGCCACAGCGGCCGCTGCGGCTCAAAGCAAGAAAGGCTAAACTCAATTTCCGACCCAAATGAACAAGTCATATCTTATCGTTCCAGTCGTCCTCCTCGCGGTCTTTGCTGTGCTCTACAATGGCGCGCTCAAGGACATGAAGGTCAAAGCGGACCAGCAGCAGAAGGTCGCAGATGACCGGGCGGCAGCGGAGAAGAAGCACAAGGACGAAGTCGACGCACGCGCTCAAGCTGATGCTAAAAAACATCAGGACGAACGTGAAGCGGCGGATCGCGCCAAGGAAGAAAAGAAGATCAAGGAATATAACGACGCCCTGAAAGCACTTAAGGACGAAGCCGGTAAATACAACGCCGAGGCCGACAAACTTTCAAAGGAAGCTGCCGATCTGGAGCTGCAAATCTCTCAATCCCGCACCGAAAAGGAAAAGCTCAATAGCGAGACCTTCGATTTGGCGAAGGAGATTGAATTGACGAAGATCAATCGCCGCAATGCGGAGCTTGAAATCCAGCGGATGATCGGGATGGTCGGAAATAAGCTCACAGCCAGTTCAATTGTGCTTCCACCCCCTCCCCCGCCCCTGCCAGCTACCGGCAAGTAAGGTGGTGGGAACCCCTCGTTCAAACCGCGCCTTCTTTGGCGCGGTTTTTTTGTGTCCTGCCTTTAAGGTAGATCCCGAAGAATTAGAGTGAGCTTAACTCCGCCGCGGACGGGATAAAACGAATTTAACGCGGAGCAGCGCAGAGAGCGCGGAGCGTGACGTGATTTCACCGCTGCTCCGCGAACTCCGCGTTAAAATGTTTATTTGGCAGACTGTTTCCTGCTCCCCATTCGTTGGATTGGACCGTAAGTCATGCGAGTGACGGCTAAAATTCCCGGCAGTGGTATCAGGAATATTTTCTCCGGGCCAAGAAAACCGGACTGAAGCTGTCTCGCGAAGAATGGAAAGAGAGCGACGGCATCCTGATAAAATGGCCGTCGTCATCTTCTGCTCAGCCGCGCAGAGCGGTCACTCGGTCACTTGCGACGTGCCGTTTTTCGCGCGTGAGGCCGGCGGAAGCACCGGTCCTACAGCAAGCGCAAACATCCTGATCCCGAGGAATTAGAGTGACCTCAACTCGGCCGCGAACTGGATAAAACGAATTTAACGCGGAGGGCACAGAGAGCGCGGAGCTTGAGGTGATTTCACTCCGCGTCCTCCGGCCATTCGACCGGCTCAGGCCGTCCTGAGCGAAGTCGAACGGACGCGAACTCCGCGATAAAATGTTTATTTGGGCAGGCTGTTTCCTGCTCCCCCATTCGCTGGATTGGACCGTAAGTCATTCGAGTGACGGCTAAAATTTCCGGTAGTGGTATCAGGAATGTTTTCTCCGGGCCCAGAAAACCGGACTGAAGATGTCTCGCGAAGGATGGAAAGGGAGCGAAGGAATCCTGGCAAAATGGCCTTCGTCATCTTTCCATCCTTCGCGAGACGATTGCTGTTTCAGGCTCAGTTCGTTTCCCCTCTCACCCACGTTGCACGGGCTGAGGTCAGGATGTCTGA
>JBEPTW010000178.1:0-7928 GCA_041691855.1 Verrucomicrobiota bacterium | reverse complement strand
TTGTAAGCAGGCTGACGGGAATGTGGGTCGTACGCTGGAAAAGTGAGGACATTCACCTCGGCGTAATGCATCGGCATAAATGCCTGACCCGGCTGCACAATGGGCGTGACCACGGAAAGAGCCGCAGTTTCGCCCCGACGGGATCGCACCACGACTAATTGTCCCGCCTCGATCTTGAGGCGGCTGGCGTCGGTCGGGTTGAGTTCGATCCACGGTTGGTTTGGCGACAATTTCCGCAGTACGGCACTTTTGTTGGTGCGGGAGCCGGTGTGCCATTGCGAAGACGAGCCGCGACCGGTGTTGAGCAGCAACGGATAGCTTTCGTCCGGCGGTTCGGGGAGCGGAACTGGCGCGTCGAAATAAAAATTGGCGCGGCCGTCGGGAGTGAAGAATTTTCCGTCGGAGAAAAGACGTCGTTCGCGCATCGAATTCCCAGCGTTGTTCGTCACTTCGACCTTTGTCATTTCGCCGGCATCGGCGGGGGTAAACGGCCACTGGATGCCCTCGGCGTCTTCGATGTGAGCGTGATCACGAATGCCGGAGAAATCGCAGGGCAATCCACTGGAAAGTTTTTTGAGAATCTGAAACGTCGCCGCCGGTGAGCTCCATTGTTCGAAGAGCGTTCCGCAACCCCACGCTTCGGCGATCAATTTGAAAATCGCGAAGTCGCTCAAGGCCTGTCCCGGCGCGCGCGAGACCTTGCGCGTGAGGCCGAGGCGACGCTCGCTGTTGATGAAAAATCCGTCCTTCTCTCCCCAGCCGGCGGCGGGCAACACAAGATCAGCTTGCTGCGCCGTCTCGGTGGTCGCGTACATGTCCTGCACAACGAGGAAATCGAGTTTGTCGCGCAACCGGCTGAAATGTCCCTGATTGATCCAGGAGTGCGCGGTGTTGGTCGCGATGATCCAGAGTGCGCGGATTTCTCCGGTGTACACGGCGTCGAGAATCCGATCGTAAGCGCGACTGGGCTGCGTTGGGATCAAGTTCTCGTCGATATTAAGGATGCCTGCGACGTGGGACCGGTGCTCGGATTTAGCGAAGTCGTAACCGCCGAGGAGCGACGTGGCGTTGCCAAAAAGTCGGGAGCCCATCGCATTGCATTGACCCGTGATGGAGTTTGCCCCGGTGCCCGGTTTGCCGATCTGGCCGGTCATGAGCGCGAGATTGATCAAGGCCTGCGCCGTGCGCGTGGCTTGGTGGCTCTGGTTGACGCCCATTGTCCACCAATAGGAAACCCGCGCGCCGGGTCGCGCAATGAGGTCGATGGTTTTCTGGTAGTCGGCGGCAGTGAGCCCGGTCTCGGCGAGCACGCGTGCCGGCGGAAAAGCTTCGACGAATTCGGCGAATGCCGCGAATCCCGTCGTGTTTTTTTCGACGTACTCCCGGTCAATCGCACCGCGCGCGTTCAATTCCCGGGCGAGGCCGTAAAGCAGCGTGAGATCGCTTTTTGGATACGCCGGCAAATGGAGGGTGGCTGCCATCGCGGTCTCGGTGCGGCGCGGATCGACCACGATGATCGTGGGATTGCGCTGATTGCGCATCACCCGTTGCCACATGATCGGGTGCGCGATGCACGGATTGGCTCCGACAAAAACCAGCACGTCGCTCTCCTCGAAATCCGAGTAGGTAAACGGCGGCGCGTCGAAGCCGAGCGACTGTTTGTAGGCGACGTGCGAGGTCGCCATGCACTGACGCGTGTTGCTGTCGAGGTCGGCGATGCCCATGCCGAATTTGGTCAACGCACCCAATAACGCCATTTCCTCAGTGACGATCTGTCCGGTGCTGAGGGCGGCGACGGCGGATTTGCCGTATTTGGATTGGACGCTTTTCATCCGCTCGCAAAAAACGTCCATGGCCTTCGACCATGAAATCGGTTGAAGCACGCCGTTCTTGTCGCGCAACAGCGGCGTCGTTACGCGGTCGGAGGCGGCGAGCGGCGTCAGCGCTTCCCAGCCTTTGGGGCAAGCCATGCCGAGGTTGACGGGATAGTCGGGATTTGGCGTCAGGTTGATCGCCTCGCCGGCGGCGTTGAGATGGATGTTGAGCGAGCAACCCGTGCTGCAAAATCCGCAGATGGAACGCGCGGTGCCGGCGGGCGCGAGACGCAGCGGCACCTGCCCTAAACCGAAAGCGCCCGGATGTTGGACGAGTTCACTCGTCATGGCCCCGGTGCGGGCGCGCAAGAGATCGTCGAGTGCGCTCATGCCGCGACCCCGGGCATTTTCGGCGCATCGACGGCGCGAAAGAAGAGATGGCGTTCGAGCAATTCGCTCAGCAACGCGCCCGCAAAAACCAACCAAGGCGTCCACGCGGGCAATTGGCCGGTCACGATCGGAACTGGCAATAAGAACGCGGTCACGATCGCGGCGACGATGCGCAGACCGAACAGCGGGCGAAGTGGTCCGTTCAGCAAGCGCGCTGAGTGCAGCTCGGGAGTGAGCGGATCGTCTGCGTCCGCGCGATCCAGCGGACGCATGAGCCGTGCGTCGCAGGCCAGTTTCAAGGCCGTCGCGATCCCGAGGACGATGAGGCTGATTTTTGTTTCGAAGCCGAAAGCGAAGACCGCGGCCGCGGCCAGTACCAAGGCGTTGCCAAAAAAGCGCGGAGCCGTTTGGGAAAACCGCCACAGCCGGCGATGAGTGTCCACGTAAATCATGACGGAACAGAACAGTCCGATCACGCCGATGGCGGCGGCGAAGGGTAGCGCCACGGAAAACTTCAAGGCGATCGTGGCCAAGCCAAACCAAGCGCCGAACACCATGGCCTCCCGACTCAACCAGCTCTTTCGCCAGCCGAGAAAAATTCGCCACGCCCGCATCGGTTTGCCTAAATGAGCGACGCTGGCCAGCAAGCCCGCCGCACCCGCGCCCCAAGAGAGCATGGCGAGTTTGTGCACCGCCGGCTCAGGATAATGCGCCGCGTTTAACGCCACGGCCGCGATTTCCGCCCCGACCGCGAGCGGCATCAACGTGAGCATGATGGCCAGCGGCCAGTGCGCGGGTTGCGGACGTAGGATCGCGTTGTCGGCGGCGAGCAAATTGTCCGGTTCAGCACGCTTCGTGAGATAGCGCGTGACTGGTCGCGTGTAGCCGGGATCGGGCGCGGTGGAAAGAAATGAGGACGTGTCGGGCGTCAATTCGCCATCGTGGTTGGTGATGACCGTGACGATGCTGATGGCTTGCGTCGGACAGGCTTGGACGCACGCGGGCGCTTCTCCGACCGCGAGACGTTGCTGACACATGTCGCATTTGCGCACGATCCCGAGACGCTCGTTGTACTTGGGGACGTCATACGGACATTTCAGCACGCAATATTGGCAACCGATGCACTGATCGTCCAAGTGGCGAACGATGCCGGTGATCGGATCTTTTTCGTAGGCGAGGACCGGACAACCATTGAGACAGCCCGGATCGGCGCAATGGTGACACGCGGTCGTGACGGTTTGTTGGTAAGGTTTCGATTGCGTACCGCCCGTCACGAGACCGACGTCGCGCCAAGCTTCGTCGTCGTCCAATCCGTTCAACGCATGACACGCGGAGACGCAGGCTTTGCAACCGGTGCAGGAGTCGAGATCGACCTCAAATGCGTACTGTTCGCCGGGCTTTGGCAGCGAAAGCGGAATGAGCTGCGAGGTCAGCGTGGATGCGCGGGCGTTTGAGTGGGTGGCGGCGAAACGCGCAACCGGGGTTTGCAACCGGGATTGTTCGGCGAGTAGTTCGTCGATGAGGGCCAGCGTGGGATTTTTTTTAGGAGTGAGCACCGGGGCAGTAGCGCGTAGTGAGTAGCGGGTAGCGAGTAGTTGGTGGGATGCCGTGGGTGGATCGGCGGTGGATGCGTGTGGTTAGATTCGGATGCTCACTACTCGCTACTCGATGCTCGCTACTTCCGCTCAATATACGTCGCGTTGGTAGCGTTTGGCGGTGCGCAGGGCTTGAATGTACGCGGTGGCCTCGGTGGCAGTTTTATTGCCGGCGATCTCGACGACCTTGTGCAACGCCACGTCCACGTCCTTCGCCATGCGGGAGGCGTCGCCACAGACATAGAAGTGCGCGCCGGCTTCGAGCCACGCGAAGAGTTCGGCGGCGTTCTCAACCATGCGCTGTTGCACGTAGATTTTTTCCTCCTGATCGCGCGAGAACGCGAGATCGAGACGGGCGAGCAGACCTTCGCTTTTGAGCGATTCAAGTTCTTCGCGATAGAGGAAATCCGACGCGGCGCGTTGGTCGCCGAAGAAGAGCCAGTTTTTTCCCTTGGCGGCAGTGGCGCGGCGTTCGTGAAGGAACGCGCGGAAAGGTGCGATGCCGGTGCCCGGTCCGACCATGATCATCGGGGTGTCGCCCGAGGATGGTGGACGGAAGGCATTGTTCGAGTGAACGAACACGCCAACTTTGGAATCCCCCATGGTGGCGCGATCGGCGAGGAAGGTGGAGCAAACACCTTTGCGCGCGCGACCGTCCTTTTCGTAGCGCACGGCACCGACCGTCAGATGAACCTGGCCAGTGTGGGCCTTCGGCGAAGACGAAATCGAATAAAGCCGCGGTTGGATTTTTTTGAGGGCCTTGACGAAATCCGCCGAGGCGAGCTTAAGACCCGGACGGGCGGCGAGGACATCGACCACGTGGTGCAGCGCGACTGCGATGCCGCCACCGCTGCTGACACTGCACAAGGTGAGCAGTTCGGCGGATGGTTTGCCGAGGTCGTAGCACTCGGTGAGCGCACGACGGAGCGGAATGCTGTTTCCGTCCGGTGCGGGGACTGCTTCCTCCCCGTCACTGCCGAGGGCGGTGAGGACGGCGGCGACGTGTTCGGGGCAGTTCAATGGCACCACACCGAGGGCATCGCCGGCTTCGTATTTCAAACCGGAACCAGCTAGATCGAATTCCACGTGGTGAACCTGTTTGCCCGAGCCGGGGCCGTTGAGATTGCGCGACGTGAGCAAGAGCGCAGGGAAGGGCCGTTTTTTTGAATAACCGGTGTCCTCTTCGACTTCGGCGGTCGCAGCGGAGGGCGCGGTTGCCGGGGCGGCTGCGCCAGTGTCGGCACCGAAGGAACCGAGCGTGACGTCGAGCCACTTAGTGAAAATTTCGTCGTGATCGAGATCGCAATCCACGCGTGCATTGACGCGGTGGCCACCGAGTTTTTCCAGGCGGGCGTCGAAGTCCTTTCCGCATTGGCAGAACATTGGATAGTTGGTGTCGCCGAGCGCGCACACCGAAAAATGCAGACCAGCGAGCGCCGGTGCGCCTTCCGCGCCGAGGGCCGCGTGGAGCGGTTTTACGCTGTCCGGCGGCTCGCCGTCGCCGTAGGTGCTCACGATCACTAAAACGTTTTTCTCCTGCGCGAGTTGCGCGCTGGTGAACGAGGCCATGTCCATCATCGTCGCGGCAAATCCACGTTTGCCCGCTTCCTTCGCGGCGCGCTTGGCGAGGCCTTCGCACGTGCCAGTTTGCGAGCCAAAAAGAATCGTCAACGACTTGAGGGTCGCGACGGAGGCGCCTTTCGACGCGGCACCGGCGGCCACTGGATCGACCGGTCCGCGCGCCATGAGTCCGGCGAGGTAGCCATTGAGCCACGAGCGTTGTTCGAGCGTAAACGGAGCGGTATCGGGAATGACTGGAACGATGACGTTCATGACGAGAAAAATTCCTGGAGTTCCTTGGCGGAATGGCGGCGGGCCCACTCGACGAATGATTCGCCGGTTTTCTTTTTCTGTTGGTATGTGCGGAGGATTTGCTCGCTCAGCGCCGGGACTTCCGTGGCGCGGATGCCGCGGAAAATCTCGCGCGCGATGCCCTGTTCGTGGCCCATGCCGCCGCCGAGTACCACGTGGTAGCCTTCGCCTCCGTCGGTGAGTTTCGCGCCGACGAATCCGATGTCGCCGCAATAGTGCTGCGCGCACGAATTTGGACAGCCGGTAAAGTGAATGTTGACCGGGGAATCGAGTTGGACGCGGGTTCCGAGGTGTTTCATTAACGTGATCGCGTGAGCCTTGGTGTCAGCTGCGGAATATTTGCAGCCCTGGTTGCCGGTGCAGGCGATGATGCCGCCGGTCGCGAGAGAGGCTTCGGTGAACAAACCGATGCGGGTGGTGTTGCGCCGGGCGGTTTCGGCGAAAGCGTCCGGCACGTGAGGAACGATGACGCTTTGCCAGACCGTGAGGCGGATGTCGCCCTTGCCGTAATTGGTGGCGAGGTCGGCGAGTTGACGCATTTGGCGCGAGGTGATTCGCCCGACAGGCGCGCCGGCGCCGATGGAGTTGAACCCCTTTTGGCTCTGTTTTTGTACGCCCAGCCAGCCGTGTTTGAAATGCGGCCGGCGCGGTTCGCACGCGGCGAGGGGCAGGCGGGTGAGGGGGAAAGCGAGTTTCTTTTGGGTTTCTTCGACGAATTTTTCCACGCCCCATTTTTCGAGCAGGTATTTGAGGCGCGCCTTTTTCCGGTTGGTGCGGTCGCCATTTTCATTGAAAACCCGCAGCATGGCGGCGGCAACGGCGACACAATCGGATGCTTTAATGAGCAAACCGGTGTCGCGGGCGAAATCGCCGTGACCGGAAATACCGCCGAGTTCGAGACGGAAATAGGTGCCGGGTGGAATTTCAAATTTTGAATTCGCACTTTCGGAGGACGCAAAACTGGCGAGCGATTTTTCGGTCACGCGGCACGCGGTGAAACCGATGTCGTTCGTGTCCGCCGCGGTGGAGAGCGAGCCGCCGTTGTCGAAAGCGACATTGAATTTGCGCGGGAGGCCGTAGAGGTCGCGGTGATTCAGAATATAGTGGTGCAGGCCTTTCGCAAACGGACGGACGTCGAGCAGTTCGTCGGGATCGAAGCCGCTGTTGGGCGACGCGGTGATGTTGCGGACGTTGTCCGCGCCCGAGCCGCGGGAGGTCAGGCCGAGATCCTGCAAATGAACCAGCACCTTGACGATGTCGCGCGGACGCAGTTCGCGAATTTGCAGATTGGCGCGGGTGGTGATGTGCGCGCAGCCCGCGCCCCAATCGGCGATTTCAGCGACGCCGCGGAGTTGGGCAGCGGTGATTTCACCGGCGGGCAAACGCAGGCGGAGCATGAAGCTGTCCTGCGCGGGCGCGACATAGAAGAAACCGTGAAACTTAAAACGAAATGAATCGGCCTCGTCGGGAAACTTATCGGCGTCAGCATGGGCCACGAGTTTCTCCCAGATATCGAGCGGGTTTTCGTCATACTTCCAACGTTCCGGTTTGCACAAGTCCGCGAGCGGTGTGCCGAAGACGGCATCCTCGGCCGGCGCGGCGGCGAGATTGGCGGCATTGGTCCCGGCGGGCGACGCGGTGATCAAGCCGCCGGCCGTCTGACCAACGAATGGAATGTGGACCGCAGCTCCCGCGAGGAAGCCTTCAAGGTATTGCTTTTGCTCGGGCGTGAAACCTGCGGAAGGTTCGGTGACAGGAGCGGACATGGAATTGGATTGATTCAAGTACGGACGGGCAGGGCGGAAGTCGCGGCGACCGAATCGTCGGTCGTGACGGATTTAGCCGGGCGATAAGTCCAGTAGAGGAAGAGACCGGCGAAGAGGAAACCTCCGACGAGATTGCCGAGAGTGACCGGGATTTGGTTCCACAGCCACCAGTCGGAGAAGGAAACTTTTGCGCCGAGCAACATACCGGTGGGAATCATGAACATGTTGACCACCGAGTGCTCGAAACCCTGCGCGAAAAAAGTAAGGATTGGCAGCCACATCGCGGCGATCTTTCCGATCGTGGATTGGGAGGTCATCGCCATCACCACGCCGAGACAAACCATCCAGTTGCACAGGATCGCTTTGACGAAAACGGTGACGAGACCGGCGAAACCGTGCGCGGCGTACGCGGTGGTTTTCGCTTCGGCGATGGAAACGATTTTGGCGGCGATGCCGCTCGGAACGCCGGTGCCCATGTCGGTGAGGACCAC
>JBEPTW010000177.1:0-7928 GCA_041691855.1 Verrucomicrobiota bacterium | reverse complement strand
TGCGACCGGGCCGTCTCGATTTCGGCGAGCATGCGGCGGTAGTCGTTCGGGAGCACCTTGACGAACTTCGGCACGGTCAGATCCCACTGGTCAAGCAGGTGCTTGGCGCGGGTACTCTTCGTGTGGTTCAGATGATTCTGCACGAGCTTGCGGACCTCGGCGATTTCTGCGGCGTCCTCAAGTTTACTGATGCCGACCATCTGGGTGTTGACGCGCTTGGCGAAATCACCCGCTTCATCGAGGACGTAGGCGATGCCACCGGACATACCGGCGGCAAAATTGCGCCCAGCGCGGCCGAGCACCACGACGCGACCACCGGTCATGTATTCGCAGCCGTTGTCGCCAATGCCTTCCACCACGGCATCGACCCCGGAATTGCGGACCGCAAACCGTTCGCCGGCCAGACCGCGGAAATAAACTTCACCGGCGGTCGCACCATATAGCGCAACGTTGCCGACGATCATGTTCTCCTCGGCCTTGAAGGTCGCATCGGGTGATGGATAAATGATGAGCTTGCCGCCCGAGAGGCCCTTGCCGACGTAATCGTTGGCATCGCCTTCAATTGAGAGCGTCATGCCTCGCGTCACGAATGCGCCAAAACTCTGTCCGGCTGAGCCCTTGAACTGAAGACGAATGGTGTCCTCGGGCAGACCCTTCGCGCCGTGCTTCTTCGTCACCTCGTAACTGACGATGGTGCCGGTGACACGGTTGACATTGTGAATAGGAATTTCGGCCACGACTTTTTCGCCGCGCTCGATGGCGGGCGCGCAGATGTCGAGCAACGTGGTAATATCGAGCGCGCGGTCGATGCCGTGATCCTGCTTGATGGAACAGAAGCGGCCGACCTCGGGCCCGATTTCGGGCTGATAGAGAATGTTGGAGAAATCCAATCCCTTCGCCTTCCAGTGGTCGATGGCCTTGCGCGGTTCGAGATAACTCACCTGCCCCACCATTTCCTCAATGGTGCGGAAGCCGAGTTGCGCCATGATCTCACGGGTTTCCTCAGCGATGAAACGCATGAAGTTGACGACGTACTCCGGCTTGCCGGTGAACTTTGCGCGGAGTCGCGGGTCCTGCGTGGCGACGCCGACGGGACAGGTATTCAGATGGCAAACGCGCATCATGATACAGCCCGAGGTGACAAGCGGCGCGGTCGCGAAACCAAATTCTTCGGCGCCGAGCAACGCAGCGATGACCACGTCGCGGCCCGTTTTGAGCTGGCCGTCGGTTTCCACCGCGATGCGGCTGCGAAGGTTATTCAGGACCAAGGTCTGGTGGGTTTCGGCAAGTCCGAGTTCCCACGGCAGTCCGGCGTGTTGCAACGACGTCTGCGGCGAAGCGCCGGTTCCGCCATCGTAACCGCTGATCAGCACCACGTCAGCATGCGCCTTTGCCACACCGGCCGCGATAGTCCCGACTCCGACTTCGGAGACGAGCTTCACGCTGATGCGTGCGTGCCGGTTGCCGTTCTTCAAGTCGTGGATCAATTCGGCCAGATCCTCGATGGAATAAATGTCGTGGTGTGGTGGCGGTGAAATGAGGCCGACGCCTGCAGTCGTGCCGCGGGTCTTGGCGACCCACGGATAAACTTTGGTGCCGGGCAATTGGCCGCCTTCGCCGGGCTTTGCACCCTGCGCCATCTTGATTTGAAGTTCCTTCGCGTTGACGAGGTATTCGCTCGTGACGCCGAAACGCCCGGAGGCAACCTGCTTGATCGCAGAATTCTTCGAATCACCATTCGGGAGCGGGATGAAGCGGGCGGGATCTTCGCCACCTTCGCCGGTGTTCGATTTGCCGCCGATGCGGTTCATCGCGATCGCGAGTGTTTCATGCGCCTCGCTCGAAATGGAGCCGTAGGACATCGCGCCGGTCTTGAAGCGCTTGACGATGCTTTCCACCGACTCGACCTCGGAAAGAGGAATCGCGGTGGTCGGCTTGAAATCCAGCAGGCTGCGGAGCGTGCAAAGATTCCGACCCTGCTCGTTAATGATTTTCGAGTAGTCTTTGAACGCCGGATAGCTGCCCATCCGCGTCGCCTTTTGCAGGCGGTGGATCGACTCGGGCGTGAAGAGATGATTCTCGCCGTCGGACCGCCACTTGTAGATACCGCCGGTCGGCAGTACCTGATCATTAACGGGCCGCGCTGGGTAAGCGGCGTGATGGCGCGCGAGAACTTCCTGCGCGATGACATCGAGGCCGATGCCGCCGACGCGTGAAGCAGTCCATGTGAAATAATGATCGATCACGTCCTGGCGGATGCCGAGCGCTTCGAAAACCTGGGCGCCGCGATAACTCTGGATCGCGGAGATTCCCATCTTCGACATGACCTTGATCACGCCCTTCGACGCGGCTTTCACGAAGTTCTTGCAGGCGGTCTTGTGGTCGATGTTTACGAGCAAACCCTCGCGGATCATGTCGTCGATCGATTCGAACGCCACGTACGGATTCACCGCGCTGATGCCGTAGCCGATGAGCAGCGAGAAGTGGTGAACTTCCCGGGCTTCGCCAGTTTCGAGCACGAGGCTCGCGCGAGTGCGCAGGCCTTCGCGAATCAGATAATGATGCAGGCCGGCAACCGCGAGCAGCGCCGGGATGGGAGCAAATTCCTTATTCACTCCGCGATCGCTGAGGATGAGCACGTTTACCTCTTCCTCTTCAATCAGGCGGCGGGCCATCACGCAGAGTTCTTCCATGGACTTCGCGAGACCCTTCTCGCCGCGGCTGACGCGGAAAAGAATGGGCAGCGCGCTAACCTTGAGGCCGGGCAAATCCATGCGGCGGATCTTCGCCATTTCCTCATTGGTGAGAACCGGCCACTTCAACTCGACGCGACGACATGCCGTCGGGCCGGGATGCAACAGATTGCCCTCGGAGCCAAGACGCGTCTCGGCCGAGGTGATGATTTCCTCGCGGATACAATCGATCGGCGGATTCGTCACCTGCGCGAAGAGCTGTTGAAAATAATCGTACAGCAGCCGCGGCTTGTTGGAGAGCACGGCGAGCGCGGTGTCGTTACCCATTGAGCCAATCGCTTCCACGCCGTCGCGCGCCATCGGAGTAATGATAATGCGTTCGTCCTCGTGAGTGTAACCAAAGGCGATCTGGCGCTGGAGCAGCGTATCGTGATCCGGCAATGGAACCTCGGGAGCCGCCGGCAAATCCGCGAGATGAACCAGATGCTCATCGAGCCACTGGCGATAAGGACGCTCAGTGATGATCTGTTGCTTGATCTCCTCATCCTCGATGATGCGGCCCTGAGCGGTATCGACGAGGAACATGCGGCCCGGTTGCAGGCGGCCATTCATGACCACTTGGTCGGCAGGAATGCTCAGCACGCCGCTTTCCGACGCGAGGACAACCATTCCGTCTTTCGTGACACAGTAGCGGCCGGGACGCAGACCGTTGCGATCGAGGACCGCGCCAATTTGCGTACCGTCGGTAAAGCAGATGGCCGCAGGACCATCCCATGGCTCCATCAAACAAGCGTGGAATTCATAGAACGCCCGGCGGGCCGGGTCCATGTTCTCGTCGTTCGACCACGGCTCCGGTACCATCATCATCATCGCATGCGCCAGCGGACGACCGGCGAGCGTGAGCAGCTCGAGCGTGTTGTCGAACATCGCCGAGTCGGAACCGTTCGGGTTGATGATCGGGAGAATCTTCTTCATGTCCTCGCCAAAGGCCTCGGACTCGAAGAGCGCCTCGCGGGCATGCATCCAATTGATATTGCCGCGTAGCGTGTTGATCTCGCCGTTATGCGCGACGTATCGGTACGGATGCGCGCGATCCCAACTTGGGAACGTGTTCGTGCTGAAACGGGAGTGCACGAGCGCGATCGCCGTTTCCATCGATGGATTGGAAAGATCGGTGAAATACTCGTGCAGCTGGTTCGTTAGCAGCATGCCTTTGTAGACGATTGTCCGGCAGGACAGGCTCGCCGCATACCATGATTCCGCCCCGCTCATGGTCGAGGCGCGGATATCGGAATAAGCGCGCTTGCGGATCAGGTACAGCTTGCGCTCGAACGCCAACTCGTCGGTCACCGACGAACCGCGCCCGATGAAAATCTGCCGCATGAACGGCTCGCAAGCCTTGGCGGATTCGCCGAGCGAAGAATTGTTCACCGGCACGGTGCGCCAACCGAGGAACGTCAATCCCTCCGCTTGGACAATTTGTTCAAACGTCTGCTCAAGCTTGCGCCGCACCGTCTGGTTGCGCGGCAAAAAGAGAATGCCCGAACCATACTCCCCGGGTCCCGGCAGGGAAATGCGGGCCTTCTTGGCCGCTTCCTTCATGAACGCATGCGGCATCTGGAGCAAAATGCCCGCACCGTCGCCCGTGTTGACCTCGGCACCGGCCGCGCCGCGGTGGTCGAGATTGCGCAATACCTGCAAGCCGTTCTGGAGAATCTGGTGCGATTTGCGTCCCTTCATGTCGACGACGAAGCCGACGCCGCAAGCGTCATGCTCAAAGGCGGGATCGTAGAGACCCTGCTTACCTGGCCGCCCAAAGTTCTGCGAGGCGGCGGCACTGGACGAATCATTCTTCTGGTTGGACATGGAAAGGGAGGTGGCTCGGATGGCCCGGAAAAGCTTCACGGGCGCGGAAGGTGGTTAGAATGCAGCTGCCAACGCCGGCGAAGGGTCGCGGCGGAAAGGAAAGGCCGGCTGAATTGTCAGTGCTTTGTTCACCGTTGTCAGAACGGAGGATAGGTTGGATTTGGTCGGGAAATAGTATGCAGCTTTTATCATGCCATGCAACTGGCGGATCTGGCGATCGACCTGAGCGCACGGGAAATCAAACAACGCTCCGCTCGACCGCTTCTTGCAATCCTGTTTTTTGATTTCCGAAAGGAATTTTGCGCAATTTCGACGGTAATCCGACTGGATCTGTACCGAATCAGGCCCGCGCACTTTATCTGTCATAAACGGAGCGGATCAACTGTAGGCAGATTGGGCCGTAATTTTGCAAACAGGACACGCCGTTCCGCTGAAAACGTTCTGGAGGATGAAGCGATTCCGCAGTTGTTCGCCAAAGCCACGCGACTTCGGCGGCATTTGCCAACTTACCTCATGGGCGACGCGTGACTACTGAGTTCTTGAGCTTTAAATAAGCACTACTGACGAAGATTAATCGTCAAAAATCCCAGCGAAATCGAGTGAATTTAGGTTTGCTCCGCCTAAAATTTTTTAGGTGTCTTGCACCCTCTTCCGGATACCGGTATCCGATACGGGACGTAGCTTAGCCTGGTAGAGCGCTTGCTTCGGGAGCAAGAGGTCGCGAGTTTGAATCTCGCCGTCCCGACCATTCCACAGGCGATCCAATCCTCAGCCAATAATTCCGAAAGCACCACAGAACGCACTGAATATACAGAAATCAGAGTAGTGAATCCGAATTCTTGGCCTTTGGCTTTAGCTTTATGGTGAAAGCACAACGCCAGTGGCGTTCTCGATTTTAATCACTTTGATCTGGCCGGAGGATAATTCTCTTTCCCAACAAACCTTCAACAGCTCGCCGCCACTGCTCCCTCGCACGTTGTAACTGTAGCTACCCTTCATCGACTTGGCCTCTCTATCCGAGGAGAACGTCGTTGATCCCGCGAGCGAGACGCGGGCGATGACACCCAATCGTGCGACGATCACGGGTGAAGTTTTGATGAATGAGGTCACATAAGCCCGTTCGGCGAGATCAGTGATCAAATTCGGATTGGCGGCCAATTTTAATTGCTGGTCAGACGTGAGCAACGCTCTCACTTGAGCCATTGCCTCCTGATGGAGCTCCGCCCCTTGCACCGAGCGCTCAGAGACGGGAAGCGCCAGCAAGGCATCGGTTTCCCTCTGGGAAATTATCGCGACCTGCGCGAGCTGCTCGTCGGAAAGCTCAACAACCCGATCAATCCGATCGAGTTTCGCCGCGGCGTCGATCATGGCACCGCCGCCCAGCCGCTGCGGGGCGCGATCATAGATTTCCTGCTGCCCGGTCGTGAGTAAGCGGCGGATTTCCGCCCGCGCCTGTTCCCTGATTGGAATCCCCCGCTCCATCCGCTCCTCCACTGTGCCAAACGCCTGCAAGGCTTGATTCTCCGCTTCGAAAACAGCCGCAGCCTGACTCTTTTGCGCGGCGGCAAGGTGGACCAATTGATCCAGCCGATCGACCTGACGGCCGATATCCAGCCCAGAGCTCCACGCAAGAGAGGGAATAAAAGCGATAACACCACAGAATTTCCAGAACGATGATTTCATGAGTCGAGGATTTGAACCACCGGTCGTTTTAATCGATGGTCACAGCTAAGCAGCCGGTGAATTCAAAAACGAACAGACATCGGGGAAAAAATTATTGTCCAATGTGGCCGCAGGTTAAATGCGCACCATCCAGCAAAAACGATCAAATCGTATTTTTATGAAATCACGCCTCGAAGCTAACCCCAATACTGTTCACTTAATGAATTGACTAAATTTAGTGGACCTGCGGAAACAGACGCATGGCGCGAACGGCAATGACGATGGGTGGCGGTGGCAAGCTTGCGGAACATCTCAGCGTGGGGGTGCTGGCGGCAGCGTATCCCTATGAACAAGTCGCTGCCGCGGTAGCAGCGGCCGATCGGAGCAGCGAGCGGGTGCGGGCGCTGCCGGCCGAAGCGGTGACTTACTATGTGATGGCGCTTGGCTTGCTGATGGCGGTCTCGACGCGGGAAGTGCTGCGAGTGCTGATGGAGGGATTGCGCTGGCTGGAGGGAAGCGCAGCGGTGAAGGTCGCCAGCAAGGCGGCGATTGCCCAGGCGCGCCAGCGATTGGGGGCGGCGCCGCTGCGCCAATTGTGGGAGCAAAATGCGCGCCCGATGGCCGACGCCAAAACCAGCCCCGGTGGATTCTACCGTGGGCTGCGGCTGGTCGCGCTGGATGGCAGCACGCTGGATGTGCCGGATACGGCCGCCAATCGGAAGCACTTCGGCAAGCCTGGAGCGAGTCGGGGAGAAGCGGCTTTCCCTCAATTGCGTCTGGTGGGGATGATTGAAACCGGCACGCATGGATTTTTTTCGGTGGCGATGGGGCCGTATGCCCGCAGTGAACACGCGCTGGCGGAAAAAGTGCTTCCCGCTCTCCAGCCGGGCATGCTGTGCTTGGCTGACCGGCTCTTCGCCTCTTTCTCTTTGTGGCAACAAGCGGTCGGGACCGGAGCGGCGTTATTGTGGCGCATCCGTTCGAATCTGGTATTGCCGGTCGAAGAAGCGCTGGCGGATGGCTCGTATTTATCCACCTTCTTCGCTTCGCCCAAAGACCGGCGGCATCGGCGAGACGGGCTACGGGTGCGGGTCATTGAATATCAATTGGAGGGACGCCCCGAGGCCGGGACCTACCGGCTGATGACGACGCTGCTCGACCCGGCGCAGGCTCCGGCCGAAGAGTTGGCGGCGTTGTATCCCGAGCGTTGGGAACTGGAAGGGGCGTTCGACGAATTGAAAACCCATCTGCGCGGCGGTCAGGTGGTTCTGCGCAGCAAAACCCCGGAGTTAATCGAACAAGAGCTCTATGGTCTGCTCTTGGCGCACCGCGCCGTGCGGTGGCTCATGCACCAAGCGGCCCGCAAAGCCGAACTCGATCCGGACCGGCTTTCCTTCACTCATGCCGTGCGCGTGGTGCGCCGCAAGCTGGCCGACCGGCCAGCTTTTTCCCCCTGAGCGTATCGCCACCTGGCTGGCCACCATCGTGGACGAGATCCTCGAGGAACGTTGCGTCAGCAGCCGCGGTCGGCGTATCCCTCGCGGCCTCAAACGCAAAATGTCCGGCTATCCCTTGCGCCGCGCCCGAGCACCCACTAAAGCCATCGCGTTCCAGGTAAAAATCCGAGTTTTACCTAAGTGAACAGTATTGCATCTAACCCGGAAAAATCATACGGAAATGAAGGCCGGGCGCGGAATGTGCTGAAGT
>JBEPTW010000176.1:0-7933 GCA_041691855.1 Verrucomicrobiota bacterium | reverse complement strand
GAAGCGCTGCAGGCATCGTGACAGCGGCGTGGTGGCCGATTGATTTGATGAAATACTGGCCAGGGAGTACGACGCAGAGCGTCGGCACTGAAGAGATCGCGGTGGATTTCGTCCGCGCGGAGGTTTTTGGGCAAAGGAACTCCAGTGACGTCAGGAGGGTCCCCGTAAATTTCCAACTGAGGGCGCGGGGAATTTCCCAACAACAGGGCATCGCTGGTGGGCAATTCGAGATAAATTTGTTTTGGCCGGATGGCAGCCAGTGGCAGGGTGACGGGCAGATTGCCGATAATATGGGGAGGTTCCATTATCATCTGTTTGGACTTCCTCCAGACCATTCCGAGCCTGCGAAAGCCACGGTTTATCTTCCGTCGGATCTGATTAAAAAGATTCAGGGGCAGGCTCCGGCGTGCACGCTGGCCTTACGATTCACGCTGAATCATCCCGTCCTTCAGTGGGAGATGCCACTCCGCGACGGAGCACAAATCGCCGCCAAAAGTCTGAGGGCGCAAATTCTCCAACGGTTACCGCTCCCAGTTTCTGCCGAAAGGGATCCAAGTCCGGGTGAAATCACGACGATGATCACCGCTCAGTTGACCAACGGTGTGCCCGATTATTATCTTATTGATCGCTCGCGGGGCACCAGCGAACGTTTGTCGGGGAACGATGATAAGAGCACGAATTTGTTGCCCTTCTCGCCCAAGTTTACACTGGTGTATTTTAAAGTCCCAGCATCTGCATCTCAGTTCTCGCGGAACGCCGCTGGGACGGCAGCTTCCGATCGGTCGGAAAACGATACCATCGCTGCCGTAACTTACGAGGAAGGCGGTGGCTTCAATCGCGAAATCAAGATCGACCGATTGGAACTCACGCCGCCTGAGCCGCTGGTAATTTTCCGTCGCTCCGCTCCCAGCTCCAAAACCAATCGTACTGAAAAATGAATATCATGAATATTATTCCAAATTATTCTGCTCGAGCGGTCGCCTTGTTCGTTCGTGGTCATAGCCTGGCCACACTCGCTGTCACTTTGCTCATGTCCCTGACCGTGGGGCGAGCCGAGGAACCGACGCCTTTCGTCTCATCGTCCTTTAGCGCGGCCCAGACACAGGCGGCGAAGGACAGCAAACTCGTCTTCGTCGATTTTTTCACGACGTGGTGCGCTCCCTGCAAACTGCTTGATACGACGACATGGATAAATCCGCAGGTGATGGCGCTTCTACGCGAAAAGGTCGTCGCCCTGCGCATCGATGCCGAGAAGGAAAAGGAGTTGGCCAAGCAGTATCGGATTGAGGCCTATCCGACGATGCTGGTGCTCAAGCCCGATGGGACGGAGGTGGATCGTTACGTCGGCTACATGAAGGCCGACAAATTTCAAGAAGCGTTGACTGCGACGCTCGCGGGCAAGACATCGTTGCAGGTCGCACGCGAGGCGGTGAAGGTGGAGGAAGTCGCCACGCCGAGGAAACGCCTGGACCTGGCTCGCAAGCTCGCTGAAGCGGACCAGCCAGCCGAGGCACTTGCGCTATATCTCTGGTGTTACGATTCCGGTCCCGACGCCGATCCACAGTTCGCGACAATGGTGAATGGTATCTTGCCGAGCCTGATTGGTCGGCTGGGGCATAAGTATCCGCCAGCACTCGAGGCCTTGCGCGTGCGGCGCGATAAGGTGCAACAAAAAGTGTTCGTCGATCCGGCCTCCGCAGAAATCGAAGCGGTCAGACGCCTCGCGAGTCTCGATTTGGCGTTGAGGGACGATGCGACGATCCTGGAGACTTTGGGCCGCTTGCCCATCGATGGTCGGGCGCGCAAAACCTACGGCGGTCTGCCAATGTTGATTTGGTTGGGACAAAAGAAGCACTACCGGGAAGCGCTCTCGCTCGGCGTCCCAGAAACCGAATTCGGGAAACAGTTGGAGCAAGGTGCGCGGATTTTGGAATCGATGAAGGCCAGTGGGCGCACGGTGCCGGAAACGATGTTGGCCGGTTTTAAAAAAATGCCGGTGACCACCGGAACGATCTACGTCGTGGTGCTGGCCGGCGCTGGCGAACTGGAACGCGCCCGGGCTTTGGCGGAGAAGGTGCTCGCGGTGCAGGATGACGACGAGGTGCGCCGTGGATTGGTCGAATCACTAAAGGAAGCAGGTGCGACGATCGTGTTCCGGGCACCGGGCGGCGGAACAGACGGGCCCAAAATTGAACGTCTGGAAATGGCCCGGCCGGTCGATCAGGTGGCGGCAACGACGCCTGAGGCAAAATAATCTCCCACGCTCAACTGGGAATAAAATTTGTGAACATCACCAACGGCATCTTTGGAATCTTTCTGCTCTGCTGCGGCTATTCCGCCCAGTATTGGGCGAAGAAATGCTACGACGAACTCAAGAAGATCAGGGAAGAGCTGGCGAAGCGGAACTGATCGGGCGGGCGAGCCATTCCAATAAATCGGCTTCATCACTGATCTCTCGGTAGAATTGATAATCCGTCGCGAGCAACGACGCGTACGTGGGGTCCGCGAAGCGTTTGCAGTGGAGCAGTACTTTTGCGTGGTGGCCGGGGGCGCGGACGAGACGGCCGAGGGCTTGGTTTACCTTCTGTAATCCGGGGATTTGATACACGCGGCGGAAAGCGGCGTCGCGACCAAGCGCGGCGAACTCGCTGATGCGGGCTTTTTGCACCGCGTTGACCTCAGGGAGCGCCGGACCGACGACCATCGCATGCGTTACGCGGCCGCCCAAAAGATCGATGCCTTCGGCGAAGCTGCTGCCGAGGACGAGAAAAAGCACGTCGGAGAGCGCGAGGTTTTCCTCAATCCACGCGGCTTGCGCGGTCAGGTCGGACAGGCGCGGTTGCATCGCGACGCGCAGCACCGAGCCGCTTTGCTCCAGCGCTCGCAGCACCGCGTCGGCATAGGCGTACGAGGGGAAAAACACGGCGACGGCCGAAGTGGACCCGCGAGGTTGATTGGCTTGCGCGGCTTGATGCAGCGCTTCGATTGTGGCGCCGGTCGTGCCATAGTGGCTGGAACGTTGGCGATAACTCGTGTCTACGCGCAGATCGACGGCGATATGGTAGGCCCCGGAGCGCCACGGCGTCAGTGCGGTTAGGGTCGCGTATCTGGATGGCGCGATCTGCTCGGTCGGAGGTTTGCCGTCGAGGGAGCCGGAGCGCGATTGCTTTACTGTTTCCACTCCGCACGAGATCGCAAATTCTGGATACGGTTGGAGCGTGGCCGACATTAGGATCGTGCCGCCGAAAAGTTGGAGCGTTTCTCCGATGGCAGCGGCGGCGTCCACACACGTGAACTCCAATTCACCTTCTCGGGAAACCCAGAGCAACTTGGTGAGGTTTTTGTCATTCAGGAAATTATCGATCGCCGGAAACTGCCAGAGGGATTCCGAATGACGGGGCCCGAGAGCGACATAGTCGAGGGGCAGCGTGCTCACCAAATTGGCGAGTTTGGCGGATAATTCCCGGACATCATCCTCGACGCCGGGATCGAGGGAATCGGCGGGACGCAACGCAGCGATGAGTTGCGCCCATTCTTCCACAGCGCGGATCAACGGTCGGGGCGCTTGCAAATGGTCGAGTTCGGCCAGCAAGAGGCGCGCATCGTTGCTGGAAGCGCGGTGTGAATAAGCGCCGGCCACGCGCGAGGGAAGATTGTGGGCTTCATCGATGACCAGCAGCGTTTCCTCGGGATTGAAGCCAGGTTGCTCAAAAAAAATGCCACGATTGCCCGGCGCAAAGACGTAGTTGAAATCACCGATCCACACATCGTTGAAAGCGAGGGCGGTTCGCGTGATTTCATAGGGGCAGATCCGCGCTGCGCGTCCCGCTTCGCGCAAGGTGTCGAGATCGTGGGGCTGCGCGTCGTCGAGGTAGAATTTGGCCAGCCCGCTTTGCGGCCAACGCTCTTCGCAACCGGCGAGATAACTGCAGCCATCGCGAACACAATGAAACGTGTGGTTGATGCAGTGCTCGGCTTTGTTGCGCACCTGCCAGAACGGCAAAGGCAAAGCGGAACCCGATCGATTGCTTTTATCGGGAACGGTCATTTGTTCCAGCGTGCGGACCACTTGGAGCTGCCCGGTGGATTTTCCAGTGAGCCAGATCATCCGCGCGAAGCGTCCTGAGCGCATTTGGTTGAGGGCAAATTCCAGCACGCAACCGGTTTTCCCGTAGCCGGTCGGGGCCTCGAACAAGAGGGTGGGCGATGAGGCGAGCGCGGCGGTCAACTCGGCCTGAATGTTTTCCTGACCGAGACGGAGTTCAGTGAAGGCGGGACGGAATTCCAGCGATCGCCGCCGCTCGGTGGCGCGCAAACGCAGATTCAGAAATTCGACAATCGCGTCGAGCTGGTGGAAAAAAAGCGCTTCGTCGAAAGGCGTGAGGACGATCGTTTGCGCGAGTCCCGAACCCGCTTCGACAAAAATCAGTTCGGCTCGCAACGTCGTCCGATCAAGCGCCGCGAGTTGCTTTTCCTCGACGGTTCGGATGAGGACAACGTACGCGGCGAGTTGACGGAAATAGCCCGGATAGTCGGCGCGCAGTTCCGTTTCAGGTGCGGGGAGCGGACGCATGACGCTTTTGATTTCCCGGAGCGTGCTGCCGACCAGTTGATCGATGCGACCGTTGAGGTGCAGTGTCCAGCCGCGGTGAACGAGCCGGCCATTGAGGGCAATTTCAAATTGTACCCCGGCCTGCAGGACGCCGTCGGTCGTGAATTCTTTTTCCGTGCGCGTGCGAAGTTCGTTGTGCCAATGCTGGCCCAGTTGAGCGCGCCAAATTCCTTGGCCACCGCCGCCCGATTCCTGCGGGCCGAGCGCGAAGGCCGCAAACTCGCCGACGCTGAGATGGACGGTTTTGTTTTCGAGGGAGAACTGCATGAAAGACGAACCTACCTATGGATTCGCTTCGCCGGAAATGACAAGCCGGGACTACGACGTTAAAAACATCCAGCGAACCAAGGCGCGCGCGACAGCTAGCGCAGCCGGATTTCGGTTTCCGCTTGGGTCCATTTTTCAAGCAGGCCGGTGATCCGCATCACGACGGGAATTGCGATTGTTTGCGCGGCGAGTGGTTGGTTCAAGAGCTGCGCGGCGATTTCGCGGTCGGCTGACGTCAATGATGGCCACCACTGCTGTTTGACGGGATATCCTTCGTCCCTGAGAAAACAATACAGCGCCTTGAGCCAAATAATGTCCGGTCGTCCACCGCTCGCGAGGGCGGCGAGAGTTGTCCGCAACCAGCCAATGATCGATTCGCGTGACTCGTCAGGCACTGTGTTTCGGGAAATGAGCGTGGTCAGTGCGGCGGCAGCGCGTAAAGCGTCATAGGAACGCCCGATTCCTTCGTGACGCTGAATGAGACGGTGCTCTTTAATGAACCAGGTGCGACCTTGATTCGACGATTCGAGCCAGAGTTCGGCCTCGTCGAACAAATCAATCGCTGGAGCTGGCCCGGTCTTGCTTCGCGCCGCGCGTCGCAGGCAGTTGAGCAGGCCGTTTTCGCCGGAGAAGAAGGTGAGTTGCTCAAACGAATCCGAGCCTGAGAACTGCTTCGCCAAAACGAAGCCGGTGGTTCGAGTCTGCTCTCCGGGCATACGAGCAGTTTTTAGTCGCCCCGAGAACCAGCCTGACTGCCGAGAAACGCTTTCGCAGTCGCCGGGTCTGTCCAGTGCGGAAGGACCGCACCGCACGAAATAACTGTTTTCATGCCCTCGCCGACGGAGATGCCGAGTTCAATAATTTCTTCGCGCGGCAGATACATGAAGAATCCATTGACCGGACTCGGACAGGTCGGCACGAACACCGCCCAACGTTCCTCCACGAAGTGCGTGTGCGGTTCGCCTTTGCCAGTGTTGGTAAGAAATCCGATCGTGTATGCGCCAGCGCGCGGAAATTGGACGAGGACGACTTTGCTGAACTGCGTGCGATCCTTGGCACCGAAGGTTTCGATGAATTGTTTAACGCTGTTATAAAATCCGCCCACGCCAGGAATCCCTTGGATAAATCGTTCCGCGACCGCGCCGACAAATTGACCGAGGAACAGGCGCGACAGGTAGCCGAGCAGCGTCACTAAGACGAGAACGATGGCGGTGGTGAGTACGTCCCAGACGATGCTCGGCAAATGGATCAGCGCGCCGGGCAGGTAGGGTGAAAAAAGCGGAGTGATTGACCCGCCAACGATGCCGATGATGACGCGCAGCGCCCAGATCGTGACCACGAGAGGAGCGACCAGCAGCAGGCCGGTTAAAAAGGCATTACGCAGTGAAGTGAAACGGGTCTCGGGCATGAATTCGCAAGTAACCACAGTTGTTCATCATTGAACACTGATTTCTTTGACCAGCGGTGCGCATGTGAACGCAGATTATCGGTCCGGAGGTTTTTCCGAATCACTATCCGAGACGAAACGAAGGTATCGCCTTGGCCGCTCGCAACAGAGTCATCGCCCGCTTTTCGGCCGCACGCATCCGACGTTTTTTGGCGGGTTGGAGATCATCGTAGCCGGCGAGGTGTAACCAGCCATGGACGATGTAAAGGGTGAGTTCCGCGGAGAATTTGTTTTGGATGCTCGCGCTCGTTTTGTTCTGCGCGGTCAGGCCCACAAAGCGCGCGGCGGTGTCCGCCGAAACGCAGATTTCTCCTGCCTGTCCGACGACCGGATCGCCTCCAAAGGTGATCACGTCGGTCGCTGCTGGATCGTCCATGAAATCGGCGTGAATCCGGGCTAACGCCGGATCAGTCAGGATTGCGACCGAGAGCTCGCCGGGGGGGCAGCCGCCGAGAAATTTGGCGGCATGCGTGTCGAGCACCGCAATGGCGGCGGCGATTTCCTTCGCCGCAAGCTTGAGTCTGGGGTGCGCCTTGTGAACGGCGACCTGCCGGTCAGCGTCACGCATGGCTCGCGGCTTGGTCGCCGGACTGCGCTCTTTCATACGCATCGATAATTTTTTGCACGAGCGGGTGGCGCACGACATCGGTCGCCGTGAAGTGATGAAATTCGATTCCGGGAATGTTTTTCAAGATGCGCGGCGCCTGCACGAGGCCGGACTGTTTGGCACGCGGCAGATCGATTTGCGTGATGTCGCCGGTGATGATCATGCGCGATTCCTCGCCGAGGCGGGTGAGAAACATCATCATCTGTTCGGGCGAAGTGTTCTGGGCCTCGTCCAGAATGATGTAGGCATTCGCCAGCGTCCGGCCGCGCATGTAGGCGAGCGGGGCGATTTCAATGACGCCTTTTTCGGAGAGGCTCGTGACATCTGTCGTGTCCAGCATGTCGTGGAGTGCGTCGTACAACGGCCGGAGATAGGGGAGGATTTTCTCGCGCAGATCACCCGGTAGAAATCCGAGAGTTTCGCCTGCCTCGACTGCGGGACGCGTGAGGATGATGCGTTGCACCTGGCCCTTGAGCAAAGCGGAGATGGCCGCGGCCATCGCGAGATAAGTTTTTCCAGTTCCGGCGGGACCGATACCGAAGACGATCAGGCTTTTTTGAATCGCTTGCAGGTAGAGTTTTTGTCCGACCGTTTTAGGCACGACACTCTTGCGATTGGTGGCAATGACGAGCGGCTCATTGAAAAGCGATCGGAGGCTGGCGCCGTTATCCTTGGTGTAATTTTCGAGCAGCCGCAGGAAATCCGGTGTGCGCAGCGTCAGTCCCTGGATGCGTCCGGTGTTGAGCAGCGTGAAAAATTCTTCCGCGCGGCCAATCGCTTCCGCGGGGCCGTCAATTTTCAACCACTCGTCCCGGGTGACGAGGCGTACGCCGAGGGCCTGTTCGACGCGAGTAAGGTTTTCCTCGCTGCCGCAGAACAGCTGGCTGAGATGGCGCGCGTTGGGGTAGTGAAGCGTCGTTGATTCTGGCACGGGTGTGGAGAGGATCACTTAGCCGTATCGATGCAGTTGAAAAAGACCACCGTTTAGGAAGTGATTGGG
>JBEPTW010000175.1:0-7962 GCA_041691855.1 Verrucomicrobiota bacterium | reverse complement strand
ATAAGAGACAGACCTTGGTCGGATCGATCCCCGCTTCGGGTAATTGTTCCAGATCCAAAAAGTGATCGGTCCAACTTCCACCCGATTGTTTCAACGGCAGGTCGGGGACATTGCGCCAGCGGTCGGGATCGCCGGCTAGAAACGCGATGCGTTCCGCGTTCGACGCTTCATGGACAAATGCCGGAAAATCACCGGGCAGCGCCGCCAACCCCAGTTGGTTGACGATGCGATGGCCTTCATAGTCCCAAGCCGAGGCAGTGGTCGCGGCGAAAATTCCAACCATCAGGGCAAATGCAGTGACCGAGAAGTTTTGCATGCGCCAATCCCTAGCAGTTTTGGAAGTCGGAACGAAGCGAAGAATCGCGATTACTGGCGCGCAGCGGGTGCCGGACGCAAGGTCGCAAGGGTCGCGGCATAATTGCGAATGCCATCGGCCAAGGCCTCGGCAATTTTTTGGCGAAACTCGGGCGTCGCAAGCTTCCGCGCCTCGGCATCATTTGAAAGGTACGCCGCCTCCACGAGCGCGCCTGGACAATGCAGGGTGCGCAGCACGGCGAGCCGGTAACGCTTATAACCGCGATCCGACCCTTTGAGCTCGCCGATCAACTCCCGGTGCAGATTGTAACCGAGGAGGGCGTTGGCAAAATCCTGCTGGTTCCCGGGAAAATGTTCACCGATCATCTCTTTTTTCTGCTCGGGCTGAGTTGATATCTGGAACTGCGGGGTGAACACATAGGTTTCGGTGCCGGTCACTCTTTCGGGATCATGGTCAACGGCGTTGAAATGAATGCTGAGGTAGAGATCCGCCGATTCCTTGTTCGCGAAATCAGCGCGCAGCGGCAAATCGATGATGGGATTATTCGAAAACCGCTTATCGGTCGTGCGCGTCATGAGTACGCGGTACCCAAGCTGTTCCAACAATTTCCTGAGCCGCAGACTGACATCCAGCGTCAGGTCTTTTTCGTCGAGCTTCAGGCGCAGATTTTGTTTGCCGGGATCGGTGCCGCCATGACCGGGGTCGATGACGATCGTTCTCGGTGGAGGCGGAAGTTGAACCGCGTATTCGCCCGGGCGAATAATCGGGATGATGTTTTTAATCAGGTCCAGCTTGCTGACCCACAAAGCGTCGCGATCCAGCACAGCCGGTTCGCCCATGAAAATCCGCAACCCATCGAAATAATAGTCGCGCTGATTGCTTTCAAATTCCAGTCGCACCCCGCGCGGATCGGTCAGCGTCTGCGTAAACCCGGTTTTCTTCCATCCGAGTTTCAATCCGAAATGCTCCGCGACGTCGCGCAAGGACACATAGTCAATTCCGTGAATTCGGGTGAACGCCCAAAGTTTGCCCGGACGCGTGGGCGCAGCCCGGATCGGAGCCGGTGGTGTCGGCGTTGGCGTTGGCACGGTCGACTCGGACTTGGCTGGCACTCCGCCGACTTGAGCGAATGAAGAAATTGAAAATACACCCCAAACAACCATCGTTGCGAAAACGCGCGTGCCGACTCGCGACCGGAAGCGGCCTGACGTTTCACGAGGAGAACATGGAATTACCGTAATCACGAGTGGCAGCTAGAACAAGAAACCGGTGGAACGCGACCTCCGGGCGCGTTTTTCGGGCGCAGCTTCAAAACCAACGCGCCCGGAGGTCGCGTTCCACCGGTAGTTCTGGTCCCGGAAAAGTTCATTCGACTGCCGGCGTGCCGGGCGTTTCCACCATGGCCGCGTAATGGCGAACGCCGCCGGCGATCGCGCGGGCGATTTGTTCGCGGTACGCGGGAGTCGCCAGCTTCCTCGCTTCCGCGCTGTTGGAGAGAAAGCCACCTTCCACCAACACGGCCGGGCATTGGATGGTGCGCAAGACGACAAAACGCTCCCGCTTCACTCCGCGATCCACGGCATTCAAGTCGTCGACCAGCCGCCGCTGGATCGCCGTACCGAGCAGGATATTCCGATGGTCGGTTCGATTCCCCGGCTGCGCTTTTTCATCAGCGGCGCGATGACTTTCGGCCACCGTCGAATGCAGGCCGGCGGGAGTGAAGGAGTAGGTTTCAATCCCGCGCACCGCCTCATTTTTCTCCAGCGAATTGAAATGGATGCTGATGAAAAGGTCCGCTCGCGCTCGATTGGCGGCGGCCGGGCGTTTTTCCAGCGACACATAACGGTCGGATTTTCGCGTGAGCAGCGTCCGGTACCCCAGTTTCTCCAAGGCAATCTTCAGCCGGCGCGCGACGTCGAGGGTAAAGGTTTTCTCCAGCAAGTGCAGGCGTTCATTCCGGGTGCCCGAGTCGTTGCCGCCATGACCAGCGTCGATGGCAATGAGGTGCGGCCGCGTGCGGGGACCCTGCGCAAGCGGGCGCATGAGCGGTTCGACGGTGGCACGCACATCGTCGAGCGAGAGGTAAAGGGAATCCTGATACGGCGCGATCGATTCGCTGAGGAAAACGCGCAGGCCATTCCACAAAATTTCCCGATCGTTCACCTCCAGCTCGATTTTCGTCGACCCGTTTTCAAGGCGAAGCCGTTTTTTCTTGTCCAGCCAGGTCAGCTTCAGACCGTAGTGCGCAGCCATCTCGTCAGCCGAAACATAATCCACTTGATAGATACGGACTGGACGCCAACCGGTCGTCCCGGCCCGGACACGCGATATGGCGATGCCAGCGAAAAAAAGCGCGACCATCACCCACAAGCCGCGCGCGGAGAGCCGCGCCATGCCATCCATCTCCTCGCCTAGTTCGCAGCTTTTGCGGACGGTTTGGCCGCGGGAGCGTCAGGCTGAGTTGAAGGACCGGATGCAGGTGCTGGCGCGTGGCCATGTTCATGATGGCCGGAAGAGTGAGCCGCGCCCGGGGCGTGAGCCGTTTCGCGCACGTGGAACTTCGGCTTGCGCTTGTTGACGGGCAACGCGGACAACATGACGTTGATCTGCTTGCCGGTCAGCTTGGGCGGAGAATCGGGATGGCCCATGCCGTCGAGTTCAGCGAGCGCCTTGTTCATCAGCTCAAAGCCCATTTCAGTGTGAGCCATTTCGCGACCGCGGAATTTCAGGCGAAGTTTCACCTTGTTGCCGTGGTCGAGGAATTCCTCGGCGTGACGCACCTTGGTGTTGAAATCACCTTTCTCGATGCGCACGGTAAATTCAATTTCCTTGATCTTGCTCGCCGTGGATTTCACGTGCGACGTCTTCTTCTGTTCCTCGTAAACGTATTTGCCAAAATCCATGATGCGGCAAACGGGCGGCGTGGCGGCGGCGGCGACTTCCACGAGATCGAGATTGAACTGGAGCGCGAGGGCGATGGCCTTCGGCGTATCCATGATGCCCAGCTGATTTCCTTCGGGACTGATCACGCGCACTTGGGGCGACTTAATCCGCATGTTGCGGCGGATGGCGGCGAAAGGATCGTTGTTGCGACGATTGTCGCGATTATAAGGAGTGCGGCCCGCGGGCGAAGAAGAAGGAAGTGCCATTCAGTAGAGTTGGATTACAGGAAGTAAGGAAGGGAAATGTTTTTGTCGTCGGGACAGGTGAAGACAACACCTATTTAGGAGGAAAATCGCCCAGTTAGACGCTAAAGCTCTCTCCGCAAGAGCAGCTGGCTTTGGCGTTCGGGTTGGAAAATTTGAATCCGCCCGCCACCATTTTATCGGAATAGTCGAGAACGGTGCCTTTCAAATACAAGGCGGTCTTGGGATCGACCACCACCGGTACGCCGGCCGACCGCACCAAAATGTCGCCGCGCCGGGCCTCCGGGGTAAACGTCATCTTGTAACTCAAGCCGTTGCACCCGCCGCCCGTGATCGCGATGCGGAGGAATTCGCCCTGCTGTTCCCGCGCCACCAAGGCCGCGATTTTTACCCCCGCATGCGAGGTCAGGCACACGAGGTTTTCATTACCTTCGCGCACGCCTTCGGGCAGGGTTAAAATGGACGGAACAGCGGACACGATGACAGTTATTGCCCGCTTCTGGATTTTATCAAGCGCCGCGCGACCGTCACCGCATTCGTGAAGCTGCGGGGACTGGCTTTCCCCTGCCCTGCGATGCCAAACGCGGTCCCATGATCCGGACTCGTGCGGACAAACGGCAACCCGAGCGTCACATTAACCGACTCGTCAAAATCGATGACTTTAAGCGGCGCGAGCCCCTGATCATGGTAAAGCGCCACCACTACGTCGAATTCGCCCTTGAACGCTCGCCCGAAAAGCGTGTCGCCGGGCTGGCATAAGGACAGCCCGGGAAATTCCACCTGAAACTGCACCAACGCCGGATTGAAAAAATCGCGCTCTTCGTACCCCAGCAGTCCGTCTTCACCCGCGTGGGGATTCAATCCGCACACGCCGATGCGCGGCGCAGTAATTCCTTCCGCGCGAGCCAGTGCGTCAGCAGCGGCCACCGTCCGATGCAGTAAATGCGGACCAAGCGCCCGCGCCACTTCATGCAATGGAATATGCCAGGTGGCGAGGACGACCCGGAGTTTTCCCCCGCAGAAAGCCATGACCGGTTCGCCGCCCCAACGCGCGGCAAAGAATTCCGTCTGTCCCGGAAACGCATAGCCGATTTTGGCGAGCCCGCTCTTGCTGATCGGACCGGTGACGACTCCGGAAAATTCCCTGCTTTTGCAACCCGCCGCCGCCCGCTCCATCGCCGCCCACGCCACGAGCGCGCCCTCGCCCGACGGCTGGCCGGGAACCGCCGTAAATTCATCGAGGCCGACCGCAATTTTTTCTGCCGCAGTATCGAGCGACGCCAGCCAGCAGTGCGGGCCGATAATCGCGACACCGGACGCTTCCGCCAGATGCGCCGCGAGCCACGAAGCAATAATCTCCGGGCCAATTCCGGCAGGATCGCCGCAAGTGAACGCAAGCTTAGGCGTCATCGTTTTCTCCGGCAAGTTCTTCGCGGCGCGCGCGGGCGAACCCGCGTTTTCCCGCACTAAAAAACGCGAGGAATTGCCGCGCTTCAGCACTCTTAAATGCGCCGCCCTCCAATGCCGCGCGCGCCACCTCGCGAATGTTGCCCGGCGTAAAATAAACCGCGCGGAACGCATCCTTGATTTCGCGGATCGCCTCGCGACTGACGTTGCGGCGTTTGAGACCGATCAAATTCAGTCCGATCACCTCGTTGCGTTCGGCCGCCATGGCGAAAGGCGGAATATCCTGCGCCATCCGAGCGAGGCCCGAGACGACCGCGCCTTCTCCAATTCGACAGAATTGATGAAAGCCCGCGCCGCCCCCGATGAAGGTGTGACTGCCGACCGTCACGTGGCCAGCGAGCATGACGTTATTTGCCAGCACGACGTCGTCAGCGACTTCGCAGTCGTGGCCGACATGGACATTCGCCATCACGAAACAGCGTGCGCCAACCACTGTGGATTTGCCGGCATGAATCGACCGATTAATCGTCACGTGTTCCCGCACCACCGTCTCAGCGCCGATCCGCACCCCGGAAACGGTTGCCGGATCGAATTTTAAAAACTGCGGGGAGTCGCCGATCACGGCAAACGAGTGCACCGTCACGCCCGCGCCGAGGACCGAGTATTTTTTGATCACGGCATACGCGTGAACCACGCAGCCCGTGCCCAATTCCACGCCTTCCTCGATGATCGCCGTTGGATGAATACTCATGGTTTGCGTCGTCAGGATTTCTTGCGCGGTGTCGAATAGCGCTCGGCCATGAGATCGAGCTGCGCATCCTTGAGCAGGTCGTAATTTTTCAGAATGCGAATGACCTGAAGCGTGTCCGATTTGCCGTAGCTCTTGTTGATTTCCACGCGCTCGATGATGTCCAGCAGCATGGAACGAAATGAGATAATGCCATCGACGCCGTGCTCTTTGAGCATCGCGACACTCTGCGATCGAAACGGCTCGGCCGTCGGCAGACTGGGCAACACGAGAATTTTGGTGACGTCGGGCGCGTTGCCCGGCTCGTCGGCGTCGACCGGGAAAAAGCGTTTCACTTCCTTCGCGACGTTTTCTTCCAAAAATCTAAAAATCTCTGGGCTACTTTTCAGCATGGTCGGCGTAAAAATACCGGTGTGCCAGCCTTTGACTACGACGATCGCGCGATGAACGTAGGCCAGTTCATTCGCGAAAAGGAAAAAATCAGGCCGCCGGGAATTGCGGGCGTAAGCAGGATTGTAGACAATCAAATCGACTTCTTCGTCGCCGGTTTTGCGCCGCGCCTGGACTTGGTATTTGCGCACCTGACGCACGAGAAAGCCGTTTTGCTCGAAATATTCGCGGACTATGCCTTCGTCGATGGCTGACATGGAGCAGCTAACTTAGCCATTTGGCAGGCGATAGCACATCAATTTTCATGCCGCGCCCAGTTCGCGCCAGACAGATTCCACCAACGCGGGTTCGATCCCGGATTGCGTAGCCGCTTCGCCCAAGCGCTTGAGAACAACGAAACGCAATTTTCCCGCGCGGACTTTTTTGTCGTGCTGCATCGATTCCATCAGCTCCGGGAGTGACAGCGGTTCCTTCAAGCGAACCGGCAAATGATGCGCGGCGACCGTGCGGTCAACCCGTTGCACGTCGACCGGCGTGAGATAGCCGAGTTTTTGCGAAAGCCGCGCCGCAGCCACCAGCCCCACACCGACGGCCTCGCCGTGCAAGTAGGATTTGAACCCGGTGACCTGTTCGATCGCGTGGCCAAAAGTGTGACCGAGATTTAGGAGCGCGCGCCCACCCTCGGCGGCCAATTCGCGCTCATCGGCACGCACGATTTCCGCTTTCATTTCGCAGCAACGGCGAATCACCGTCGCCAAATCCGTACTCGCCGGCGTCAACGCCGCTTTTTCCAACCGCTCAAAGAGCGCGAGGTCACCCAGCAAACCGTATTTGATAATCTCGGCCGAGCCGGCGGCAAATTCCCGCAACGGCAAAGTCTGGAGAAAATCCGTCGCAATGATCACCGCGCGCGGATGATGAAACGCTCCCACCAAATTCTTGCCCGCGCTGAGGTTGAGTCCGGTTTTCCCTCCGACCGAACTGTCCACCATGGCAAGCAGCGTCGTCGGCACCTGCATGTAATCGATCCCGCGAAGATAACTCGCCGCCGCATAGCCGCCGAGATCGCCTGGAACTCCGCCGCCCACGACCCAAAGAATGCCCTGCCGCCCCAAGCGATTGGATGCGAGGAAGTCCAAGACCTGCCCGAAAACTTCCAACGATTTCGCTTTTTCGCCGACGGCGACCGTGAGCTGCGGCGCGCCTGCGAAATGGTGCGCGAGAAAAATCCCCTGCGCCCGCGCCACACCTTCGTCAGTCAACAACGCCGACGAGCGTCCTTCCTCGCGATGCTGCTTGAGTGCTTTCGTTAGCTCAACCCCCGCATTCTGAACAAAATGAATTGGATACCTTTTTTCCCCTAATTCGACGGTGAGTCCCTGTGTCATTGAATCGTTTAAAGCCAGCTACTTGCGAAGGTCAATGCTCGTTATTCATCTCTAGTTGAGACAAAATCTCAAATTCGCTGTTGACGTGAGACTGTGTCTCATCCTCACAAGTCGACGGCAGACTACAAATCTTTCCGATAACAGCAATGACACCACTTACGTCCGCGACTTCTTCAAATCAAACCCGCCGAACGGCCAACACCTTGGCTACGCTGCTCGCCGCCCCAAGTTTGGCCCTTTCGCTGCAAGCCCGGACCGCCGCACCAGTTCCGGAAAAGCCTGTCGACACGGTCAATCCCAGTCAGATCGCCGATGGCACCACCAAATTAGCCGACGTCACGGTTATCGGCCAGACCGTCAAAGACGTCTCTTCGCCCAAATACACCGAGCCCCTGCGCGACATCCCGCAAACCATCGTGGTGATTCCGAGCAGCGTTTATTCCGAACAAGGCGCGACCTCCCTTCGTGATGTTCTTCGCAACACTCCCGGCATCACTTTCCAACAGGGCGAGGGCGGCTCCGCTCCCGGCGACAATCTCTTCATTCGCGGCTTCGGCGCGCGCAACG
>JBEPTW010000174.1:0-7989 GCA_041691855.1 Verrucomicrobiota bacterium | reverse complement strand
TCCGTCGGTCCGAGGCTGGCACAGCAATTTGCTCGACCGCCATCCGTATAAAAACATCTGGCTGGAAAGCCCGAAATAGGACGTGGAAAAAATGTCCGCGAGGGATTTTTGAAAACGATTTCACGCCTCTTATTTTTAACGATATTACTCGCGCCACTTCTCGGCGGCCTGAGTAGTTGCACGAAACGATCAGCAACGCCCGACGGACAGGTGCTGCGCATTTCTCAGCGCAATGAACCGGCGACGCTGGATCCGCATCTGGCGACACTGCCCGACGAATTCTTCATTATACGCGCCTTGAGTGAGGGACTACTCATGCCTTCGCCGGACGGAGGCGCGCCGCAATTGTCGGTGGCGGAAAGCTGGAGCGTTTCGGCCGACGGACTCATCTACACGTTCCATCTGCGACACGACGCGCGCTGGTCAAACGGAGATCCGGTGACTGCGGCCGATTTCGTTTACTCGATTCATCGGGTGCTGTCGCCTGCGCTGGCGGCACCGAAAGCGACACTGTTTTATCCGTTGAAAAACGCAGCGGCATTTTACGCGGGTCGGGAAAAAAATTTCTCATCGGTCGGTGTGCGAGCGATCAACGAACACGAACTGGAATTCACGCTCGCCGAACCAACCGCGGATTTTCCCTCGATAGTTGCAAGCGGTCCTTGGATTCCAATTCACCCCGCAACCATCGAAAAAAACGGCGCGATGGACGCGCGTGACTCCAAGTGGACGCGCCCCGAAAACTTTGTGGGCAATGGTCCGTTCACGCTCACTTCATGGCGACCAAATCAGGAAATCGTGGTCACGCGCAGCAAAACTTATCGCGATGCCGCGCACGTAAACTTACGGGAGATTCGCTTCATTGCCTTTGACAATGGCGACAGCGAGGAGCGCGCCTTCCGCGCCGGCCAGCTGGACGTCACGATGGCGGTGCCGTTCTCAAAAATTGCAACCTACCGTGAGATGCGGCCTTCCCCACTCCACACCGTGCCACTGCACGAGACGCGTTATCTTTCGCTCAACGTCAACCGGCCACCGCTCAACGACGTCAGGGTCCGCCGGGCGTTATCGTTGGCGCTGGATCGCGAAGCGCTCACCGGAAAAATCCTGCGCGGCGGGCAACGGCGGGCGTTCTCCTATATTCCGCCAGGCTTGGGCGGCTATTCGTCCGGCACACAGCTGACCGAAAATGCCGTCACCGCCCGCCAGTTGCTCGCCGAGGCTGGGTATCCCGGCGGCAAAAAATTTCCGGCGCTCGAATTAACCAGTTGGGCGACAACCCCCGCGGTCCTTGAAGCGATCCAACAAATGTGGCACCGGGAACTGGGCATTGAGATTAGCCTCGTTCAGCGCGAAGCCCGCACCCATCTTGCCGCGCTCGCCGCGGGCGACTACGCCATCGCCCTCGCGACCGTAATTCCCGACTACGACGGAGCCTCGGATGCGTTTAATCATCTCCTCACCGGCAATCCGGCAAATTATCCGCATTGGAGTAGTCCCGACTATGATCGGTTGGTTCACGACGCTGCTCGAACAACGTCGAACGATGCCCGCAACGCCGACTACCAGCGGGCGGAGAAAATCCTGCTCGATGAGTCGCCGCTTATTCCGCTGTACTTCAACGCTCAGAATTTCCTATTGAATGCTGGAGTGAAAAATTGGCGGGCAGACCGCCTGTGGACGCGCTTCTATCCCGAAATTTCGGTTAAATAATGGTGCGGCGAGATGGTCGTTAACCAGCGACCCGACGCGCCAAGGATCACTTTCCTTCTGGCCTACCCATTCGCGGGTCTGTCATCTGTTCAACGGCTTTCCATCAAACGCCCATGCTCCGCTTTATTTTTCGCCGCCTGCTGCAGGTCATCCCTGTTTTCTTCGTCATCATCACGGCGACGTTTTTCATGGTGCGCTTCGTTCCCGGCGGGCCGTTCACTTCGGAGAAAGCCATTCCACCGGAAATCATGCGCAATCTCGAAGCGCACTACGGGCTCGATCAGCCACTGTGGCACCAGTACCTCAGCTATCTCGGCCAGATCGCCCACGGTGATCTCGGCCCTTCGTTCAAATACGCCAACCGCAGCGTCAACGAAATCATCGCCGCTAAATTGCCCGTATCACTGGAATTGGGCGCGTGGTCGATGCTCGTCGCGCTCGTGGTCGGGTTGCCGCTGGGCGTCGTCGCGGCGGTGAAACGCAACACGATCTTGGATTACTTGTGCAGTTCCACCGGCATGATCGGGATCTGCGTGCCGACGTTTGTCTTGGGACCGCTGCTCGCGCTTTTCTTCGGCATTTACCTGAACTGGTTTAATGTCTCGGGTTGGTACGGCCCATCTGATCGCGTTCTGCCGGCCGCGACACTGGGTTTCGTGTATGCCGCTTATATCATGCGGCTGACGCGTGGTGGCATGCTTGAGGTGCTCAATCAGGATTATATCCGCACCGCGCGGGCCAAAGGCGCATCGGAACTGCGCATCGTGCTGCGCCATGCGTTGCGCGGCGGCATCCTTCCCGTCGTCGCATTTCTCGGCCCAGCCGTCGCGGGGATCCTGACCGGTTCATTCGTCATCGAAACGATCTTTCAAATCCCCGGTCTCGGTCGCGAGTTTGTGAACAGTGCATTCAGTCGCGACTACACCGTGGTGCTGGGAACTGTGATTCTTTACGCGGGACTCATTATCGTGATGAATCTTCTCACCGACGTCGTTCAAGTGTGGCTCAATCCGAAACTCAAATTCGAATAAGCCAATCGCGCTCGCAATAATCACGGCTGCATCCCGGATAAAATGTCCACTTCTCTTTCGCCTCTGACCACCACCGCTCTTCCACCAGTCGAGGGCGAACGCGGCACGTCGCTCGGAAAAGACGCGTGGCATCGGTTGAAAAAAAATCGTCTGGCGGTGGCCGGTGGCGTCATATTGCTCCTCCTTACAATCGCGTGCGTAGTTGGTCCATGGCTGAGCCCATACAAATACTACGAAATGAACCTTAAAGAGACCTTCTTGGCTCCGAGCGCCAAGCACTGGTTCGGCACCGATCAGATCGGCCATGATCTTTTTATTCGCATACTTTACGGCGGCCGGATTTCGCTCGGCGTCGGTTTCTGCGCGACATTCGTGGCCCTGACGATCGGCGTGGTTTATGGTGCTGTCGCCGGTTATGTCGGCGGAAAAACCGACGCGGCGATGATGCGATTTGTGGATATTATCTACGCACTGCCGTTCACGATCTTCGTGATTCTGCTCATGGTATTCTTTGGCCGAAACGTCGTGCTGTTGTTCGTCGCCATCGGAGCGGTCGAATGGCTGACCATGGCGCGCATTGTCCGGAGCCAGATCATGACGTTGAAGAAAATGGAATTCATCGAGGCCGCGCGTTCCCTTGGATTGAGTGACGTCCGGATTATTTTCCGCCATCTTCTGCCCAACGCGTTCGGGCCGATCATCGTGTATACGACGCTGACTATTCCCGCCGTCATGCTGCTCGAGGCCTTCCTCAGTTTCCTCGGCTTGGGCGTCCAACCGCCGATGAGTTCATGGGGAACCTTGATCAAGGACGGTGCGGAAAAAATGGAGGAATTCCCGTGGTTGTTGCTGTTTCCCGGAGTGATTTTCTCCCTGACGCTTTTTTCCCTTAATTTTCTCGGCGACGGTTTGCGAGATGCGCTCGACGTGAGAGCGGCGAAAGACTAGTCAAACCCTTCCGAATCTCATGCTGCGTCGCTTCAAGCCCTATCTTCATTACTTCAAGTCCGTCCGGCGCCCGCTTTACGCGGGAATTTTCTACGGCCTGCTTTTCGGCGCAACGAATGGCTTGGGTCTGCCCACCCTGATCAAGTACGTCTTTCCCGTCATTTTCGATCGGACAAACGGAATCAAGATGCCGCTGTCCGACGTGATCTTCATCGCCTCTTGTGTGCCGATGCTTTTTCTCCTGCGCGCAGTCAGCAGTTATCTCAACAGCTACTATGTCCAGTTGACGGGCGTCAGGATTCTCGAATCGGTCCGGCTCGATTTTTTCCGCAAGCTCCAACTGCTCCCCCTTTCGTTTATCCAGCGGGAAGCGAGCGGTGACCTGTTGTCCCGCGGCATCGCGGACAGTGCACAACTGCAATCGACGCTTACGATGATGGCCAACGACGGCGTCAAGCAACCGATGGCACTGACCGGCGCGGTCGGATTTTTGATCTGGCAGGCTTTCAGCACTGACGGTGCAGCGACGGTTTTGGTTTGTCTGGCCATCGTACCGCTGACCGTTCTTCCAGTGCATTATGTCGGCAAAAAAGTCGTCAAGCGCGCCAAGCAGGTGCAGGATCAACTGGGTGACGTTTCCTCCCAACTAAACGAAAATATCAGCGCCGCGCGTGAGGTTCGCGCCTTCAGTCTTGAGCAACGCGAGATCAACCGGTTCGAGCGTTCGACTAATGCGCTGGTGGTGGCCCAGATGAAAATCGTGAAATACGCGCAAGCGCTCACGCCAGCCATTGAGCTTCTTTCTGCCATCGGTATCGCTGCTACTTTGGTTTTTGCGTACAATACCGGCGTCAAGCTTGAGACCTTTCTTTCCATCATCATCGCGCTCTATTTGTGCTACGAACCGATCAAAAAGGTCGGCTATTTAAACAGCGAAATAAACCGTGGCATGGCGTCGCTTACGCGATTGGAATATATCCTCGACCAGCCACTCACCATTACCGATCCGGCGCAGCCGGAAACGATCACGCGCCTTCGCGGACGCATCACATTTAACAACGTGACGTTTGCCTATGGCAAATCACCCGCTCTGCAAAATATCAGCGCGACGATCCCGTCAGGTACAGTCTGCGCTCTCGTCGGTCCGAGCGGTGCCGGCAAAAGCACTTTCGCCAACCTCGTGCCGCGTTTTTATGAAGTCGCCACCGGTGGCGTCAGCATTGACGGGATCGATGTCCGGTCGATGCGCCTTTCCGACCTGCGCCGGAACATCGCACTGGTTTCCCAAGAGCCGGTTCTGTTCAACGACACGATTTATAACAATCTCGCGCTCGGTACCGACGTTGCCTCACGCGAGGAAATCATCAGAGCAGCCCGCAGCGCCCACGCCCACGAATTCATTGAGCAGCTTCCGCAAGGCTACGACACCATCGTCGGCGAACGCGGCGCCCTGCTTTCCGGCGGACAAAAACAACGCGTCGCGATCGCCCGGGCGTTTTTGCGGCAGGCACCGATTCTGATCCTCGACGAAGCCACGAGTGCGTTGGATTCGGAAAGCGAAGCGGCCGTGCAGGACGCATTGCGCCGGCTGGTTTCGGGCAAAACTGTGCTGATCATCGCCCATCGCTTCAGCACGATCCGCGACGCCTCGATGATCCTCGTTTTCGATCAGGGCAAGATCGTCGCACAAGGCGACCACGGTTCGCTCTACGCCAGCAACCCTCTCTACAAATCCCTCTACGACCGCCAAGCGGTGATGGCGTAAAGGGGCGGAAAGAGTCACGACGACCGCAAATTTGCTCGGGAAAAATATCCGTGGCCCGTAAACCAATCCGGGTTTAATCTCCGCCAATGTCAGACGAACCCAAGGAATTCAGCCGCGAAGTCGAAAACCTGATCGCAGGCTTCCGCGAAGTTCCCAACGACCGGAGCCGCTCGAAGCGCCGCAAAACCGTCGATCTGGGTGCTTTGATTGACGAACTTTTGGTTAAATACCGGATCAGTCACGACTCGATCGAACACAGTATTCGGGAAAAATGGCCGGAGTTGGTCGGCCCGGCCAACGCGTCGTATTCCCATCCGGTAACCGTCGAACGCAATCAGCTGGTCGTGCTCGTTTCGCACGCGGTGGTGCGCAATGAACTTTTCCATCACCGACTGACGATCTTGGGGAAACTCAAAAAGCTCCCCGGCTGCGGAGAGATCAAAGGTATCGCGTTGCGGGTCGGTTGATCACCGCGCATGGCTGGGACGAAAGAGGAAAAAGACCAAGAAGGCGTCGCTCCCAAACGCCCCGAAACTGACGAAAAATTACGCTTGCGCGCCCGCTGTGCCGTTTAGTTAATGTCCCCTTGCGTTAGTGAGGCTCCGCTGGTCGCGGGTCTTCACCACGGTCAGTCCGGGCAACCGGACGATAACGGTGCTACTGGCCCTCCAAAAGCGGGTGGCACGAAGCCGAAAGGTCTCCAAATGATCGCGTCATCAACCCATTAAACCATGTCACAACCCGTTAAATCAGAAGTCATCGCACAATATAAAACCCACGAGAAAGACACCGGCTCCAGCGACGTCCAGATCGCGCTGCTCACGGCCCGGATCAATCATTTGACCGAGCATCTGCGCACGCATCGCAAGGATTTCCACAGCCGCCGCGGTCTTCTCCAGATGGCCAGCCGTCGTCGCAAGCTCCTTGATTACGTCAAGGGCGAAGATCTGGCCAAGTACAACGACCTGCTGCAGAAGCTCAGCCTGCGCAAGTAACCGATTTCACGAAAGGCGACCCACCGACGGGTCGCCTTTCGTTTTAGTATCCCTCCGTTAAGAAGCAGCCGCCCGGGACATTTCCGTTTGCCGGCCCAACCGCACTTGGGACCGCAATCCGAAATTTCTCGGAGCTGATTCAGAGGGTGCCACGAAAAAGGTAAACCTCCTCCGCCATCGCGGCCGTTCGGCCGTCGTTGGCAACCCGGGCCTTGAGCGGCCCACTCTCAGAATACCATGAATCAGAAACATAATGTTACCGTGCCCGGTCTCGGGCTCACCTTCTCCACCGGCTCGATCGCCCAGCTCGCCGGTGGTGCCGTCAACGTCAACGTTGGCGAAACCAACGTCCTCGTCACCGCCTGCGCCGCGCAAACCATGCGTCCCGGTCAGGATTTCTTCCCGCTCACCTGCGACTACCGCGACAAATATGCCGCAGCCGGCCGTTTTCCCGGCGGTTATTTCAAACGCGAAGGCCGTCCTTCCGAACGCGAAATCTTGATTTCCCGCCTCTGCGACCGTCCCTGCCGTCCGCTCTTCCCTGAGGGTTTCCTCAATGAAGTGCAGATCATCGGCACGCTGATGTCGGCCGATTTGATCAACGATTCCGACATCGCCATGGTCAACGGCGCCAGCGCCGCCCTCGCCATCTCCGATATTCCATGGGCCGGCCCAATCGGCTGCGTTCGAGTGGGTTTGATCGATGACCAGTTCGTCGCCAATCCGAACATCGAGCAGATGTACTCTTCCTCCCTCGACCTGATTTACGTCGGTAACGAGAAGGACATGCTGATGATCGAAGGTTCCGCCGACCAGATCCCCGAGGAGAAATTCATCGAAGCACTCGCGTTCGGCCAGCAGGCGATTCAGCCAATCATCACCGCGATCAAGGAATTGGTCACGGTTGCCGGCAAGCCCAAGGCTACGTTCGCCCTCGTTGGCGCCACCGCCCAAGCCCGCGCAATTATCGAACGCGTCGTCCCGGCTGATCGCGTTTCCGCCGCCATCTTCGGCTTCGAAAAGAATGTCCGCTCCGCGAACGTCAAGAAGCTCAAGGAAGAAGCCAAGGCCGCCCTCATCGCGGAACTCGGCGACGGCAAGTTCACCGACGTCGACCTGAACGTCGTTTTCGAAGACCTCCAGTACAAAGCTTATCGCTCGACCGTCCTCGCCAAGGGCACGCGTTCGGACCATCGCGACGCCAAGTCGCTCCGTCCGCTCAGCTCGAAGGTCGGCGTTCTTCCCCGCGTTCATGGTTCCGCCATGTTCCAGCGCGGCGACACGCAGAATATCGCCATCGTAACCCTTGGGCCAACCAAGGAAGCGCAGGACATGGACGGCCTCACCGGTGGCGCCACCTCGAAGAGCTTTATTCTTCACTACAACTTCCCGCCGTTCTCAGTCGGTGAAGCCGGTCGTTTCATCGGACCCGGTCGCCGCGAAATCGGTCACGGTGCACTCGCCGAACGTTCCCTCGTTCCGATTCTCCCGCCCGAGGATGTGTTCCCCTACTCCATCCGCGTGGTCTCCGAGATCA
>JBEPTW010000173.1:0-7992 GCA_041691855.1 Verrucomicrobiota bacterium | reverse complement strand
TGCGTCTCGAGCACCTGTCCGACGTTCATGCGTGAAGGCACGCCGAGTGGGTTGAGACAGATTTCGATGGGCGTACCGTCGGGGAGGTAAGGCATGTCTTCCTCGGGTACGATCTTGGCGACCACACCCTTGTTACCGTGACGACCAGCCATCTTGTCACCGACTTCAAGCTTCTGCTTGGTGGCGATGTAAACCTTGACCTGCTTGATGACGCCAGGGCCATTCTCGTCGCCGGTCTCGATCGTGCCGACCTTGCGTTCGCGATCACCTTCCAATTCATCGAACTTTCCTTGGAAGGAAGCGATGATTTCCATGATCTTGATACGGACGGGCGAAGGATCGATTTCGATGTGCTTCGCGACAGCAGCGAGTTTACGGAGGAGCGTCTTGGTGATCTTGCGGTTGGCCGGAATAATAATTTCACCGGTCTGGCCATTGATGACATCCAGCGGAATCTTTTCGCCGAGGAGGATGTTGGAGAGCGCTTCGGTGAGTTGCTCGCGCAACTTGTCCATCTGCGTCTTATAGTCTTCCTGGATCTGCTTCACCTGGCGGCGGCGATCAGAAGGTGAAAGGCGGTCACGTTCCGCGTCGAGGCGGCTCGTGGAAACCTTCACATCCATGATGATGCCGGTCACGCCGGAGGGAACGATGAGCGAGGTGTCCTTAACATCGGCGGCTTTTTCGCCGAAGATCGCGCGGAGGAGTTTTTCCTCTGGAGCGAGCTCGGTCTCGGACTTCGGGGTGATTTTGCCGACGAGGATGTCCCCGGGCTTCACCTCGGCACCGACGCGAATGACGCCGTTGTGGTCGAGATTTTTGAGGGCTTCTTCGCCGATGTTCGGAATGTCACGCGTGATTTCTTCCGGCCCGAGCTTGGTATCGCGCGCGGTGACTTCGAATTCCTGCACGTGAATCGAAGTGAAGATGTCTTCCTTGAGAACTTTCTCGGAGATCAGGATGGCGTCTTCGAAGTTGTACCCGTTCCACGGCATGAAGCCGACGAGCACGTTGCGGCCGAGCGCGAGCTCGCCGTGATCGGTCGAAGGACCGTCGGCGATACACTCACCCTTCTTAACCTTCTGGCCCTTCTTGACGATGGGCCGCTGGCTAAAGCAAGTACCGGCGTTTGAGCGCATGAATTTGCGCAGCTCGTAAACGTAAACGTGATTCTTTGGATCGTGCTTCGGGTGACGCGGCATTTCGCCGTCCTTGGTGACGATGATCTGCTTGGCATCAACGGAGGCGACAACCCCGACTTCCTCAGCGATGACGACAGTCTTGGAGTCGCTGGCGAGACGAGCCTCGAGACCGGTGCCGACGAACGGCGCTTCGGTTTGCAAGAGAGGTACGCCTTGGCGTTGCATGTTGGAACCCATCAGCGCGCGATTCGCATCGTCGTGCTCAAGGAACGGAATTAAACCGGCGGCCACTGAAACGACCTGCTTCGGCGAAACGTCCATCAAGTCCACTTCCTCGGGCATCACTTCAAGGAAGTTGCCGGAGTTACGAGCGGTGACCTTGCCGATATAGTTACCCTTGTCATCGACCTCAGCATTAGCTTGGGCGATGGTCTTGCCTTCCTCTTGGTCTGCGGTGAGGTAAACGACTTTGTCGGAAACGCGGCCCTTCTCGACGACGCGGTAAGGCGACTCGATGAAACCGAATTCGTTGACGCGGGCGTAAGTGGAGAGCGAGTTGATCAGACCGATGTTCGGACCTTCAGGCGTCTCGATCGGGCAGATACGGCCGTAGTGCGACGGATGAACGTCGCGCACTTCGAAGCCGGCGCGTTCACGATTAAGACCGCCTGGCCCGAGAGCGGACAAACGGCGTTTATGCGTGAGCTCAGCCAGAGGATTGATCTGGTCCATGAACTGCGACAACTGGCTGCGCGCGAAGAAATCGCGGATAACCGTCGTCAGAGCCTTTGGATTGATCAGCTTCTGTGGCGTGATCGAGTCAACGCTCTGGTCATAAAGGGTCATGCGCTCGCGAACGAGACGCTCCGTGCGGGAAAGACCCACGCGGCATTGGTTGGCGAGAAGTTCACCCACCGTACGAACGCGACGCGAACCCAAGTGATCGATGTCGTCGACGATACCGTCGCTCTTCTTCAGGCGAACGAGATACTTCGTCGCGGCGACAACGTCGGAGGCATCGAGAATACGATTCTCCAAGTCGATTTTGAGATCGAGCTTTTGGTTGATCTTGTAGCGACCAACGCGGCCGAGATCGTAACGCTTTGGATCGAAGAACAAACGCTTGAGGAGAGCTTTGGCGTTAGCCGTGGTTGGTGGCTCACCGGGACGGAGTTTTTTGTAAACTTCCTTGAGCGCTTCCTCTTCGTTGCGAGTCGGATCTTTCTTGAGCGCGCGGATGATCGCGCCTTCGTCGACCGTGGTGTCGATGACGCGCATCGACTTGATGTCGTGCTTCTCGAACGTCCGAACGATGGCCTTCGTGAGCGGCTCGAAAGCACGGGCGAGAACGACGCCCTTCTGGGCATCGATCACGTCTTCAACGAGAACGAGCGTGGAAACATTTTCGAGATCGAGCGCCTTCGCGATCTTCAATTCCTGAATCGTGTAGAACAGATTCAGGATATCCAAATCGTTGCTGTATCCGATGGAGCGGAGCAGCGTGGTGATGAGGAATTTGCGACGACGGCGACGGCGGTCGAGGTAGACGTAGAGCAGATCGTTATTATCGAACTGAACTTCGAGCCAGGTGCCGCGATCAGGAATAATACGGAAAGAGTGGAGCAGTTTACCGTTCGGATGTGTGGCAACTTCAAAGCAGATGCCGGGCGAACGGTGGAGCTGGGAAACGACGACGCGTTCGGCACCATTGATAATGAACGAGCCACGCTCAGTCACCATCGGGATATCGCCCATGAAAATCTCTTCGTCCTTGATGAAATCCTCTTCGCGCAGGCGCAGCTTCACATAGAGCGGCACGGCGTAGGTGGTGCCTTCGCGCAGGCACTCGATCTCGGAGCTCTTGGCTTCGCCGATCGTGTAGGAGACGTACTCGAGCGTCAGCCGCTCGTCGTAGGAATGGATGGGGAACACCTCGCGGAACACAGCCTCAAGGCCATACGGCTTGCGCTGCTTCTCGGGTGTGTCCTTCTGGAGATACTCGAGATAGGAGCTGATCTGCAGCTCAATGAGGTTGGGCGGCTGGATGACTTCGCGGAGTTTGCCGAAGTTAATGCGTTCGGTATGAGGACGGTCGGCCATGGAATTTCCCGTTTAAAGGTGAACTGAAAAGAAAAAGGCAAAACTCAGCTGTTCAGTAGAGAACAACTGGCAGTAGGACGCATGGACCCAAGGTCACGGTGCGTGAAAAGAACAAACGAAAAAAAGCGGAAAGACAGGTCGCGGGTTGACGCGACCTGTCTTGATAATTGAGGAAGTCTTAAATGCGAAAACCGCAAGTGGTTACTTGAGTTCCGCCGTAGCGCCGGCGGCTTCGAGCTTCTTCTTGATTTCTTCAGCTTCGGCCTTGTTGACGCCTTCCTTGACTGGCTTTGGCGCGCCTTCGACGAGGTCTTTAGCCTCTTTGAGGCCCAAGCCAGTGATGGCGCGGACTTCCTTGATGGCGCCGATCTTGTTCGCACCAGCGGTGAGAAGGACGACGGTGAATTCGGTCTTCTCTTCGACCACTGCGGCTGGGCCGGCAGCGGCTGGGCCGGCAGAAGCGGCAGCAGCGGCGGATACGCCCCACTTGCCTTCGAGATCTTTAACGAGGGCGGCGAGGTCGAGAACCGTCTGGCCGGACAACCACTCGATGACTTGGTCTTTAGTAATGTTGCTCATGATATTTTTTCCTGAAGTGACTAGCGAATTCGATGAATGCGTTTAAGGGACGTATCCCCCAGCCTGCTTCGTTGGATGTTTTCTCGCGAGGGCCGGCGAAGGAGTGCCGGCACCAAGCGAAAAGGGTTAGGCTGCGGGTTGCTCCTTCTTGACCTTCGCGTCGAGGACGCGGACGAAAGCTGCGGCGTTCTGGGTGAACATGCCAAGCAACTGGGAACGAAGTGCGTCGAACGATGGCAGATCGGCGAGCAATGACATTTCCTTCGCATTGAAGGATTTTTTGTCGATGACGCCGGTCTTCACTTCGAGCTTCTGCGTATCCGTAAAAAACTTTTTGACGATCTTGGCGATGCCGTACGGGTTCTTGCCGCCGACGACAATGGCGGTTGGGCCCTTCAACGAACTGTCCATTTCGGGCAGGCCAAAAGCCTTGGCCGCGACGCGGAAAGAACTGTTTTTAACGACGTGAAACTCGGCCTTCTCGGGAGTGAGCTTGGCGCGAAGCTTCGCGATATCCTCAACGCTCATCTTGTCGTAGTTGGCGACAATGACGTATTCGGATTTCTTGAGGTGTGTGGTGACCTCGTCGATCAGATATTTTTTTTCTGCTCTCATGGTACGATGGTCTCCAATTAGAATTTGTTGAACTCTGAACCGGCGAGCTTCACGCCCGGGCTCATCGAGGACGAGAGCGTCACGCTCTTGATGTAGTGGCCCTTGAAGGCGGCAGGCTTCGCCTTGCCAATCGCTTCCAGAACCGCGGCGACGTTTTCTGTGATCTGGTCGGCGGTAAACGAACGTTTGCCGACGCCGACGCCGATGTTCGCGGTCTTGTCGACTTTGAACTCAACGCGACCGGCCTTCACTGCCTTGATGCCAGCTGCCACGTCATCGGTAACCGTACCGGATTTTGGATTTGGCATCAGACCCTTCGGACCGAGTACGCGGGCGAGGGTACGAACTTGCTTCATCGCTTCGGTGGTCGCGATCGCAACGTCGAAATCGAGCCAGCCTTCGTTGATCTTCGCCATCACGTCGGCAAGACCGGCCGTGTCAGCGCCCGCAGCGAGTGCTTTCGCGGGATCGTCGGTAAACACTACAACGCGGACCTTTTTACCGGAGCCATTGGGCAATGGAGTGGTGCCACGCACCATTTGATCACCTTGCGCCGGATCGACGCCAAGGCGGAAGGATAGTTCGACTGTTTCGTCGAATTTCGCCTTGGGGAATTTCGTAAGAATTTCCACTGCTTCCTTGAGTGGATACTCCTTGGTGAGATCGGCAGCCGAGACGGAGCTGCGATAACGTTTGCTTTGTTTTACTGGCATTTTGGACTCCTTGCGGTGCGAACGTCCCGGATGAGACTCCCGCGGTGAGTTGACGGTTGAGGGAAATTAGTCGACGACTTCGATGCCCATATTGCGGGCGGTGCCGGCGATCATGCGAATGGCGGCTTCATCGCTGTTGGCGTTGAGATCGGCCTTCTTGATTTTGATAATCTCAAGAATCTGTTTTTTCGTGACCTTGCCGACCTTGTCCATGTTGGGCTTGGCGGAACCGCTGGCGATGCCCGCAGCTTTCTTGAGCAACACGGAAGCCGGCGGCGACTTGAGGATGAAGGTAAACGACTTGTCGGAGTAAACCGTGATGACCACTGGAATGATCATGCCGTTCTGGTCTTTGGTCTTCGCATTAAACTCCTTGCAGAAGCCCATGATATTGACGCCTTGGGCGCCAAGTGCTGGACCGACCGGAGGAGCTGGATTGGCAGCACCGGCAGGGAGTTGGAGACGAACGAAGCCTTGAATCTTTTTGGCCATGGTGAGTGAAGATGACTGGTTGGTGGTTGGCGGCTGGATCAGCTTTCAGAGGCGCGCTGTACCTGCCAGTATTCGAGTTCGACGGGCGTAAACCGACCGAAAATGGAAACGGAAATCTTAAGTTTGCCGCGGGCCGGATCGACCTCGTCGATGCGGCCATTGAGATTCAGAAACGGGCCGTCGGTGATCTTAACCTCTTCACCCACGTCGAAGGTGACCTTTGGAATCTCCTTGCCAGTCGCGGCCTGCAGACGGGTTTTGATCTCGTCGATTTCAGTTTGACGCAAAGCAGCGGGATGATCGCCACCCACGAAACCGATTACACCCGCAGCGTCTTTAACAAAGTAGAACGGCTTAATGACCACTTTCTTTTCCGCATCGTACAGACACATGTTAATGAACACGTAGCCCGGATACAGTTTGCGAACTTTAGTGGATTTTTTGCCGCCCTTCACCTCGGAGACGATTTCTGTAGGCAACAAGACCTCAAAGATGAAGTCGTCGAGCTCCTCAGCTTTTTTGAACTTCTCAATGTAGCTCTTCACCTTGTTCTCCTGACCGGAGAGTGTGTGAAGGGCGAACCATTGGGCGCCGGTTGGCGTGGAAGTTTGGGCGGTCATCGATAGAAGTAGGTTAACTGACCCAAGTGGTGAACAAATCCACCACTTGGTAGATTGCGAAATCACTGATGCTGGTAAAGAGCCCAAGCAGTACACAAGCGACGATGACGACAATCGTCGAATCCTTCAGCTCGGCGCGTGACGGCCAGCTGGCTTTTTTCAGCTCAGTGACAAGCTCACCGAAGAAGATACGGGAGGTGCGGAAGGGATTGGCCATGTAATGATTTGGGCGAAAGTGGCAGGGGCGGAGGGACTCGAACCCCCAACCAACGGTTTTGGAGACCGCTACTCTACCAGTTGAGCTACACCCCTGTTGTTATTGATACTATTTTCTTTTAGACGACACAGCCGGGACTCCCAAAGGAGCCCCGGCAGCGTCAGGCTGAAGTAGTTAAAGACGCTTATTCGATGATATCAGTGACGCGACCGGCACCGATGGTGCGGCCACCTTCACGGATAGCAAACTTCTGAGTCTTCTCCATGGCGATCGGAACGATGAGGTCGATTTCCACGGCAATGTTATCGCCTGGCATGATCATCTCAACGCCGGTTGGCAGATTAACGATGCCCGTCACATCCGTCGTCCGGAAGTAGAACTGAGGACGGTAGCCATTGAAGAATGGCGTATGACGACCGCCCTCGTCTTTCGAAAGAACGTAGATCTCGGCCTTGGCCTTTTTGTGGGGTTTGATGGACTTCGGAGCAGCGATAACCTGACCGCGCTCGATGCCTTCTTTTTCAATACCGCGAAGGAGAATACCGACGTTGTCGCCCGCTTGACCTTGGTCGAGCAGCTTGCGGAACATTTCGATACCGGTGACGACCGTGGTGGTCGTGTCCTTGAGACCAACAATCTCAACGGTGTCGTTGAGCTTGCAGATACCACGCTCAATACGACCGGTAGCGACGGTACCGCGGCCAGTGATCGAGAAAACGTCTTCAACGGACATCAGGAACGGTTTGTCGAGTTCGCGCAGTGGCTCGGCGATGTCAGAATCGAGGGCTTCCATCAACGATTGAATGGCAGCCAAACCTTCAGGCTTCCCTTCCAAGGCGGCCGTAGCGGAGCCACGGATGATCTTGGCGGTCTTACCGTCAAATTGGTACTTGGTCAGAAGATCGCGAATTTCCTCTTCAACGAGCTCGAGGAGTTCAGCATCTTCAATGAGGTCAACCTTGTTCAGGAAAACGACCAGATTTGGAACGCCGACCTGACGGGCGAGGAGAATGTGCTCGCGGGTCTGTGGCATCGGGCCGTCAGCGGCGGAAACCACGAGAATACCCCCGTCCATCTGCGCGGCGCCGGTGATCATGTTCTTAACGAAATCGGCGTGTCCGGGGCAGTCAACGTGCGCATAGTGGCGCTTGTCAGACTCATACTCCACGTGGGCTACTGAGATCGTCACGATCTTGGAGGCGTCACGTACGGTACCACCCTTCGCGATGTCCGCGTAGGTCTTGACCTCAGCGAGACCCTTGCGGGCCTGCACCGATAGAATCGAGGTGGTCAGGGTGGTCTTGCCGTGGTCGACGTGGCCGATTGTGCCGACGTTAACGTGCGGCTTCTTGCGTTCGAATGTTCCTTTAGCCATGTGGAGCTGGAGTAGGTTGTTGTAGTTTAAGTTGTTGATCTTTATTAACGTCGGAGATCACCGACGTTGGCCTGGAGCCCAGAACCGGATTCGAACCGGCGACCTCGTCCTTACCAAGAACGTGCTCTGCCAACTGAGC
>JBEPTW010000172.1:0-8036 GCA_041691855.1 Verrucomicrobiota bacterium | reverse complement strand
GCACGGCGAGCAGGAGAATCCACAGCATCAGCGACAAATAGCTGGTTGAATAGAGGCACCGCAGGAAATTTCGATGGTTGATGCCCTTGGCGAGGATCGGGGCCCCTAAGTGAATCCCAACTCCTGGGGTTTGGTCATTGGGCGCGGCAACAAGTTTCCATCCATCCTTGAGCGGAGTAATCGCGGCAATATTTCCGATCACCGTAAACATTTCACGGGTGAAACGGCGCATTTCCACCCCGTTGCGATCGATAATCCTCATCTGTCGGATCGTGAGCGCTCCGCCATTCTTGACTGAGGCCAGACTCAGCTGGGTGATCGGCGCATCCGGTAATGGGAAGGTGTAAGTGAAGGTCTGCGTAGTCGGCGAAATGGGCCAGCGAATAGAATCGAGGTCGTTGGAGCCATTGCCGGTGTCATAGTAAATAATGACCTCCCCATTGACGTTCGAGGCGCACGAAATTTCGAGGTAGTTGATGTCGTTCCCCGGATTATTTAAGGGGTACCAAACGAGCGGAATTTCTTGGGGCAATAAAAACCCGAGGATCGCGACGATTGCAGCAACCCCCAGCTTTTTCCAAGAAGGCTGAAGCCAGCTGTCGGCCAGAGAATTTGTAGCCGGTGCGTTCATCGAAATATTGGGGTCAACTGTGCGTCAGCTGGAAGCCCGACCTCAGGTTTAACCGCAGAATACGCAGAACACACAGAATGAAGATTTGGGATACTGAAACGATCGATTGTCTGGGTGACTGGCTAGCGGCGCTGGACTGCAGCAATTTAATTAGAACTGTAGCCGGGGGCGCTGACCCCGATGCCTCTGTGATATACTCTCAGACCGGGGTCAGCGCCCCCGGCTACAACCGACACATTCTGAACATCCCGTTTCACGCGCCGCTTTGCGTTCGGTGATTTCACGCACTTACCCGATCAGTCGGAGCCTTAAGCAAACTCAAGCCGAGGGCAAAGGCGAAACCCGTAAAGCACCCGATGATTCCGCCGATGAGAAGGATGGAAATGAGTGAGCCGGTCTTCGCCTGCATGGAAATCCTGACGGCATCCGCGTATTCCTGACGTGAATAGTCCTGCATGGTGACGCGCACTTTGCCGAGTAACTCTTGATAGGCCGCTTCTAATGTCACCAATGCCTTCTGGGTGCTCGCGATGGCAGCCGTCTGGTCGCTCACGGCACCTTTTGCAAAACTCTCCATGCGTTTGCGGCGATCTTGAAGTTGCTCGATGTCAGATTGGACAGCTTTCACCGCCAACCCCGCATCGAGGGCCTTCCGGACCAGGAAATTGTAAGCGTCGTTGGCGAGTAAGGTATCGATAAAGCCCTTATCGAGCAGAGGTTGGTTGTCCTGCGGAGACTGTACCTTTGTTGCCAATACGTAGTTTTGGGAGCGTTCCTGCGTTCTCGTAAGGAGATTAGCTACGACCGATTCTTCCTGCGTGAGACGCTGTTCTTGATCCTGCAAAGTGCGCAGGTAGTAGTCCATTTTGACCAAAGCGAAATCCCGATCCTTCGATAGACCGCTGATGTAGATCGGTGCAAGTACATCATTGAGCCGAATTTGAGAGAAGAGTTCAGACTCCTTCAGAAGGTCTTGGAAAGACAGGTTATTGGTCGGAGAGCGGAATTGCTTGGCCAGAAGAATTTGCTGTTGGAGAAACGCGGTGAGTGCTTGCGATTCCTTGGTGAGAATGAGCTCATATTCTACATAGTCCGCGTCCTTGAGCGAAGCGAAGGCATTGCCGAATTGGGGGGGGAGTTCGACGTAGGTGCGGCGGAATTTTTCCTGATAGGAATGGACGATTTCCGCCAACAATAATTCACGCTGCCGGATATCCAGTGGGAAGTCGCGGGGGAGAGAAATTGAAATTTCGTATTCATCGGGAATGTAGGCTGGCAAGGTCTGGCCGGCCGCCCGCAGGCGATCCCGCTCCTTGATGATATTGGGTGAGACAATGCCGCTGATGCCGATGGAACCGCGGATGCGGCTGGCGAAATCAGCTTCCCTGCTTTTAATGCCAAGGCGATTGATCGCTTCATTGATGACATCGGGAGCCCGAATATCGTCGGGCTGAAACTTGGTGTCGTTGGGATACATGCCGCGCTCAAAGCCCGGAAAGCCAAAGGTGACACGAAGAGTGGAGACTGCCGGTTGTTTGGTCGTCACGACCAAGCTGGCAATGATACCCAGCGCTAAACCCGTAAACGCGAGGCCAAGGATCAGCGCCACACCTCGACGCAAGCGTCGGAAAAGATCGGAAAAATCGATGGAGTCGTCAGTATAGTCAGGGGTGGTTTCCATTTCAGATAATGATTTACGCAATCGGATAAAAGATGGCCATCGCTAAAGCGTAGCGGGAAGGCAGGCAAGCGGATACCCGAAAATATTCACGGCAGAATCTGAACTCTTTTGGATGAAACCACGGATTTCACGGATGAGCATGAATTGCCAACCGGTTCAGCTCTCAGCTGCACTCACCTCGGAGGGGAATAGATGTTGCATGAGGATCAGACCTCCGATCCCCGCCCGTGCAAGGTTTGAGAGAGGGGAAACGAGCTGAGCTTGAAACAGAAATTGTCTCGCGAAGGATGGGAAGTTTACGAAGGCCCGTGAATTCGAATTCCTTCGCCCCCTTCGGCTCCTTCGCGAAACATCTTCAGTCCAGTTTGTTGAGCCCTGCGAAAAATATTCCTGACCCTACATCAGACATTTTAACGCGGAGTTCGCGTCCGTTCGACTTCGCTCAGGACGGCCTGAGCCTGTCGAGTGGCTGGAGGAGTTGAGCTCACCCGGATTCCTGGGTATCAGGATGGCTGATCCTTTGTGAGCTTTGCTTCCTTGGTGTAAATCCTCTGCCAGCGAGCCCATTGGAAAATTGAAGTACTGCATCTTGTTGATACACAATGGCGCAGGGCGCTCCCTTCGGTCTCCCTTCGTTCTTCCTTCGGTCTCCCTTGCTGGATCCTTGCTGAAACCTTGCTGGGCGGTCCGCATCCGAGGGGCACGGATCTATGCAGAGACTTGCCCTCGAAACTGCACGAAAACAAGGCAGGTGAGCTTTGTGACGAGATCGAGCCTCGAAATTTATACCCAACGCCCAATACTTTTACACGAAGGTCGCAAAGCACGCAGAGCACTCTTCCCTCGTAGGATCGCACTTCGAGGTCTTGGCGAACTTGGTGTAAAGTGCAGAAGCTTGAGAGGATTGGTATTAGATTCAGTTTCGCTATGGATTGCTCCGATTGCACAGCCGGAGAAAAATGGATTCAATCACTCGAAGAATACGGAAGGACTTCGGGCCAGTTAGTAATTCCTAGCCCCGGCGTCCGTCGCTGCTCCGCGTCTTTGTGACCTTTGCGGCCTTGGTGTAAATCCTCTGGGTCGGGGTAAAGGTATCAAATCAGGAGACGCCAAGATACGGCTGGTATTCCGGCACCAGTTTTTGGATCGCCAGTTTTACCGCGCCCGACTCGACCGTGGTAGAGTAGGCATGCAGCGCGGAGAGCTCGGTACGAAGTTGCTCCAATTCGCGTGGCTCACTGGCAAATCTCATGATGCGCGGATGCTCGGTCGGCAGGTGGTTTTCTGTGTTGTGATTGAGCTCTTCAAATAATTTTTCCCCGGGTCTGAGGCCGGTATACTGGATCTCAATGTCCACATCCGGTTCGAGACCGCTCAGCTCGATCAATTGCCGGGCGAGATCCGCGATTTTCATCGGTTGTCCCATATCGAGGACAAATATTTCGCCGCCTTCACCCAAGGTCGCACTTTGCAGAACCAATCCAACCGCTTCGTTTACGGTCATGAAATAACGAGTGACATCAGGATGAGTGACCGTGACAGGACCACCCGCGGCTATCTGTTTATTGAAGGTCGGAATCACACTACCTGAAGAACCCAATACATTCCCAAAACGCACCGCCATGAACTTGGTTTTACTTTGGCCGTGGCGCTGAAGGGATTGAATAAACAGTTCAGCCATGCGCTTGGTCGCTCCCATCACGTTGGTTGGATTGATGGCCTTGTCCGTGGAAATCAGAACGAAGCGATCGACACTGTGAGCGGCCGCCAATTCGGCGAGTTGCCGCGTCCCGATGGAATTATTGCGGAAAGCCTCGGCCGGCTGAATTTCCATCATCGGCACATGCTTGTGAGCAGCGGCATGAAAAATGACCTTGGGAGAGAAGCGATGGAAAATGCCAGCCATTCGGGACGCGTCCATGATGTCTGCCACCAACGGAACGATCTCCGATCCGAAACCCAGTTGGCGTAACTCCTGTTCGATTTGAAAAAGAAGGAATTCGCTCCGTTCGACTAAGAGCAATTGTCTCGGACCATTGGCCGCAATCTGCCGGCAAAGCTCACTTCCAATACTCCCGCCTGCGCCAGTCACCAAAATCACCCGGTCACGAACCAAATCTCGAATCCGATCCGTTTGAAGATCAATCGCCTGGCGCCCAAGTAGGTCTTGAATTTCCACCGGCCGGAGTTGCGATACCCGTACGTTTCCATTTACCAGCTGTTCCATGGACGGAACTCTTTCGAATTTCATTCGTTTGGAGGTGAGGAGTGCAACCAATTCTCGAATCCGTTTCGATGGGGCACTCGGCATGGCGATGACAACTTCGTCGATCTCAAGATTCGAGGCTCTTTGTATTAAAAATTCGGGCGAACCAATCACTTCGACTCCGTGAAGGCTGGTGTGCCATTTGCTTCGGTTATCGTCGCTAAAGGCAATAGCTCGCATGCCGAGACGGGGACGCGCGAGAAAGTCTTTGACCAAGCTCGCGCCGACATCCCCTGCGCCAATAACTCCAACCCGCCGAATGGCTTTCTGTCTCTTTCCGGAACTGCGTTCATAACGTTCGCGCGCCATACGCAGTGCCAGGCGCAAACCGGAAAGGACGGTAAAGGAAATTATGAAGTCGGTGAGGACCACCGCACGCGGTGGGGAATACAGATCGTTCCCCATTTTGTGGAGTCCGTAGGCGCCCAAAGCAGATAGAAACATTGATGCGAATATCCTTTGCGCGTCGGGCAGGCTGAAATAACTGAGCAAGCTGGCAAATTGCCGGAAGATCAGCAGTAGCAAAAGTTTGATAACGATAATCCAAGGCAAAAGGCGCATGTACTGCGCTGCGACTTCAGGAATCAGGCGAAAATCAAACCGCAACAAATAGCTAAGCCTCCAGCTCAACGCGATACTGACACCGTAGAGTACTAGCAATACTAGGCGGCGCGGAATGAGAGGCATTCTACCCAACCAGCGGAATGTTCTAGCCGTAGCAGTCATCTTGGCGAGCGCATGACCCAGACTGCGGCGATGGTACGCAAAATTACGCCGACATCGCGAACCACATTCGCGCGCTCGGCATAGGCTAGATTTATTGCGATCTTTCTTGGCATACAATAATCAAGGTAGAATTGCTCGGGATTGGCAGCCGCAGTTAGCAGTTTTTCTTCTTCGCAGAATTCGATGGATGCTTCGTCGGTGATACCGGGCCGCAAACGCAAAACTGCGCGCTGAGCTTCGCTGTAGGATGCAACATAGCGCGGAACTTCAGGTCGGGGGCCAACCAAACTCATTTCCCCCCGAATGACGTTCCAGAGTTGTGGCAATTCATCAACCTTGCTGCTCCTCAGCCACCGGCCCGCTTTTGTGATCCGCGAGTCGCCCGCCGCAGTAATTTCTCGGCCTGCTGACATCGATTCGCTACGCATGGATCGGAATTTGAATATTACGAAGGCTACTCCATCTTTTCCAACTCGGTGTTGCCGAAATAGTGCGGGTCCCCTATCATCGGATTTTATCATCACCCACGCCATCAGAAATAGCGGTGAAAATAAAATCAGCCCCAAGATGGCCAATAGGAGGTCAAATCCGCGTTTTGCCATTGGCTACGCACGATGTTTGGCGAGCAATCCGCGCAGTGTAGAACAAACGTAGCCTACCATATCCTCGGTCATTGACGGGTAGATGGGCAGGCTTATGAGGCGTGGAAATAAACGGGCAGCTGCAGGCAAGTCGTTCGGTTTGTATCCATAGGTGGCCGCGTAGTAGGGGTGCATGTGCAAGGGCATCCAGTGTACGCTGCAACCAATACCCGCTTGTTTCAGTTCCTCCAGGATTGGACCATGGTTAACCCTTAGTGCCTCGAGTCTGAGACGGATCACAAAAAGATGATGAGAGTGGATGCGATTCGGGTCCAGCGTTTGGAGTTGGAGCTCCGGCACGGCGCTTAGTTGATCAGAATAAAGAGATGCGACCCTCTCCCGTTGTTGGCGAAATACATCGGCTTTCCGCAACTGGCATAAGCCTAGCGCTGAAGCTATGTCGGTCAGGTTATACTTATACCCGGGAGCCACGATTTCGTAGTACCAGGAACCTTCCGAGGTGAACCGTTTCCACGCATCCTTTGAAATGCCGTGAAGGCTCATGATTCGCATCCGATCGGCTAGTTTGTCATCGTTGGTGCAAGCCATCCCGCCTTCGCCCGTTGTGATGCACTTGTTGGCGTAAAATGAATAACAACTGATTGTGCTTTCAGCGCCGACAGGACGCCACGGTTGATTTGCGGCATCACGGTAGAAGGCAGGGCAACAATGGGCCGCATCTTCAACTACCGCCAGGTTGAACTGCCGCGCCAGTGACAAAACGCCGGCCATGTCGGCAACTTTACCACCGTAGTGCACCGGAATAATCGCTCGCAGCTTCTCGCCCCGGGCGACGGCTTGGTCAGCCACCTTTTCGGCGTGATGACAATCCAGATTGAGATCTTCTTCATTACAGTCAACGAGCAGAGGCGTGGCGTCAAAATACCGCACCACTTCGGCTGTGGCTGCAAATGTCATGGTAGGAACAAGGACGCATTCACCAGCGCGCAGGCCAATGGCCTCCAGCGCCAAGTGTAAAGCCGCAGTCGCACTGTTCAATGCTACTGCGTGTTTGGCCCCGACGTATGCTGCAAATTCGTTTTCAAATTGCTTGGTACGCGGACCGGTTGTTAGCCAGCCCGACCGAAGTGTTGAAACGACCTCATTTACTTCTTCCTCGCCGATTTCTGCGCGATGAAAGGGGACGTTGTATTTAGCCAGTACACTCATGTTGTTGACGATGATCCTGATGGTTCGGGGAAAGCAGTAAGTTCTCGAGTGTATTCGTTCATGATCCGGCCCTCGGGTGTCGTAAACGTTTTTAAGAGCTGAAATCCTTGACGAGCGTAGAAGGTGTTGACGCCATCGTTGTGATTGCCGTCGGTCGTCAGGCGGACGTGATTCACGGCTGCCGCTCTGCAACGTTCGCAGAAATGCGCTAATAAGATACGCCCGGTGCCGGTCCTCTGAAATTGGGGATCAACAGCCAGAGACATCAGCAAGGCGCTCGCTTCTGTCCTTTCTTCCTCTCTGGGCTTTTTCAAGGATCGAAGCAGTTTGGGAATGATCCTGGGTTTCCGCAGTAGCGGCGGAATTGATGCCATGACAAATTGTGGCCATGCCCGATGGAGTAGTCGCTTGTAGAATCCCGCCGGTGATGTTGTCCCGGCCACGAATCCCCGGATCCTGTCCTCCAAGGTGACCACAAATACAAAGCCCGCCTCGTCTCGAACAATACCTCGGTAAAGATGACGGAGAAAAACCGGGCCCAAGGACGACAGAAAAAACCCTGGGAAGGAGAGAAGATGAATGTCCACTATGGCGGGGACATCCTTCATTTCGGCAAGACGTACAACCGGCCGGGACGCGGGGGTCGCTGAAGCGTTCAAATGATAGAGTGGTTCGGCGGACGTGACACCAATCTTGATGGTCGGAGAAGACACACTACGAACTCTGTTGCAGTGCTAGCTTCTCGATATGCACGATTCCTCTGTGATTGTTTTAATTTACACGATCTTCGCATTTCGATTTTCCGACTATGATAGCTCCACTTCAAGAGAGCTTTTTTCAACCAAATTAGCCCGCATCCATCACACTTTTTTTGGCGCGGCGGGTTTTTCGGGAGTTTTCCTCGAAACGCGCTCTGGCAGC
>JBEPTW010000171.1:0-8038 GCA_041691855.1 Verrucomicrobiota bacterium | reverse complement strand
TTCCGATTCGCGGTGAAGTTGAGCTCACCCTCATTCCTCGGGATCAGGATGTCTGAGGCTTCCCGATTTTGGTGCGGGTTATCTGGGGCGTGGGCGACCTCGCCTGCGGGTTGGGAAGCCGACGGCAGCGGGGTCGCTGCCGCTCGTGCGTCCGGCTGCTTATCGAAAACAGTCGAGCCGGGGCTCGGCGTGTTCGCGCGATCGCCCGTGGAGTCGGCAGTGGTAGCGCGACTAAACTGCGTTGGCGGAAATCAAATCAACCCCAACTTCATTTTCCCTTCTTCGGAAATCATCGATTGATTCCAAGCTGGTTCCCAAGTGATGCGGACGTCCGCGTTGCCTACGCCGGGCACGAGGAGAATCTTACCCTTGGCGTCCTCGGCAATGGCGGGTCCCATTCCGCAGCCGGGTGCAGTCAGCGTCATCGCAACGTCGACCTTGAAAGCGCCGTCGTCCTGTTTGTTGACGTCCATCGAATAGACGAGACCGAGATCGACGATATTGACCGGGATTTCGGGATCGAAAACTTTGCGCAATTGCGCCCACACCGCATCCGGGTCGGGCGCTCCGTCGGCCAGCGTGGCCGTGGTGACGGTTTGTTCAGCGACGGTTTCGCCGATGGCATCCGCGTCCTTGCCTTCAATGCGAAACAGGCCGGTCGAGGTTTGAACCGTATAACTTCCACCGAGTACTTGATGAATGAAGACCGAGTCGCCCTTGAAGAGCGTTTGTTTGTCACCACTGGGAATCTGCGTGGCGATGATTTCGCGGGAAAGGATTCGGTCGCGTTTGTCGGTGCTCATGGGGAAGTAGCGAGTTGTGAGTAGCGGGAAGTGAGTAGGAGACGCGTCACCGGAGAAGAGCCAGATCGCGGGAGTTCGATTCTCTAGTGCTTGAATTTATCGCGGATGATGGCGGTGAGTTGGTCGTGCAGCTGTTCGTTTTCGATCTTGCCGAGAACTTCCTCGAAGAAACCGAAGACGAGCAATTCCTGGGCTTGGACCGGCCTGATGCCACGCGCTTCCAGATAGAATTCCTGCTCGGCGTCGATGCGGGCGCTGGTGGCGCCGTGCGTGCATCGCACGTCGTTGGCCTGGATTTCCAAGCCGGGCAATGAATTCGCCTCGGCTTCGTCGGAGAGCATCAGGTTCCGATTGCTTTGGTAGGCGTCGGTTTTTTGCGCATCGGGATCGACGACGATCAAGCCGGAGAAAATGGTCTTAGCCTGATCGAGCAGCGCGTTTTTATAGAGCAGGTTCGACGACGTGTTCGGTGCCTGGTGAATTTGCAGTGTGCGCTGGTCGAATTCCTGGGTGCCTTGCGCGACCGTGAGCGCGAGCATCTCGGAGTGCGCGCCGGGCGCTTGCAGTTGGGAGAACGACTCGTGCCTCGCCTGACGAGCGCCGGCGTGAAGGTTCAACGACAACACTTTTGCATCACGCTTGGCGACCGTGGCGTTGAATTGGAACGAGAGCGATTCGCGGCTCCAATCCTGCATGGCCACATAAGTGACCTGCGCGCCGTGGCCGGCATAAAGATCGTTTCCACCGCAGGCGAAATGAGCATCGCCCGCTTTTTTGGAACGGAAAAAATCGGCCACGGTGATCTTTGCTTGATCGTCGGCGATGACGAGCGTGTGCGGGAAAACCGCCGAGCCCGGTCCCGAGGCGTGGTGAAACACGCTGACCGGCAGACTGGCCTCGATGCCCTTCGGCACGTAAACAAAAGCGCCGTCCTCGAGAAAAGCTTCGTGCAGCGCGGCGAATTTGTCCGAACCAAGTTTCGAGGGCTGGGCGAGCAGGTGGGACTTGATGAGGTCGCCGTGTTCCAGCAGCGCGCTTTGCAGATTGTCGAAAACAATTCCGTGCTGCGATAAAAGATCTCCCGCAGTGGCGGTACGGACGGCGAGGGTGTTGTTGACGAAGGTGAGCGAGGCCGCGGTGATATTGGAAAGAGGTGGTGCGGACAGCACGGTGGCGACGGTGCGCTCAAACTTGAATCCATCGAGCGTCAGGCCGGAAAGATTCGAGAAGCGCCAGCCTTCGTTGGTGCGCTTCGGCATCGGCAGTGACGCGAAGCGCTCGTAGGCAGCCCGTTTGCGATCGAGCCACCAGGCGGGCAGGTGCTTGACGCGTTCGAGATGGGCGGCGAAGACCTCCGGGCCGAAGGAGCCGGTCAGGGAGGGACTGGTGGAAGTGAGTGCGGAAGTCATGGAATTTTCGATTTTGGATTATTGATTTTCGATTCGGTCTCCGAGCCTCGATGAAATCGAAAATCGGGAATCCAGAATCGAAAATGGCGGAGCTAGCCGACGCTGCCTTCCATTTCCAGATCGATGAGGCGCTTCAGTTCAACGGAGTATTCCATCGGGAACTGGCGCGCGAGGTCGTTGATGAAACCATTTACGGCGAGACTCATCGCCTGCGCTTCGGTGAGGCCGCGCTGCTGCATGTAGAAGATCATGTCTTCGCTGACCTTTGAAACGCTGGCTTCGTGTTGCGTGGCGTTTTTATCACCCCGGACGGAAATCGCCGGATATGTGTCGGTGCGGCTGTTGCTGTTGATCAACAGCGCGTCGCACTCGGTGTTGTTCTTGCAACCCTTCAAGTGCTTCGGGATATGGACGACGCCGCGATAGGTGGAGCGGCCTTGTCCAACGGAGATCGATTTCGCGATGATGTTGGAAGTCGTGTCATCGGCCGCGTGGATCATCTTTGCGCCGGTGTCTTGATGTTGACCGTCGTTGGCGAGAGCGATGGAAAGCACTTCGCCGCGGGCGCGTTTGCCTTTCAGAACGACGCCCGGATATTTCATGGTGAGTCGGCTGCCGATGTTGCAGTCGATCCACTTGATCTCGGCGTCCTCGTGAGCGACGCCGCGCTTGGTGACGAGGTTGAAAACATTGTTCGCCCAGTTCTGGACGGTGATGTACTGGATCTTTGCGCCCTTGAGCGCGACCAGCTCGACGACGGCGCTGTGCAGCGTCGACGTGGAGAACTTCGGTGCCGTGCAACCTTCCATGTAGACGACCTCTGCGCCTTCGTCGGCGATGATGAGCGTGCGTTCGAACTGGCCGAAGTTTTCGGCGTTGATGCGGAAGTAGGCTTGGAGTGGTTGGGCAACTTTTACGCCCGGTGGGACGTAGATAAAGGAACCGCCGGAGAATACCGCACTATTGAGCGCGGAGAATTTATTGTCGCCGGTCGGAATGACCTTGCCGAAAAATTTCCTGAAAATCTCCGGATGCTCGCGGAGACCTTCTGTCGAGTTGACGAAAATGACGCCCTGTTTCGCGACGATGTCCTTGATGTTTGAATACGCGGCTTCGGAGTCGAACTGCGCTTCGACGCCCGCGAGGAATTTGCGCTCCTGCTCCGGAATGCCGAGGCGCTCGAAGGTTTTCTTGATGTCGTCCGGCACTTCATCCCACGTGCGCTTGGGTTTCTGGCCTTGAGAAAGGTAATACCGGATTTTGTCGAAATTGATGGCTTCGAGATCCTTTGTCGCCCAATGCGTCGGCATGGGTTTATCCAGAAAAGTCTTCAGCGCCTTGAGGCGGAAATCCAGAATCCATGGTGCCTCTTTTTTAACCGAACTGATGTAACGCACGGTGTCCTCGCTCAAGCCGGTGCCGGCGTCGAAGGCGTAGTCGACTTTATAGCTGAAATTGCCGGCGGTTTGATCGATGCCGACAACGGGATTTTCCGTGGCCGGAGGCGCGGTTTCGATTTCGGTGGGTGGTTTCATGGCGGAAAGATCGGTGGGCTTAGGCGTTGGCGGCGGCGAATTCCTGCTTCACCCAGTCGTAACCCTTGGCTTCGAGTTCGAGGGCGAGTGATTTGTCGCCGCTCTTGACGATGCGACCGTCGTACATGACGTGGACGAAATCGGGAACGATGTAGTCGAGCAAGCGCTGGTAGTGCGTGATCAACATGATGCCGGGCAACGACGCGCTGTTGCGTTGGGCGTTGACGCCATCGGCGACGATGCGGAGAGCGTCGATGTCGAGACCCGAGTCGGTTTCGTCCATGAGCGCGATCTTGGGCTCGAGCATCGCCATCTGGAGAATTTCACAGCGTTTCTTTTCGCCGCCGGAGAAACCCTCGTTGACGGAGCGCGACGTGAATTTCCGGTCGATCTTGAGCAGGTCCATCTTGGCGTAGAGCCGCTTGTAATAACCGCTGGCGTCGAGTTCTTCGCCCTCGGCCATGCGGGCTTGCACCGCGGCGCGGAGGAAATTGGCAATGGAGACGCCGGGGATTTCGCTGGGATATTGGAAGGCGAGAAAAAGGCCGGCGCGGGCGCGTTCATCGGGTTGCATCGCCAGGACTGATTTTCCATCGAGCAGAACATCGCCTCCGGTGATCGTGTAGTCGGGATGGCCGGCGATGGCTTTGGCGAGCGTGCTTTTGCCGGTGCCGTTCGGGCCCATGATGGCGTGCACTTCGCCCTGTTTGATCGTCAGGTTCAGGCCCTTGACGATGGGCTTGTCGCCGATGCTAATGTGGAGGTCGTTGATTTCCAGTTTGCTCATGTAAGTAAATACTTTGGTTTTCGCGAAATGTCGGGATCAGTTGCCGGTGGCGGCCCGGCCGCGAAAAGCGAGTTCAACCGTGTTGGCGTCGAATCCGGCAGGGAGCAGATCGCGCAATTGCTTCAACACGTCCGCGGGCAATTCGATGTCGTGGACCCGACCCGTGGCGTCGTCGTGAAAATGGGCGTGGTCGTGCAAATTCGAGCAGTAGCGAGTCGGGGCCCGCTCCAAATTCACTTGGCGGACGAGGCCGCATTGCACGAGGGTTTCGAGGCAGTTGTAAACCGTCGCGAGCGAAATGGTTGGCATCTGCGACTTCACCCGGGCGAAAATCTCGTCGGCGGTGGGATGATCGCGTTTCTCCATGATGACCTTGAAAACTACCTCGCGCTGCGGGGTGGAGCGGTGGCCAGTCGCGGTGAGCTTCGTGGCGAGGGCGGCGCAATTTTGAGCGGGAGAATTCATGAGACGTTCAGCGCAGAACGAATTGGAATGCGACCGGATTGCAACTAGGATTTAGAATAATTCTAAACTCCTTTGTCATAACAGGCGTTGGCCAAATTATGCTGAAGGGGCCGAGGCTTCGGATTTAGGTGATCGCAAGTGCGACTTGAAGAAGCTCCCGGGCTCGGCCTCGCTGACTTTAAACGATTTACGCTACGGAGGCCCGTTGCTGCGAAAGCGCGCGGGTCGATTGGGTGCGGGAAAAGCAGGGGCGGGAAGTAAGGGCGCTTGCCGTCTTTTGTGCGCGGGCTGGCTCTTGGGATAAAATCAGTGGAAACGAGATGCCGAAAATCAGCCCTGCTCCCGCCCCGTCATCAGCTCGCTGTAGGCACGGTGGAGATTTTCCAGCGAAGACAGCGCATTGATTTTGGCGCTTTTCCAAGTTGCCTCATCGGCGAGCGTGAGCGCGTTGACTTTCTGGGTGAAGTCGGTGCGCGCGAGTTCGAGTTTGCTCTCGCCCATATTGGTGCTGGCACCGCCTTTCGCTTTCCAGGCGATGAGGCTGGCGTCGATCGCGCGACTCACTTTTTCCGAAACAGTGGTGAGAGAGGTGGCGTGATCGCGAGTAGCGTGATCGAGGGCATTGGTGGCGGCGGAAAACGGATCGGCCGGAGTAGCGACGATTGAAGCCGCATCGACGGGCAAAGCCGCAACCGTGGTCGGCGGCAACACCCGCTCGGGTGTTACCTCGGGAGACGGGGTGACGTCGACAGATTTGGATTTAATCGCGGGATCGGGCTCCTTGTGGTCGGAACAACTGGCGGCGGTACCGATGATAGCTGACATGGCGATGATACCCAAAAGGGAGGTGAAATAGGTTTTCATGGCGTGAAAATGAAAGCTGAAGGAAGGCGTGAACATGGCATTTAGACCGGTGGCCGGCCGCGGAATGCTCCCACGAGCATGGAGATGACGAGCAAAACCAAGAAGATGTAGAACAATGTTCGCGCGATATCGGACGCGGTACCGGCGACTCCAGTGAAGCCGAGAGCACCGGCAATCAATGCCACAACGAGAAATAGAAGGATCCAGCGTAACATAAATACTCCTTTAAATTTGAGGTTGGTTGAGCTGGGTGGAAACGGTGACGTTCAGCTCAGATTCCCTGCGGGAGGGCGAAGGCGAAATGATTGGATTCGCGGCTTCGGGAGGAAGGTTGGGGGCGACTGCGAAAGGAAAGCCTCCCCATTTGCTTGCCGCACGTGTGCCACTCCTCGCACCACACGTCCAAGGCTTGATTCAATGCATCAAGGCCGACGATCAACGACTCATCCGCAGCGAGGCGGGTTTTCAGTTCCACGTGTTGCGCGAGAAGTTGGAGATTAACCACGACTTCGGCGCCAAATACGCGCGGATCGGCCGCAGTCGGAAGACGGTGGAAGAAGTCGGTGATTAAAGTACTGGGAGATGAGTCCGTGGTGCTGGGCAATACGATCCCACTTTCCATCAACGCCTGTTGGACGCGCGCTTCACCCTCGTCGCACAAATTGATCATCGAATTCAGCGTATGCGTGAGCTCATTGGAAAACGCGCATTCGGGACGCAACGCCACCAGTGAACTGCTGATCAATTCAGTCGTCAGGATAAGCGAAGCGACGTCGCGCAACAGCATGTCGGAGAGATTGCCGGTTGGTGTGGAATAGGTGGAGCGATGGGAGGTCATGATGGGTTGGGTGAAAATGAATTGGTTGGGAAAAATAACTTACGAACGAAAATCGGAAACCGATCCCGTCCGACGCTTTCCTTGATGCCTGCCTTATGCCGTTTTCCGCGCGAATATCTAATTATTTAGTGTGGAGTGAGATACCGATTACGGCCGATTTTTCTTCCCGTCCACGTGCTAGCATTTTGCAAGGCCCGCGCTATTTTTCACCGCAGCTTGCAGCTTCCGGGAACTTACTTTGCGTGAAATCGCAGAACTGTATTCTTCAAACCTTGTCTGCGATATACACGGCTGCATGGTTGCCTCGAACAGGGGCGGCCGCCATCTGTTTCCCCCTGTTTACCACTTACTCATGCGCATTCTCATTGTTGATGATCAACGCAGCATTCGCCTCACCTCGTCGCAGGCGATTCGCGCCGAGGGACATGAAGCAGATACTGCGGACAGCGGTCGAGTAGCACTGTTGAAACTTCAAGAAGAGCGATATGATTTGGTGCTGCTGGACCTGCGGATGGAAAGTGAGGCCGATGGTCTCGATTATCTCGAAAAACTGCAAAAGATCGCCCCGAAACTACCCGTGGTGATTTGCACTGCGCACGCCAGTATCGAGACTGCGGTCGAGGCCATGCGTCGGGGCGCCCAGGATTATTTGGAAAAACCATTTACTCCCGAGCAGTTGCGCCAATTGCTGACCCGCGTGGAGAAGGCCCGGCGGTTGTTGCAACGGGTGGACGAACTCGAAGAACAGGTCGCGCAAACCCTGCCCGCGATGAATTTCACCTCGGAAGAGCCTGAAATGACCGGGATGCTTTCGGTCATCGAGCGCGCCGCCACCGCCAAGGCGACCATCCTCATTCTCGGGGAAAACGGCACGGGCAAGAGCGCGCTCGCGCGGCACATTCACCAGCTGAGCCAGCTTTCCAAAGGTCCATTTGTTACGGTCAGTTGCCCGAGCCTTTCGCGCGAACTGCTCGAGAGCGAACTCTTCGGTCACGTTAAAGGCGCATTTACCGGCGCGATGAAGGACACTTGGGGCAAAGTGGACGCCGCCCGGGGCGGAACGCTCTTTCTCGACGAAATCGGTGAGCTGCCCATTGAGTTGCAACCGAAATTGCTGCGATTGTTGCAAGAGCGCACTTATGAGCGCGTCGGCGATACGAAAACCCGCACGGCGGACGTGCGGGTCATTGCCGCTACGAATCGTGACCTCGCCGCCGCGGTCAAGGCCGGCACTTTCCGCGAGGACCTTTTCTATCGCTTGAATGTGATCAGCGTCACGGTCCCGTCGCTGCGTTCGCGTCCGAAGGATCTCGAGCGTTACGCGCGGGATTACCTGC
>JBEPTW010000170.1:0-8053 GCA_041691855.1 Verrucomicrobiota bacterium | reverse complement strand
GCGGGCAAGGTTGACGCGGTGATGGTCACCAACGGCGACGCCCTCGTGACGGGTGCCAACGGCGCTAAGAACACGATCATCATGTTGACCGACTACAGTAACGGGAATGACATGATCGTGGCCAAGCCGGGCATCAAGTCGCTCCAAGATTTGAAAGGCAAAAAAATCGGTCTCGAAGTCGGACTGGTGGAGCACCTCATGCTTTTGAATGCCTTGAAAAAAATCGGTCTTTCCGAATCCGATATTCAAATCGTCAACACCCCGACTGGCCAGACGCCGCAGGTGCTCGCTTCCGGGCAGGTTGATGCGATCGCCGCGTGGCAGCCCAACGCCGGCCAGGCGCTTTCCGCTGTCGCTGGTTCCAAGGCAATCTACACGAGCGCCGATGAACCGGGTTTGATCTACGACACCATCACGGTCTCCCCGCAGAGTCTGGCGCAAAACCGCGAGGCGTGGGTGAAGCTAGTGTCCGTCTGGGACAAGACCCTCGCCTACATCAACGATCCCGCGACCAAGGCGGACGCGCTGAAGATCATGGCGGCCCGCACTGGCTCCACGCCTGCCGACTACGCCTCCTTTATCGGTGGAACGCATTTCCTCTCTCTAAAAGCCGGTGCTGCGGTCATTGCGAGCAAGGGCAAAGATTTCAAATCGCTCACGGGTTCCTCTGCCGTGGCAAATGATTTCAACGTCAAGAACGCCGTGTATAAGGTCTCGCAGGAGGTGGCTTCGTATATTGATCCCACGCTGACGACCGAGGCGATCGCGGCGGAGAAAAAATAATCCCTTCCGTCTGCTCCCTCTGGCTCTTCCCGTTTAATGAAGCGCACCCGCTGGTTCGTCATCGGCAAGGATCTGCCGTCGCGGGTGCGCACGGTGTTTACGCTGCTGTCGTTTCTGCTGCCGTTGGCGCTGTGGTCGCTGGTGAGTTACGTGCCATTTGTCTGGCATCCGCTGATGCGGATCGGGTCGCCAGGGGAAGTTTCCTGGTTCAAGCCCGGCCTCCTTGTCGAGCGTTCGGTGTTCGCCGAGGAAAACGCGAAAGCCGTGGCGGCGGGTGGTCATCCCGCTGACGGCACACGCGCGAACCCGGTTTTTCTGCCTGCGCCGCACGAAGTCGCCAAGGCGTTTTATACTGCATTTAGCACGAAGCCGATTTTGCGCGGCGATCCTTGGTTGCACGAAAGTCTGGCTCTCAGCATCAAAACGATTTTCTGGGGTTTCATGATTTCGTCGCTCGCCGGCGTGCCGCTCGGGATTTTGTGCGGGGCTTATGCTCCGATCTCGAGGTTGGGCGAACCGGTGATCGATTTCATCCGCTATATGCCCGCGCCGGCCTTCGGCGCACTGGCCGTGGCGGTGCTCGGCATCTACGACGCGCCCAAGGTGGCGATCATCGTGGTGGGGACGTTTTTTCAACAGGTCTTGGTGATCGCCAACACGGTGCGTCGGTATGATCCCGCGTTGGTCGAAGCCGCGCAAACACTCGGCGCGCGACCGCGACAATTGCTCCTGCGGGTCATCGTGCCGAGTTGCATCGTCGATCTCTACAACGACCAGCGCATCCTGCTCGGTTGGGCGTGGACCTACCTGATCGTTGCGGAAGTGGTCGGCGTGAGCAGCGGAATCACTTTTTTCATCAACCAGCAGGCCAAGTACCGGAACTTCGATAATGTTTACGCCGCGATTATCATCATCGGCGTGATTGGATTGGCGACGGACCAGATTCTCGCCTTCATTGGGCGTCAGATTTTCGCCTGGAAAAATCCCACTCCCAGTCGTTGGGCGATCGTTTTCGGCCGCCTCTTTGCGGGCCGGGACGTTCTGCTTTTTCCCGACGAGCCAACTCCGCCCGCTGAGTCACCATGAATAACGGGATCGATTCCACTCTTTCCGATTACCGGCAGCAGGCGCCTGCGGTGGCCGATCGGTTCCGACGGATTTACGAACGTCCAGTCGTGCTCGAAGTCGATCACCTTGGCCGGCAATTTGCGGGCAATGGAAAAACGGTCACGGCACTCCGCGACATTTCCCTGAAGATTCACCGCCGGGAATTGGTCTGCGTGATCGGTCCGTCCGGCTGCGGAAAATCGACGTTAATTAGGATCATCGCGGGGCTGGACGAACCGACGTCCGGTCGGATGCTGGTGGACGGCAAGGAAACCAGTGGCCCGTGCCCGGAGCGCGGGATGGTGTTTCAAGGCTACACGCTTTTCCCGTGGCTGACGGTCCGGCGCAATGTGATGTTTGGTCTGGAAATGGGCGGAATGGACAAGACGCAAGCTGAGCGTGAAGCGTTGCAATGGATTGATCTCGTCGGATTGGACCGGTTCAAAGATTCGTATCCGTCACAACTTTCCGGCGGGATGAAACAGCGGGTGGCGATCGCGCGAGCGCTCGCGCCCAGTCCGCGGGTGCTGCTCATGGACGAACCTTTTGGCGCCCTCGACGCACAGACGCGCGCGCAAATGCAAGCACACCTGCTGGAAATTTGGCGCAACGTGGACGTAACGATCCTGTTCATCACTCACGATCTCGACGAAGCGATCTTCCTCGCTGACCGCATCATCGTGCTCAAGGCCCATCCCGGCGAAGTCCAGGAAATCATCGAGGTGCCCGTCCCACGTCCGCGTTCCGCCGCCCAGTATACTTCGCCCGAATTTATTGCGACTCGTCGACGGCTGGATGAACTCATCCATCCACCGCAAACGCCCGCGTCGATTGAAAAACTGCCGATCTTTCGACTCACCCAAGCCGGCGACGACGTGGAATAAATCGCACCGCCGTGACCACCGCTGTTTTACGATTGGCCGAATCGCCCGTGTCCTTCAAGGTGCCTGTTCCCATGCCACGCCGCCCACCCAGTCTTGCCCGCTTCAGTGTTTCGCTACCCGCGGATTTGCTCGACGAGCTGGACGGCATGGTCGTGCGTCGGAAACTTCCGAATCGTTCCCATGCCATTGCGGAGATGGCGCGTGAACAATTGACGGAGCACGCGCGCGAGTTCGGCACCAAGAGCATGGCTGGGACGATCAGCTTGGTTTATGATTACCGGAAACGGAATTTGCAGCGAAAACTCGCCGACATCCAGCACGAGAATTACTTGATGGTGGTGACGTCGATGAACGTGCACCTCGAGCATCATCACTATCTCGAAGTGTTGCTCGTGCAGGGGCCCGCCCGCGAATTGCGCCGGCTCGCCGACACCCTTGCGGCCTGCAAAGGGGTGAAGCACGCCAAACTCAGTCTCACCGCCACGGCGATGCCGCCGCTTTTGTAAACAGATAATCTTGGAATTGGCATGAACCTCGCTTGATCTTGACGTAATACGAAAATACAAAAACGTAACACCGATCCATGGACGTCATCATCAACAACTCACCCGCAGAGGCGGTTTTCACCCAGACGCTGACGCACGCCGGAATGTGGTCCGGTGTGATTTCACGGGGGAAAACGCTGCGGCTGACGGCGCTGGAAGCCGGAGCCAATGTCGGACTGTTGCTTTATAACGCGGACGTACCCAGTGAGCGGTATAACCTGCCCGATACGCTCAAGGGCCAGCATATTTTTTATCTTCGCCACCCTTACTGCCTGCATTCTGACATGGGCCGGGTGCTCGCTTCGATCACCGCCGATACGGTGGGCTGGCATGATACGGTGTGCGGCGCGTCGGGGGCGAAGTCGGTGGCGGCGAAATACGGTGGCGTGAATTATCAGACCGCTCGCAACGATTTCCAACGCAATGCTCGCGACGCATTTCTCATTGAGCTGACCAAATGGGGTCTCGGGCAACGCGACCTCGTGCCGAACCTGAATCTGTTCAGCAAGGTTGTATCGGACGATGCGGGCCGGTTGACCTTTGTGGCCGGTAACTCGAAGGCGGGCGACCACGTCGAGCTTCGTTTTGAAATGAATACGTTGGTGGTGCTCAACACATGTCAGCACCCGCTCGATCCTGATCCACAGTATCATCCGCGGGACGTGCGCCTGGAGGTTTTCCGCGCGCAGCCGGTGGCGGCCGATGATCCCTGTCGTCGGTCCCGACCGGAAAATGAACGCGCGTTTCTCAACACGGAAAATTACGTCGCTCTTCGTACCCCATGACCACGAGCAAGCTTTCGCTTTCGGATGCAATCTACCGCCACGTCATTCCCGCGGGTGATCCATGGACGCATGAGATCAAGCGCGGCCAAATTCTGCGCATCGTCGATCTCGAAGGCAATCAGGCGGCCGACACGCTTTTCTACGACGCGCACGATTCGGCCAATCGTTACAGCGCGTCCGATACGATCCAGCGACAAGCCGCGCTTTATCTGAGCACCGGCACGCGCTTGATTTCCACGATGGGAGATGAATTGCTTACCATCATTGCGGATACATGCGGACGTCACGACACCCTTGGCGGCGCCTGTTCGCGCGAGAGCAACACCATGCGTTATTCGTTCGATAAAGAATATATGCATGCTTGCCGGGACAGTTTTATCTGCGGCGTCCACGCCTGGCGGCCCGACCTCGGTAAACGCGACATCACCTGTAATATTAATTTCTTCATGAACGTGCCGGTGACGCCCGATGGACGGCTGACCTTTGCCGACGGTGTTTCCGCTCCCGGCTACTACGTCGAGCTACGCGCCGAACGCGACGTGGTCTGCGTTTTGTCGAACTGTCCGCAACTTAACAACCCGTGCAACGCCTACAATCCGACTCCGGTGGAGGTAATGATTTGGAATACGGGATCGGAAGCAGTTGGCAGTTTGTAGTTAGTATTTGGATTCCTTTACGATTGATGACTTCCAAGCGAACGAAGATAAGCGTTAAGGGCCGGCAGCAATTCGGTCAGGTTTTTTTGCAATGGGGCTCTTTGTTCTTTCGTCAACAAACGGCGTTTGTCTGCCCTTCGCAAAAAGTGCCGAGCCTCATACAGCGATCCGCGCGCTATTCTAACAAAACGCTGATGATCCGCCGGAGACGCGCGCCCATAGCCTTCCGCGATGTTCGCTCCAACGCTGTCAGCCGCTCTCACCAACTGATGGCCGACGGTGGTTTTGGCGAACGGATCCCAATTGGTAACCACATCCCAAACAAGATCGGCCAATTTCTCAGCCATTCCGTAAACTCTGAGTTCTTCAAGTGCGAATTTTGCCATATGAGTCATGCTACAATTTTCATTTCTGCGCGGCTGCCAATTACCAACTCCTAACTGCCAACTACTTTCCGCCTTGTTCACCAAAGTCCTCATCGCTAATCGCGGAGCAATTGCCTGTCGCGTTATCCGTACCTTGCGGAAAATGGGAGTGAAGTCCGTCGCGGTTTATTCCGACGCCGACAAGCACTCGCTGCACGTCCAACAAGCGGACGAAGCCGTTCACATTGGTCCGGCACCGGCCGCGCAGAGTTATCTCGACGGCGAAAAAATCATCGCCGCGGCCAAATCCGTGGGCGCACAGGCCATCCATCCAGGCTACGGTTTTCTCTCTGAAAATCCGGGTTTCTCCGACGCTTGCGCTGCCGCCGGGTTGGTGTTCATCGGTCCGACGGGCGACCAGATGCGGATGTTTGGTCTGAAACACGCCGCGCGCGCCATTGCGCAGCAGCACAAAGTACCATTGTTGCCGGGTTCCGAGCTGCTGCGTGATGAAGAACACGCCCGCACCGAGGCCGCACGCATCGGTTATCCCGTCATGCTCAAGAGCACGGCGGGTGGCGGCGGCATCGGGATGTCGCTGATTCGAAAGCCGGCGGAACTTTCAACTGCTTTCGCCGCCGTCGGCCGCCTCGCGAAAAACAATTTCAAGGAAGGCGGCATCTTCCTCGAAAAATTCGTAGAGCATGCCCGGCACATCGAGGTGCAGATTTTTGGCGACGGCAAAGGACACGTCGTTTCGGTGGGCGAACGCGACTGTTCGGTCCAGCGCCGCAACCAGAAAGTCATCGAGGAAACGCCCGCACCCGGTCTCACTCCGGCGCAACGGACGCAACTGCTCGAATGCGCCGCCCGACTCGGCGCGGCGGCGGGATATCAAAATGCGGGCACCGTCGAGTTCGTCTATGACAACGCCACGGGGGAATTTTATTTCCTCGAGGTTAACACGCGTTTGCAGGTCGAACATGGAGTGACCGAGGAAGTATCCGGCATCGATCTCGTGGAGTGGATGCTGCGCGCGGCAGCCGGTGAACTCGATCTGGCGCAATGGACGCCCGCTGCCGCCGGCGCTTCGATTCAAGTGCGCGTGTACGCGGAAGATCCCGGCAAGAATTTCCAACCCGCCGCCGGTACGTTGACGGATGTGCATTTCGCGACTTCCGCGCGCATCGAAACCTGGATCGAGCGTGGCACGGAGGTTTCCGCTTTTTATGATCCGTTGCTGGCGAAGATCATCGTCAAGGGTCGTGATCGGGCCGAAGCGTTGCGACGGCTCGACGTTGCGCTGGCCGATACGAGATTACACGGGCTTGAGACGAATCTCGATTATCTCCGCCAGATCGTGGCGTCCGTTGGTTTTCGCGCCGGGGGCGTGACCACGAAATATCTCAGCACGCTTCCTTATTCGGCGGCCACGGTGGACGTGCTGGAAGGCGGCACGCAAACGACGGTACAGGATTATCCGGGTCGTCTCGGTTATTGGGATGTGGGCGTGCCACCTTCCGGGCCGATGGACGGACGATCCTTCCGACTCGCGAACCGGCTCGTGGGCAATCCCGATACCGCCGCCGGACTCGAGCTTACGGTTCAGGGGCCTTCACTTCGCTTCAACACGTCCGCGATCATTGCGCTGACGGGTGCGCACATGCCAGCCATGCTCGACGGCAAGGCGGTGGCCTATCACCGGGCGTTGCGGGTTAAACCCGGCCAGACGCTCCGCCTCGGCGCGATCGACGGCGCCGGCTTGCGCGCTTACTTGGCGATCCGACACGGTTTTGATGTGCCCGATTATCTCGGCAGCAAGGCCACATTCACGTTGGGGCTTTTCGGTGGTCACGCCGGTCGAGCGTTGCGGGCCGGCGACGTTTTGCGGGTTAATCGCAGCACTGCGGCGGGCGTGACGGACGAAGCCGCCTTGTTGCGCGCCCCCGTCAGTATCCAGCCCGCACTTACTCGCGATTGGGAAGTCGGCGTGCTTTACGGTCCGCATGGGGCACCGGATTTTTTCACGCCGGACGACATTGTCGTTCTCTTTAGCTCGACGTACGAGGTGCACTATAACTCCGCGCGCACGGGTGTGCGATTGATCGGCCCGAAACCTCAGTGGGCGCGCCGTGATGGTGGCGAAGCGGGACTGCATCCGTCGAACATCCACGATAATGCGTACGCGATCGGGGCGATCGATTTCACCGGAGATATGCCGATCATCCTCGGGCCCGACGGCCCAAGCTGCGGAGGGTTCGTGTGTCCCGCGACCATCGTTCAAGGCGAACTCTGGAAAATGGGCCAGCTCAAGCCCGGCGATAAAGTGCGTTTTCGCGCGTTGACCGCGGAGGAAGCGCGCATCGCTGCGACGGCGCAGGATGCCGAGATCGAATCGCTGCTGCCGGCCCGTCGTGCAAAAAACGGGCAGTCTACTCGTGGGTCGCGGTTGCCCTCCGAGCCGGCCGTCCTGCATGAAATTTCCGAACGTCCGGATGCACCTGCTGTGTGTTATCGTCGCGCGGGTGATTCCTATTTGCTCGTCGAATACGGCCCGCTCATGCTCGACATCGCGCTGCGCATGCGGGTTTACGCGCTGCAATCGTGGCTCGAGCGCCAGCATATTCCTGGCTTGGTTGACCTCACTCCGGGAATTCGTTCGCTCCAACTTCATTTCGATTACCGTCTGCTGCCGATGGAGCGGCTGATGGAAATCCTGCTGCGCGCCGAAAGCGAGCTGCCATCGGTCGACAATATCGAGGTGCCTTCGCGCATCGTTCATTTGCCACTTTCGTGGGAGGACGAATCCACTCTGCTCGCGATTCGCAAGTACATGCAGATTGTCCGCAAGGACGCGCCATGGTGTCCGAGCAACATCGAATTTATCCGCCGGATCAATGGGCTCGACTCCGTGGACGAGGTTCATCG
>JBEPTW010000169.1:0-8142 GCA_041691855.1 Verrucomicrobiota bacterium | reverse complement strand
GGTCGGTTGATCGACGAACTCGGGCTGAAAGGTGAGCGCGTGGGCGACGCCGAGGTTTCGCCGGTGCACGCTAATTTCATCGTGAACCGCGGCCACGCGACGAGCGCGGACATCATTGGCTTGGTGAAAAAAATCCGTGCCCGGGTGAAAAGCGCGCGCGACATCGATCTTGAACCGGAAGTGTTGCTTTACGGACAGGAATGGAGGGACGTATTATGAATGATCCAGTAATTGCGGTGTTGGCAGGCGGTACCTCGGCCGAACGCGAAGTCTCGCTGGGCTCCGGCCGCGCCGTGGCGCTGGCCATGGCCTATTCACATCCCACGCAATTGGTGATGGTCGATGCGGATGGCCTGCCGGCCGGACTCGATCCGGCGCGGCACATTGTTTGTTCGACGATGCATGGCGTCTTTGGCGAAGACGGCAGCATGCAGCGGTTGCTGGATGCGGCCGGGATTCAATACACGGGTTGCGATGCGCACGGAAGCGACCTGTGCTTTGACAAATGGCGCACGCGGCTGACGGTTTCCGCGGTCGGGGTGCAAGTGTCGCCGGGTCGGAATTTTAAGGCGAAGGAAAAGCCAACGGCCGCGTCATTGACCGCTGAATTCGGTGAGCAGATGGTGCTCAAACCAAATCGCGAGGGCAGCAGCGTGGGACTGCAAATTGTTACGTCCAAGGTCGGCCTTGAAATTGCCCTTTCCGGTTTGCGGCAGGGGGACTGGATCGCGGAGAAACGGATTCTTGGACGGGAACTCACGGTGGGTGTGTTGCGTGGACGGGCCATGGGCGTGGTGGAAATCGTGCCGAAGTCAGGCGTCTTCGATTACACGAGCAAGTACACTAAGGGACTCACGGAGTATTTTGCGCCGGCGAAAATTTCCGAGGAGTTGACAGTGGCGGTGCGCGCGGCGGCGGAAACGGCTTTTGGGGCGTGCGGTTGTCGCGATTACGCGCGCATCGATTTCATGCTTTCGGCAGATGGCGAACTGTATTTGCTCGAAATTAACACGCTGCCCGGCATGAAGGAAACGAGCCTGCTGCCAATGAGTGCGCGTTGCGTGGGATTGGATTTTATCGAGTTGTGTCGTGAACTGGCCGCCCCCGCCGTCGAACGATTTCAGCTGGCGCTTGCCGGAAAAAAATGAGTTCAGCCGAATCCCATTCCCTCTCAACCAGCGGTCGCTCGTGGCGCGATATCCGCCAGGAAGTGACGCCGTTGGCGATGTCGCGCAAGGGTCGGTCGCGTCGGCGATTGGAATGGTTTAAGATCGGCACGCTGTTCACCTTATTGGGCGCCGGTGGCTGGGGAATTTATACGCTGGTCCACTCGTGGGAAAATGATCGCGCGGCGCTGGCCACGGCGGTGCACAGCGAACCGGTACGGGGTATCGCTTTGATTACCGACGGCGTGTTGACCAAAAAATGGGTGGCTGGAGTGCTGGATCTGCCAAAGACCGCCAGCCTGATGTCACTCGATTTGGAGGCTTTGCGCACCCGTTTGCTCCAAAACGGCCAGGTCTGGGGCGCAGTTGTCAGCCGGAATTTCCCCGATACTCTTGTGGTGACGCTGCAAGAGCGAACCCCGGTCGCGCGCGTGCAGGCCGGTTCCGGCGATGGTTCTTCGCAGCAGCTCATGGTAGCTCGCGACGGGGTCGTCTATGATGGCGTGAACTACAAGCAGATGGTTCTGCCCTGGCTCTCCGGTATCAGACTCGTAAAAGCCGGCCACGGCTTCGAACCCATTGCCGGCATGGTGGACGTCGCAAACCTGCTGGCCACCGCCAAGCACCAGACGGAGTGGCTCTACAACACGTGGCTGATTGTTTCGCTGGACCGGCTGGAAGCGCGCGACGAGATTGTCGTGAAGGCGCGGGATATCCCGGAAATTATTTTCACCCGGAAACAGGATTTTTCAAAACAGCTCGCTGAGCTCGATTACGTGGTCGACTCCGTCCGCGTCCTGCCGGATCCAACCTTGCTTTCGATCAATCTTACGCTCGATGGACAGGTGCCAATCAGGATGCGCAACACGCCCGACGAACTCGCCAAGTTTCCCGCCGATAATTTCTCTCTCCAACCTTCTCAACAACGGAAAAGCAAACGTGACCTCTAACAGCAGCAGAATCATCGGTGCCGTCGAAATCGGCACCGGCAAAGTCGCCGTCCTCGTGGGTGAAATCTCCCGCGGGCGCAGCCTGAATATCATCGGCGTCGGCGTGGCGCCGTCACGCGGGGTCATGAAAGGCGAAGTGGTCGACTACAAGGCGGCTTGTGAGGCGACCCATCATGCGCTGGAAATGGCCGAGAAACGAGCGGGCGCGCGCATCGAGGAAGTGTGGCTCGCGCAAACCGGCGGCCACTTGGACGGCTTCTATAATGAAGCGTCGGTCAACGTGAAGTCGGCTGACAACACCGTGACGGCGCTCGATATCGCGTCGGTGTGCGAGCTCGCGAAGGAAAAGGAATTACCCGCTGGTCGGTCCCGCATTCACGAAATTCGCCGGCCTTTCCGGCTCGACGGCCGCGCGGTGCCCGATGCCGAACATCTTTCCGGTCATCGCCTGGAAGTCGGTTATTGGATTGTGCACGGGCACGAAGGGAAGGTGAGCGACAACATCCACGTCGTCGGCGGCTATCACCTCGAAGTGCGTGAACTCGTTTTGTCGAGTCTCGCGAACGGTTCGCTGCTCACCACCGCCGAGGAACGCCAGCACGGCGTGCTCGTCGTCAATCTGGGGAAGGGCATCACCGATTACGTACTCTATCGCGACGGCCACGTGCTCGTGACTGGCACGCTGCCGGTCGGCGGCGACCATTTGACGAACGATCTCAGCATCGGTCTGCGGGTCACCACCGCGCAGGCGGAAATGCTGAAGCTGCGTCATGGCCGCGCGACGATCCAGACCCGCGACAAGAGCGAAAAAGTCTGGCTCAATGGCGACGCGTCATTCGGCGACAAACAATTTTCGAAAACCGCGATCGAGACCATCGCCGCCGCCCGCACGCAGGAATTGCTGGGAGTGATCAAACAAAAACTCGGTTCCGCTTTTGCGCCTGAACATTGCGGTGCCGGCGTGATCCTCACTGGTGGCACCTCCAAGTTGCCCGGCATCGACGAGGTGACGGCAAATGTCTTTGGCTTGAACGCCCGGCGCGGCGAATCGCCCTCTTGGGTGAAAGACGAATTAAAGGATCCCATGTTCAGTACCGTGCTCGGCATTTTCCAATTCGGCCTCCGCGGCGCGCATGAACACGCGGTGCCACCGCGTCGCAAGACCGGTTTCCTTAGCAACCTCACCAAAATTTTCGCTTCTTCCTAAGCCATGGACCAGATCCCAAATGAACTTCCCCTCGAAGCGCTGACCGATCGCGACGTCGGCATCAAACTCGTGGGCGTGGGCGGCGGCGGCTCCAACGCGGTTGACCGTCTCAAAATGGAAAACCTGGACCGGCTGCAGCTGGCCGTGATTAACACCGACTTTAAAGCGCTCAGCACCTCGCCAGTGCAGGACAAGATCCTGATCGGCACGTCACTGACCCGCGGGCTAAGCGCCGGCGGCGATCCCGAGATTGGACGCAAGGCCGCCGAGGCGGATGCCGATAAGATTGCCGAGATCGTTAAGCATACCGATTTGATTTTCCTCGTGGCCGGACTCGGCGGCGGGACCGGTTCGGGTGCGGCCCCGGTCGTCGCCGAACTCGCGGCGGAAGCCGGCGCGGTCGTCATCGCCTTTGTCACGCTCCCTTTCAGTTTCGAAGGCGGACGCCGTCGGAAACAGGCGGAGGAAGCATTAGCGGAATTGCGCCGTGTGTGCGACGCCGTCATCCCGCTCTCGAATGACATGTTGCTTCAGGAAGGCACGGAGCAGACGAGTGTGCTCGATTCATTCGCACGCGCGGATGAGTGGATTGGCCGCGGCGTGAAATCCATTTGGGGCATGCTGTCGCGCACGGGGCTCATTAACGTCGATTTCACAGCGCTGCGGCAGGTTTTCCGTCAACGCGGCGGCAAGACCCTGTTCGGCCTTGGCGTCGGTGGCGGCGAGAATCCGGCGCTCGCCGCGCTGGAGGATCTCAAGCAATGTCCCCTCCTGCACACGCCCGAATACGCCCGCAAGGCGGACCGGCTGCTGGTTAATATCACCGGCGGCGCCGATCTCAGTCTGACGAAGGTCAACGAACTGATGACGGCGATCACCGAGGAATTTGGCCGCGAGGCGCACGTGGTCATGGGTGCGGCGATTGACGAAGGCCTGCACGGCCAAGTGGAAATTTGCGTGATCGGCACGACCGATCTGGGGAGTCGCAACTTTACCCGCCGGCCCACCAATCCGCCGTTGCGCAAGAGCTCCGAAAAATCCACGGCGATCAGCACGAGTTCCGTGACCGTTGAAACCCAGACCGCGGTGAAAACGGCCAGCACGGCGACCGAGCGCGAAATAGCGAAAGCCGAATCCGCGAAGGCGATGCAGGAAGAATTTGGTTTTCAGGGCGAACCGGTAGAAAACCGCGGCTCGTTCGACAAATCCGACCGCAATCTTTTCGAAGGGCAGGATCTCGACGTACCCACCTATTTGCGGAAAGGCATTAAGATCACGGTTTGAGTTACCCCTTTACATATCGCGCAGTTTGCGCGTGTTAGGCTCCTATGTTCATCGACGAAGTCAAAATCAAGGCCCGGGCGGGCGACGGCGGGCGCGGTTGCGCCAGCTTTCGCCGCGAAAAATACGAGCCGTGGGGTGGTCCCAACGGCGGCGACGGCGGCAAGGGTGGCGACGTGATTCTTCGCGGCGACGACGATCAGAACAACCTCATCGATTTCAAGTTCAAGCCCCACTGGACCGGCGAGCGCGGCGAACACGGTCTTGGCAAAGACTGTAACGGCCGCGAAGGCAAACCGGCCGTGTTGCGCGTTCCGTTGGGCACGGTGGCCTATAACCTGGACACCGGCGAAATCGTCACGGAAATCCTCGAGGATCATCAGGAATTTGTGCTCTGCAAGGGCGGCAAAGGCGGTTTCGGTAACACGCGTTTCAAGTCGTCAGTCACGCGCGCGCCGCGAAAAACCGGACCGGGCGAGCCAGGTGAGATTGCGAATTACCGGCTCGAACTGAAGAGCATCGCCGACATTGGGCTCGTGGGATTTCCGAACGCGGGGAAATCGTCGCTGACCAATTTGATCACGAATGCGCGGCCCAAGACGGCGCCGTATCCGTTCACGACGCTGCATCCGCAGATCGGCGTTATCGATTTCAAAGAGGAATATGAGCGACTGGTGATGGCCGATGTGCCGGGACTGATTGCAGGCGCGAACGAAGGGAAGGGACTCGGTCACCGGTTTCTGAAGCACATCGAGCGCTGCAAGATTCTCGTCTTCATTATCGATATGGCGGCGACCGACACGCGCGATCCACGGGACGATTACAAGCAGTTGTTGAAGGAGCTTGAGCTCTACAATTCCGACCTGCTCGACAAGCCCCGCCTCGTGGTCGCGAACAAAATGGATGAGGAAGCCGCGCCGGCTAACTTGAAAAAATTTCAGAAACGGTATGCCAAGGTGGATTTGGTGCCGATATCCTGTTTGACTGAGGAAGGGATTCCCAAGCTCAGAAAAGAATTGTTAAAACGGGTGAAGAAAATGCGTGCCAAGGAAAAGAATTCGCCAGCTGCGTAAGTCGGATTACGTTCAACTTTCACATGTCGGAACACCGTCCATTATTGATGCGCTCGAACCGCTTGTTGGGTTCCGCATTGATCGAACATAACTTGGTGAAGTTCGAGGACCTCGAGGCGGCGAATGAACGTTTGTTGGAAATCGCCGCCACTGGCGATATGCGGCGCAGTTCGGTGCTGAGCATCCTCGCCTACGAGACCAAGGTGTTGCGCGAAGAGGATATTTTGCACCACGTGGTGGATGATCATGGCGTGGGCGTGATCGACCTGCGGTCCTACGACGTTCCCGAGGAAGTGAAACGCGACCTCGACATCGGTGCCTGTTGGGCGACGTGGAGCGTTCCATTCGACAAGGAAGAAGATTTTCACTTTGTCGCGACGGCGTACTACTTGAGTCCGGCGGTGCGATCGCATTGGGAAAAAACGCTCGGTGGCCAGATCATCTGGCAAGCGACCACGATGGATATCATCGCCGACTTTCTGGATCGAATCGTCACCGAACGCGGTGAGGCCACCAAACGCGCCACCACTCCGGCCACTCCGTCGAGGCCCTCGACGCGTCCGCCCTTTGCCGTCGGCGGCACGTCAACCTTAACCGGGACGAGCAAGGGACCTTTCCCGCGTGGTACCACGGTTCCACCGCTCGGAATTCCTTCACTGACGAAGGGCCCGTTTTCTGAACCAGGCAAACGCGCCAATCCGCTGACGGGTAATACGCGTCCGCCTATTTCGACTTAGTCATGCCGCTAGGACGCACACAGACCCAGATCATCGACAAGCTCGAGGAGATGGGGAAACTGACCGCCGAAAACAAGGTGGTGTTACTCGCCCGCCCGGACGAGCCGACGGGTGACCAACTCGACCAGATTTTGCAGGCGGATCATCACATCACGATGTTCCAGCTCCTGCTCGCCAAATGCCGAGCGCTGGGACTCGCGCCGTACAATGTGGCGCGTTACCGCGTTCACCCGGCTACGTTCGAAAAAATCGATCTCGAATTCTGTCAGAAGAATATGATTTTGCCCGTGGGGCAGGTCGGCGATTTTTTGCTCGTCGCTTTCGCGAATCCTTTCGACACGACGGTTGCGACCAAGATTCAGGACAAGACCGGTCAGCGCGTCATTCGTCTGCTCGGTCGCGAAGCCGATATCCGCGACAAGCTCAAGAAGGATCAGGTTCACGATGAGGTCCAGTTCTCCGACGTGGTCGATCAGCTCGGCGCCCAATTCGACGACGTTGAAACCGAGATCAAGGACGAGGATCTGGAGAACGAGGAATCCGCTCCGATCATCCAATTGAGTAATCGCATCGTCGAGGACGCCTATTTTGCCGGCGCTTCCGATATTCACATCGAGCCATGGGAAAAGGAAGTCGTTGTCCGTTACCGGATCGATGGATTGACGCAGGAAAAACTCCGCCTGCCGGCCAAGGTTGCTGGCGCGCTCGTGGCCCGCATCAAGATCATGTGCAACCTCGACATCGCGGAACGCCGCCTGCCGCAGGACGGACGCATCGTTTTCAAGCAATACAACAAGAAGAACATCGATATCGATTTGCGCGTCTCCACCGCGCCGCTCAACCACGGCGAAGGCGTGGTGATGCGTATTCTCGACAAGCAGAAATCGACCTTGCCGCTGACCGCGCTCGGCTTTTCCGAGGAGAATCTGACCAAGTACCGCGAATGCATCCGCCAGCCGTACGGCATGATTCTGCACTGCGGCCCGACGGGCTCAGGCAAATCGATGACCCTTTACTCGGCGTTGAACGAAATCAACACCACCGACGTCGTGATCCGCACCGCGGAAGATCCGATCGAGTACACGCTGCCCGGCATTAATCAGATGCAAATGCACCGTCAGATCGGGCTTACTTTTGCGGCGGCGTTGCGCTCCTTCCTGCGGCAAGATCCTGATATCATTCTCGTCGGCGAAATTCGCGACAAGGAAACGGCGAACATCGCCGTCGAAGCCGCGTTGACCGGTCACATGTTGATCAGCACGCTGCACACCAACGACGCTCCAAGCACCGTGGCGCGTTTGACGGACATGGGCATCGAGCCGTTCATGATTTCATCGTCGCTGGTGGCGATCTGTTCGCAGCGCCTGATGCGCCGTCTCTGCAAAGTTTGCCGCGTTCCTTATGAGCCGGAAGGGCGCGAGAAAGACGTGATGCTCCGCGCCATCGGTTGGAGTGGTCAAATTAACAAGGCCAGCGCGAAGGGTTGCCCAAAGTGCAACAATACCGGTTATAAGGGTCGCGTCGGCATCCACGAATTGCTCGTGAACAACGAGGAATTGGTTGAAGGCATCAACAAAGGTTTGGAGACGTCGGAGTTGAAGCGCATCGGCATGAAACACGGAATGAAAACGCTGCACCAAGACAGTCTGCTCAAGGTCAAGGAAGGGCTGAGTTCGCTCGCCGAAGCATTGAGCATCGTGCCGCAAGACATGGAACTGCGCCAGCCAG
>JBEPTW010000168.1:0-8144 GCA_041691855.1 Verrucomicrobiota bacterium | reverse complement strand
GAGTCGGGCAAGCTACGGCCTGAGCAGAGTCGCGCAAGAGTTTTTTATCTCCTTCTCGCGATTCCATCCCCACCACCTGTCATGATAGAGCTTGGCTTGATTCGGGCACCTTCCGGGGCCTCTGCGGTAAAGGCAGTTAAACCGACTTGCTCGCCTGGGTTTTCTCGTTGTTGGCGACGAATATTCAGTCCTTACCCGGTCGAAAAAGCCGCGCCTTGGGCTCGTATTCACGGCACGTTAATTGACCCTCGCCTTCTCTCGGCACGACGGACTTTTCTGGGAGATCACGCCCGACGAAAAACCACTCGATACTCTAAACAAATCTGCGCCCAAGTTTTCGGGATGGATGCCTGAACGAATATTATCGCGCGACCGGAGACAAAGCTGCAAGGCGTTCGGGCTTACGTTCGCTGATCCTCATTGGCACCGACTCGCGTTCGATCTGCTGCCGGCCGATCTGCGCAACCGACCGCAGAATAGCCAGCGATCGAGTTGCGCTCGACGCGGAACGGTCGATTCCTACGCTGGTCCGCCTTTACCCCGCCGTTTCGCGGCACGCCGAGACTATTTCACTTCTCTTCCGACACATTTTTCATGAGCAAACGATCCATGCTTCTTCCCGTGATTTTCAGCCTGTGCGCGCTGATGGCCCATGCGGCCAGTCTGCTGGCGGGTGAATCCTCCGCTTATCTCCAGAGTCAGGCGACCAGCGCGGTGCACTGGTTGCCATGGGGCGACGCTGCATTCGAGAAGGCGAAAACCGATGAGCGGCCAGTATTTCTTTTCATCGGTTCGGCGTCCAGCGAACTCAGCCGCGCGATGGCCCGGCAGACTTTTTCGAACGCGGACACGGCCGCGCTGCTCAATAAGAATTTTGTCTGCATCTTCGTCGATCGCGAGGAACACCCCGAACTCGTTTCACTTTACCAAACCTACCTGAGCGAAGTGAAACAGCTCACGGGCCAACCCTTGAACATCTGGCTCACGCCCGAATTGCTGCCCTACGAAGGGGCCGCGTATCTGCCGCCGACCGAGGAGTGGGGTAAATCGAGTTTCAATAAAATCCTACAGCAAGCGCAGGCCGCCTGGTCTTCCGACGCCGCCGGCTGCCGCGCTCGCGCAAAGGAAGCCGTTGCGCTGCTCGGGGCCGTTCTGAAACCCACTGCGCCTGCGATATCAACACCCGAAAAAGCTAAAGCCCGGCTTCAAGCCGCAGCGGACTTGTGGCGTGCGCAATTTGATGCGACGAACGGAGGTTTCACCGACGCGCCGAAAAACCTTGAGCCGGAGCTGATGCGTTTTCTCCTGCGCGAAACGCCGGTCGACCGTGACGCCGCAGTGTTCACTCTGCGCGCGCTCGCCACCAGCGCGATGCGTGATTCGCTCGACGGAGGCTTTTTCCGCTACGCCACGGACGCGCGCTATCGGCTGCCTTATCCGCAGAAAACTCTGACCGACCAAGCCCGCATTGCACTTGCGTTTCTCGACGCGGCGAAGGCGGACAACGCCAAGGACCTCGTGCCCGCCGCCCGCGGCGCACTCGACTACGCGCTCACAAAACTCGCGCGCAAGGACGGCACTTTCGACACTACCGAAGACGCGACCGGGGACGAATACTCCGGCTATTACGCCTGGACTGAAGCGGAAATTGATGCCGCGCTGGGGGCAGATTCCGCCACTTTCAAGAAAGCCCACGGCGTGGAGGCGGCTGGTAATATCCCGGCGGACGATGATCTTTCCGGCAAGTTGAAGGGGAAAAATCTTCTCCGCGCCACGCTGACTGCTGACCATGCGGACGTGGTGGCCTCCGCGAAATTGCGGGCCGTGCGCGCTCAGCGTCTGGCCCCGCTGCGCGATCAAAGTGCGTCCGCCGGGGTTCACGGATTGCTGCTCGCCGCGCTTTCGCGGGCCGGAGAGCAGTTAAACGAACCGCGTTATCTCAAGGCGGCGTCACAGTTGTTTGATGTAATTGAAAAGGATTTTCTTCTTTCGCCCGAGGGCGATCTTCGGCGCTTGCGCGGTTCGCCGGTTCCCGCTGCGTCCGTGGATTACATGGCGCTGGCGTTGGGCTGCCGGGAATTTTCGCACGCGGCGCACCGAGCCGATGCTGGCGAACTCGCGCCGCGGTTGCTCGCGCTGGCGACCAGCCGTTTTTACGACGGGACGAGTGGACGATATTATGTGATCTCCGCGTCATTGCCGCCGGGAATTTTCGTTCGTCCTTGGGCCGTGGGTGACGTGCCGTCAGCCGAATCGCTCGCCATCCAAGCCGGCGCGCCGCCTGAGCAACTAAAAACCATCTCCGCCGCCCTCGGCGCCTCTGTCGACGAAGTCAGCGCGCCTCCCGCCGGGGATGTGTTGCTGGCGTTATCGTTGGCGCAGTGAAGGAGGAAAGTTGAAGTTGTGTCGGTTCTGACTGGGGCAGTCATTGATCCTCGCGCAATGAAGGGTCGAGCGGTACGCCAAGTGGCAGCAGGCGTCTCTGCCTGCTGATGCGAGGTTCACGCGAACTCACCGGTCGGGAGGCCAGCGATTGCACAAAAAGTTATGTCATTTCAGCTTTTGATTCTTCTGAACAAGTGAGTTTAAGTGATTGGCTTGTTTACCCCGATTGCTTCGGTGTTAAGCGGAGAGGCAGGCACATCACTCACCGGCGTTCGCCTTCGCGTTCGTCTCAACCAAAATAGAAAATCAACACACTTATGAAAATCACCAGACACGGATCGGCGGCATGGCAGGGCGGAATCAAGGACGGCAAAGGCACCATTTCCGCGGAAAGCGGCGCGCTCAACGCCTACCCCTATGGTTTTTCCAGTCGTTTCGAAGGACAGAAGGGCAGCAACCCGGAAGAACTGATCGCCGCGGCGCACGCCGCTTGTTTCACCATGGCGCTTTCATTGATGCTCACCGAGGCTGGCCTCAAGCCAACGCAGTTGGATACGGCGGCGGCGGTGACGATCGAACAGGTCGATGGTGGTTTCGCCGTCACCTCGAGCAAGCTGACGCTGACGGCCAAAATTCCCGGTACGGACAATGCGAAGTTTCAGGAGATCGCGGCGAAAGCCAAAGCGGGTTGTCCGATTTCAAAATTATTGAAAACGGAAATCTCGCTGGACGCGGCTTTGATCGCTTAGGCTGTGTCTGGTAAATAAACTATCGCCAATCAACTCTGCTCCGGCGCGTAGGGCCGTCGCTTGCGACGTGCCGTTTTTCGCGCGCGAGGCCGGCGCAAGCACCGGCCCTACAGCAAGCGACGCAAGTTATTTCCCAGACACGCCCTAAACTACATTCACCGCGTTTTTCCCGGTCATCCCGAGCTCGTCAGAAAATGGGCGTGGCAATCCCGCTCTTTGGATGGTCCAGTCGTTGCGCCTTTGATACGAAGGGAGCACGAGTCGATTGCCCTCCGAGCTCGAACTGGTGTCCGCCGCGCCCTCGGCGGACAAGGGGAATTCAGGCGGGCGGCGTGTGCTTCTGCGCGGTTTGGATCTCCGCATTGGTGGCAGTGACGGATCGTGCGGGCGTCGGCTGGGCGGCGGCGGGCGTTTCATGGATCGGCGGCTGCCACTTTCCTCCGGTTCCGCGAGCACGGTCGCGGAATGCCTTGATGAGAATCGATCCGATCACGATGAGTGCGAGGGCAAGGAGCGGTCCGATGAGAGTGTCCATATTTCTTTGGACCCGGAATTGCGGTTAGTCGTTCCGGTTTGGAACGACTGGCTGGATCAAAGGCATTCGTTTTTGGCCGTGTGTCGAACGGTTGATCGTTCGGAGTTCAGGGTAATTATTTTCATTGCTGGTCCCGAAACGATGGAACGTTGCGAAATTCGCGTTTCCTTGATCGGAACCTGCATGATGAAACTTTCACCCGCGAAGATTTTCACGAAGGCGATGCGAGGGCCGGTGGAGAGTTCGCAGAGGAGGAAGATAGATTCGTCGTGCAAATAGGGCGGCGCGCAATTATTCAGGAAAACGTTCCAATCAATGTCGCTCTCAGGTTTTTCCTGATTTTTGCGGCTGCTCTCACTGGCGCGAGACGGGGCAACCATTTTGTGCAGAACTGGATGAGGCCCTGCCGGTCTACACTTCGGGTGTGGAGTGCGAGAGCAATACACCAAGAAAACTATGTCGAATGTTTCGTTGCGCTGGCAGTCCTGGGTCGCTGGACAAACGCGCTCGCGCTCCCGCGCGAGTGAGATGCCTTTGCGGGCGGAATTGTTTACGGTCGACCAGCTCGTGCGCCATGCGCGTGTGTTGGCGGTCGATCATCAGGTGGGCGCGAAAGGCAGTTCCAACCGCTTGTTGGACCGGTTGGACGAAAACGAAAAGGTGTTTCGCGAATTCAACCGGGGAACCCTCGCGGTCGACCCCAGCCGCAAAGTCACGCCGGCGGCGGAATGGTTGTTGGATAATTTTTATCTGATCGAGGAGCAAATCCAGCTTGCCCGCCGCCATCTTCCTCAAGGTTACAGTAAGGAATTGCCGCGCTTGCGGAGAGGAGCTTCGGCCGGGATGCCGCGGGTGTACGATATCGTGCTGCAGTTGATCTCGCACGCTGATGCGCAGATCGACGCCACGCCTCTCAGTGCATTTATTTCCGCATACCAGTCGGTGGCTCCCCTGAAACTGGGCGAATTGTGGGCGATTCCGATCATGTTGCGACTTGGCCTGATCGAAAATCTCCAGCGCATCACGAAACGCCTGCTCAGCGCGCGGCAGGATCGCGATCTCGCCGACGTGTGGATGGACCGCCTGCAGACGGTCGCCGAGAAGAGTCCTGCCAATGTGATCATCGTCGTAGCGGATATGGCGGAGTCTGAGTTGCCGCTGACGAGTTCGTTCGTCGCGGAATTCAGCCAGCGTTTATCGCGGCAAAGCCCGGTGCTGCACCTCGCGCGGACGTGGCTCGAGCAACGCCTCGCCGAACAGGGGCAGTCGATTGAGCAATTGGTCCAGATTGAAAGCCAGAGTCAGGCGGCGGATCAGGTTTCGGTGAGCCACAGCATCGCGAGCCTGCGTTTTCTCAGTGCGATGGATTGGAAGGAATTTGTCGAGAGTCTGAGTGTGGTGGACCAAACGCTCCGCAATGATCCAGCGGGAGTTTACGGCGCAATGGATTTTGCCACCCGCGACCGTTACCGTCACTCGGTCGAGGCGTTGGCACGATGCAGTTCGCTAACCGAGATCGAAGTGGCGCGGCGTGCGATCGAACTGACGGCGGAAAATCTGAACCGCGAGGGGCGAGGTGACCGCAAGAGTCACGTGGGTTATTTTCTCATCGACAAGGGCGGCCGCCAACTGGAGCGCGCGGTTGATGCGCGCATGAAATGGAATACCATCGGTGCGCGTGCAGTGAAACGCTTTCCCCTGACGTTCTACGCTGGCGGCATCGGTTTGTTCACGCTGGCGGCGACGACCTGCTTTGTCTGGGTGGCGCGGCAATGGGGTCTGCCTGGGTGGGAACTGGCCGGTTGTGCGTTGGTTTTTTTGGTGTGCGCGAGCCAACTGGGCGTCGCGTTGACCAATTGGTTATCGACGTTGCTCATCGCGCCGCATCGGCTGCCACGATTGGATTTTTCCGCCGGCATCACCGCGGACTGTCGCACGATCGTGGCGGTGCCGACGATGCTCGGTGACCTCGCCGGCGTGGACCGACTGATCGAGACGCTCGAAATCCACCATCTCGCGAATCGCGATACGAATCTCCACTTTGCATTGCTGACGGATTTTCGCGATGCACCGCTGGAAAAAATGGAGGGCGACGACGCCTTGGTGCAGCGCGCGCAGGAAGGGATTGCGATATTGAACGCGAAATATGCCGGCGGCGGGACGGATCGCTTCTTTCTTTTTCACCGCCCACGTCTTTGGAATGCGAGCGAGGGCGTGTGGATGGGATACGAACGCAAGCGCGGCAAGCTCACCGAATTCAATGCGCTATTGCGGGGCGGGGCGCCTCAGGGGTTTTCCGTGATCACTGGCGACATTTCGATTTTATCCTCGATCAAGTATGTCATCACTCTCGATACGGACACGCAGTTGCCACGCGATGCGGCCCGGCAGTTGGTGGGCACGATTGCTCATCCGTTAAACCGTCCGCAGTTCGATCCAGTCCGGGGAATTGTCACCGAAGGTTATGGCATTCTGCAGCCACGCGTGGGCGTCAGCCTGCCGAGCGCCGGTCGCTCGTGGTTTGTCCGTCTGTTCGCCGGCGATGCCGGCATCGATCCCTACACGCGCGCGGTGTCGGATGTTTATCAGGACATTTTTCAAGAGGGTTCTTTTATTGGGAAAGGCATTTACGACGTCGACGCCTTCGAGCGGGCGCTGACCGGGCGGTTTCCGGACAACACGGTGTTGAGCCACGATTTGCTCGAATCGGTCCACGCGCGTTCCGCGCTCGTGAGCGACGTCGAATTGTACGAGGAACATCCCTCGCGCTACAACGTGGACATCAACCGGCGTCACCGGTGGATCCGCGGCGACTGGCAGATTACGCAGTGGTTGTTGTCGCGCGTGCCCGGTCCGGATGCGCGCCGCATCAAGAATCCGCTGTCGGGTCTTTCGCAGTGGAAAATTTTCGATAACCTCCGGCGTAGCCTGGTCCCGGTGGCGTTGATGTTGCTGCTGATTGGGAGCTGGCTGCTTTTGCCGCAGCACGGGGCGTTTGGAACGCTGCTCGTGCTCACGGTCGTCATGTTGCCCGGGTTGTTGCCCGTGGCGGTCGATGTTTTCCGGCGACCCAAGGATCTGCCGTGGTTGATGCATTTGCACGGCGCTGGCCGTTCGGCGACGCGGCAACTGGGACAGATTTTCCTGACGCTGGTGTTTTTACCTTACGATGCGTTTATCAGTCTCGATGCGATCGGGCGGACGCTGCTCCGATTGTTGATCACTCGCAAACGCCTGCTGGAATGGCAGACGTCGAGCGATTCGGAGCGCACGTCGCGCACGGATCTCACGGGATTTTTTGGGACGATGTGGTTTGCGCCTTTCATCGCGTTGGTGAGCGGAATTTTACTCGTGATGCGCGAACCGGCCCAGGTGCCGATGGCGCTGCCGTTGCTCGGCGTGTGGCTCGCGGCGCCGTGGATTGCCTGGTGGATCAGCCAGCCGATCGACACCCCCGCGCCGGACCTGACCACGCATCAGCTGAATTTTCTCCGCCAGATGGCGCGGAAGACATGGCATTTTTTCGATACGTTTGTGACGGCGCGCGAAAACTGGCTGCCACCCGATAATTTTCAGGAAACGCCGACCCCGATTATCGCTTCCCGCACGTCGCCGACTAATATCGGACTCGGTCTGCTCGCGAACCTCGCGGCGCGCGATTTTGGCTATCTTCCGGCCGGCCTCGTGATTGCGCGAACCGAAAACACTTTCGCCACGCTGCGCAAACTGGAGAAGCACCGCGGGCATTTCTACAATTGGTATGACACCCGCAGTCTGCAGCCTCTGTTGCCGCTTTATGTATCGAGCGTGGACAGCGGGAATTTTGCCGGACACTTGCTGACGCTCGCGGCGGGGTTGCGCGAGATTCCCGGCGAGAAAATATTCACGGGTCAGGTCTTTGCCGGATTGCGCGACACGCTGGCGGTGATCCGTACGCTTGCGGGATCCAATCCCACGCTGACACAGCTCGACGCGGACCTCGCGAAATCGCCCGAAACCTTACAGACTTCATTCGCGTTGCTGGAAGGCGTGACGAGCCGGGCGAGCCAGCTCGCGGTTACCTTTGCTCACGGCGACGAGTCATTGAAGCAGTGGGCGCAGATTTTTAAACGCGACTGCGACGAACAGCTGGCGGAATTGCTTTTCCTCGCGCCGTGGCTGCGCCTTAGCGAACGGCTGTTCAACTCGACCGGTGAACTCGCCACCAAGATTGCCGCCCTCGATCAAATTCCGAACTTGCGCGAAGTGGCGTCTCTCGCCGATTTGCTCGGTCCATCGCTCGATGGGCTGTTGCAGAATCCCCCAAGCAACGCGGATGTCGGAAAGCGCGATCCGGGAAAAAATCTCACTGAGCTTGCCCAAAGCCTGCGTGTTGCCGCGGAGCGCGCCACCCAGCGCATGAACTCTTTGGAGCTTCTCGCGAAGGAAAGCGATGAGTTGTCGGTGATGGATTTTCGTTTCCTGCTCGATTCGTC
>JBEPTW010000167.1:0-8183 GCA_041691855.1 Verrucomicrobiota bacterium | reverse complement strand
TGGTTGTTTTGATTCGCCAAGTTCGGGCCGCCGCAGGGCGGCCCGGACAAGGCGGACCAGAGGGACCAAGAGCGGAGGCCCCAGTCTGAGACTGGTGCAGAAGAAAAAGCATCGGTTGCAAATAAAGTTGGAAAGGAGGCCCCGGTATCACCACCGGGGCCTTCGCTTTTTCAGGTGCCGCGATCCGCTTTTTTGTTTCAGACTTCCCTTCCTCGCCTCAACCTTCCCTTTCGTGCATCCGCGCTCTCCGTCATCGTCTGTCATTTCCCCGTGAATCCCGCCCAGATCCAGCGCAAACTTCAGGAAGGTATCACGCTTCAACAGAAAGGGCGGCTCCCGGAAGCGGCGGAACTTTTCGCCCAACTTCGCGCCGTCGCGCCGCAAGTTTTTGAAGGCTGGCATTTGGGCGGAAACGTCGCGCTCCTTCAAGGCAACCCAGCCGCCGCCGCCGAACTCTACGCGCGCGCCGTGCGACTCAATCCCCGCTCCGCGACCGCCGCGACCTGTCTGGGCGTCGCAAAGATGGCGCTGGGAGATTTCGCGGGAGCAGAAACTCATTTCCGCAACGCTGTGCGCCTCGAGCCAAGAAATGCGGAAATATGGAATCAGCTCGCCACTCTGCTCAGCACCGCCGGCCGACTCGACGAAGCCGTCAAATGCCACCGACAAGCCGTGACATTTAATCCAAAATCAGCCCAGGCGTGGCACGGTTATGGGTCGACCCTTTCCAATCTGAATCTGTCGGCCGAAGCATTGGACTGTGAAAAGCGGGCGATCGCCGCTGATCCGACTTACGTGCAGGCCCGCCGTGGATACGCCGTTGCCCTGCAAAAATGCCACCGGATTCCCGAAGCGGTGGCCGAATACGACAAGCTGATCGCCGCCGATCCGAACCAACTTGAAATTCAGAGCCATCGTCTCTTCGCGCTCAACTATCTCGCCGGCATCTCTCCTGAAACCCTTTTCGCTGCTCACCGGACCTATGGGGAAATCGTCGAAAAAGGAATTTCACCGGTAACCTTTCCCAATTCACCCGATCCCGCACGGAAGCTTCGCGTGGCATTTTTCTCCGCGGATTTCCGGGAGCATTCAGTCGCTTATTTTCTCGAACCGCTGCTGCGCCTCCTTGACCGCGATCAGTTTGAACTCGTTCTCTACAATTCCGGCAACAAGCCGGACGCGATCACCGGTCGCTTTCGCTCGCTCGCTGCTCTCTGGCGCGATCTTCCCAGCACATTGACCAACGTCATTGAGCCCCTCGTTCGCTCCGACTTACCAGATATCGCGGTGGATCTCGGAGGCCACACGGGCCACAGTCTGATGCCGCTGTTTGCGCGACGCCTCGCTCCGGTACAAATCACTTACCTCGGATATCCCAACACCACCGGACTCTCCGCCATCGACTATCGATTGGTCGACGCGACGACCGATCCAGTCGGAGCGGAAGCGTTTCATACGGAAACCCTCGTTCGCTTCTCGTCCTGCGCTTGGGTCTATCAACCGCCGGAAGTGGCGCCTGCCGTCGCACCGCCACCTTGTTTGGAGCGCGGCAATATCACGTTCGGGTCCTTCAATAATTTCTCGAAGGTCACCGACGAAATGCTCGCCGTATGGTCACGCCTACTTGCCGCCGTCCCGGGGTCGCGACTCATTCTAAAATCAATTGGAATGGCCGACGTCGGGATCGCCCGCCAAATCCGCGAACGTCTTTGCCGCGCCGGCCTAGACGAATCGCGCGTGGAATTGCAAGGCACCAAGGGCACAACTGCGGATCACTTGGCGACCTATTCCCTCATCGACGTCGCCCTCGATCCTTATCCTTACAATGGCACCACGACTACCTGCGAAGCGTTATGGATGGGCGTGCCGGTTATTAGTCTGGAAGGGGAACGCCACGCGGCCCGGGTCGGCGCGAGTCTTCTGCGTACTGTGGGCCATCCCGAACTACTCGCTTCCGATCCTGACAACTACGTACGCGTGGCCTCCGACCTGGCAAATGATCGAGCGCGCCTCGCGTCTTTTCGTTCCGCAATCCGCGGCGAAATGCAGCGTTCCCTGCTGATGGATTTTTCTGGTCAGGCAGCCCGGTTCGGAGCGGCGTTGCGCCAATGCTGGGAAAACGGGTCGGCCTCGCGTTAAAATCCGCTCGTCGACCTCCCCTTTCCCGGAAGCAAACCCCCTCCGGCAAAATTTTCCCAAGTCGTGGCCCGGTTATTATCAACGATGAAACCCGAATAGTTTATAAAAATAAGAATGACGCTTATCTCTGCCAATAGGCATCTTGCAAATTGGCAGATCGTGCTGGCCTGAGCATTGCTTTTTAGGGCGTAATGCCCTCCACAGCCACAGCTATCCGGTCGATCGCCACCGAAACACCTGCCACTCCTGTCATCGTATCAAACTACTGGCGCACGCTCGATTCTGTCTGGCACGATCACGATTGGAGTGATTTCAACGCGCTCGTCGAAACGCTGCGACTTTGCTGGCGGGAAAATCGTCAGGTCTTTCTTTGCGGTAACGGCGGTAGTGCCGCCAACGCCATTCACCTCGCCAACGACCTGTTATATGGCGTCGACAAAGTCGCTGGTCGCGGACTGCGGGTAACCGCTTTGCCCGCCAACGCCGCCGTCCTCACCTGTCTGGCCAATGACGTCGCCTACGAAGACATTTTCGCCCAGCAACTCAGCGTGCTCGCCCAACCCGGCGACGTGTTGATCGCATTTTCCGGCAGCGGAAATTCACCAAACATCATTCGCGCGCTCGAAAAGGCCCGCGAGCTACACCTGACGAGTTTCGCCGTCCTCGGCTTCACGGGCGGGCGCGCCCTCGGCCTGGCCGACCACCCTATTTATTTTCCCGTCCATGACATGCAAGTCGCCGAAGACATCCAGATGATGATCGGTCACATGGTCATGAAGCATCTTTCCCTCAGCGGACGTTAATCGACCACGACATGAGCGGACGCATTGCAGTTATCGGCAGCAATTCCTTTTCGGGCGCGAGCTTCGTCCGGTATTGCCTCGCGCAAGGGCTGGAAGTGCTCGGAACGAGCCGCTCGGCCGAACCCGCCGGCTGCTTCCTTCCCTACCGCTGGCTCCCGGTCGAGGCCCAAAAATCATTTCACTTCGTTCAAGCGGATTTGAACCACGATCTCGACGGCCTGATGAATTCGCTCGATAATTTTCGCCCGGATTGGGTCGTCAATTTCGCCGCGCAAGGCATGGTCGCGCAAAGCTGGCTGCAACCTGCTCATTGGTACCAGACCAATGTGGTGGCCAACGTTCTCTTCCACGACCGGCTCAGAAAAGCAACGTGGCTGAAAAAGTATGTCCACGTTGGTACTCCCGAAGTTTATGGCAGCACCAGCGGCGTGATCGATGAGAGTGCTCCGTTCAACCCGAGCACGCCCTACGCCGCGTCACGGGCCGCGTGCGATCTCCATCTCCGCACTTTCTTCAACCAGTACCAATTCCCCGTCACGTGGACGCGCGCCGCAAATGTTTACGGACCCGGCCAGCAACTCTATCGGATCATCCCCCGCACGATTCTTTCCATCAAGCTCGGGCAAAAACTTCAATTGCACGGCGGCGGTCATTCCGTTCGTTCATTCATTCATATCGACGATGTCGCCGCCGCCACTCTCGCGATCGCGCAAAAAGCGCCAGCCGGGGAATGTTATCATCTCTCCACGCCCCGGTTCGTTTCCATTCGAGGACTCGTGGAAATGATCTGCCAGACGATGAACGCCGATTTTGAAAAAGTCGCCGAAGTCACCGACGATCGTCCGGGCAAGGACGCCGCCTATCAATTGGACAGCACCCGCGCCCGCCGTGAACTGGCATGGAGCGACACCGTTTCACTCGAAGCCGGCATCAGCGAAACCATCAAATGGATCGACGAGCACTTCGACGAAATCCGCACCCAGCCTTTCGACTACATCCACAAGCCCTGAAATTTCCGCATGTCTTTGCTCAAAACCATTTCACCAAAGCGGACCTCGCGTCGTATCGGTCGTGATCGCGCCCCGCGCAAGGCAAACGGCGTTTCGCAGCCCGTCACCATCCGGCCTCAGTCGAAAATCATTTCATTCGAGGATGCCGCCGCTGTTTTCACGCGGCTGCGGAAAGAAGGCAAAACCCTCATCCACTGCCACGGCACTTTTGATCTGATCCATCCCGGCCACATCGTACACTTTGAAGAAGCCAAAGCCCTGGGTGATATTTTGGTCGTGACGATCACCGCCGAGAAATTGGTCAACAAAGGTCCGGGACGTCCCTACTTTAACGATCAACTCCGCTCCCGCTGGCTCGCTGCGCTCGGTTGCGTGGACTATGTCGTGGTGATTCCCTTCTCGGCTGCGGTCGAAGCGATCGAATGCGTTCGCGCTCAATTCTATTGCAAAGGCCGCGAATACGCCGATCCGACGGCGGATCTCACCGGCAACATCGGCGACGACGTGCTCGCGGTAAAAAAAGTCGGCGGCGAAATGCGTTACCTCGGTTCAATTCTTTTCAGTTCGACCCGCCTGCTTAACAAACACTTCGATCCGTATCCTCCCGAAGTTAAAAAATTCTGCCAGCACGTTGCGCTCGAATGCTCGCCGTCCCGCTTCCGTGAAATTGTCGAAGGCTTCAGCAAGCTGCGTGTCCTCGTCGTGGGCGATGTGATCTTCGACAAATACACGACGGTCGAAGTGCAGGGCCTCACCTCGAAAAATCGCATCCTTTCCGGCCGTTTTGTGAACGAGGAAATGCAGGCCGGCGGCGCCCTCGCAGTCTACCGTCACCTTCGGGAATTTACTCCGAACGTGAAACTGATCGGTCTCGCCGGCAATGAGTCCTGGCTCGATGGCACGTTGAGCGGCTTCATCGAATCCGGGGATGATCACATCGCTCGCTCAGACGACTTCACCACCGTGGTAAAGCAGCGCTTCGTCGAACCTCGCGTCGAAGGCAAGGAGCTGCAAAAGCTTTTTTCGGTTAACTACATCAACAAGCGAGCCCCGGCAGAAGCCTTGCAACGCTCGGTTATGGAACGTCTCGCGGGTGAAATTGATAATTACGATGTCGTGCTGGTGATGGACTTCGGTCACGGCGTAATGGAGGACATGGTTCGCACTTACGTGCAGGACAAAGCGCCCTACCTCGCCATCAATTGTCAGACGAACAGTAACAATCACGGCTTTAACATCATCAACCGTCGCTACCGCCGAGCAGATGTGTTCACGCTCGATCAGACGGAATTACTCCTTTCGGTGGGCCGCCGCGAAATCAATTTCGGTCAGGAATTAACCGCCCTCGCGGCGCATCTCGGCAGCAGTTACGCTTGGCTGACGCGTGGCGCTCACGAAACGCTCGGTCGCAATTGCGTCAAAGATATTTCCGCCTGCCCACCTCTGGAATATTCCGTCGTCGACACCGTCGGCGCAGGCGACGCCTTCTGCGCCGTTGCCACCCTCGCCGCCACCAGCCGCGTTCCTTTGAACGTCGCGACCTTCATGGGCCAGCTCGCCGGAGCGCAGGCCGTCAAGATCGTCGGTAACGCCGAACCGATTCGGAAATCCCGCTTGCTGAAGGGCGGCGTCTCCATGCTCGCATTTTAATCAAGTCATCATTTACCACACATGAAAATCCTACTCACCGGTGGCTGCGGCTACGTCGGCACTCCTCTTACTCTCAGCCTGCTCGACGCCGGTCACACTGTCACCGTCGTCGACCTGCAGTGGTTCGGCAACTTCCTGCCCTCCCACCCAAATCTGACGATCATCAAGGAAGATATCCGCAACGCGGATCGTATTCCGATGACGGGCGTCGATGTCGTAATGCACCTCGCAAACATCGCGAACGATCCATGTTCCGATCTCAACTCCAAGTTGAACTGGGAGGTCAATGCCCTCGCCTCGATGTTTCTTGTCGAACGCGCCGTCGCGCACAAGGTGAAGCAATTCATTTTCGCCAGCTCCGGCAGCGTCTACGGCGTCAAAGAAGAAGCCGAGGTGACCGAGGAGCTCTCCCTTGTTCCAATTTCCGACTACAACAAGACCAAGATGGTGAGCGAGCGCGTGCTCCTGAGCTACGGCGACAAAATCCGCGTCAATATCGTGCGTCCCGCCACGGTCTGTGGTTATTCGCCCCGTATGCGTCTCGATTTGTCCGTGAGTCTGTTGACGATGCAGGCGCTCGTGAAACAAAAGATCACGGTTTTCGGCGGCGACCAGACTCGTCCGAATATCCACCTGAAGGACATGATCCGCGTCTATCATCATTTCCTGAAACAAGGCATGGATCTGCCCGGCGTTTTCAACGCGGGTTTTGAAAACATCTCGATCCTCGATATCGCTGATCGCGTTAAACGTCACCTGCCCGCCGAAGTCATTGTTACGCCTTCCAACGATCCACGCTCGTACCGTCTTTCGTCCAAGAAACTTCTCTCCACGGGATTCTCGCCCATTCACAATGTCGAGGACGGCATCCGCGATGTCATCTCGGCCTATCGTGACGGTCGTCTCCGCGACGAGGAACGTTACTACAACATCAAGACGATGAAGAAGCTCACCAACCTGAGCTGATCGTTCATCAAATCCAGTTTTCGTGAAAACTTCCGCCGCCATCCTGATTGAGCAGCGTAAACCACTCGTCATCGACGAGGTGGAAATTCCCGCGCTGAGTTATGGCCAGGTGCTCGTGGAAATCGCCGTCAGTCGCATTTGCGGTTCCCAGATCGGCGAAATTGACGGCGTCAAAGGTGCCGATCGTTTTCTTCCCCATCTTCTCGGACATGAAGGCTCCGGTACCGTGCGGGAAATTGGACCCGAAGTCAGACACGTCAAAGTCGACGATCGCGTCGTGCTCCATTGGCGTCCCGGCCGCGGGATCGAATCCCGCCCGTCACTCTACACTTGGAAGGGGCAGCCCTGCAATGCCGGTTGCATCACGACGTTTAACCAATTCGCCGTCGTTTCGGAAAATCGTCTGACGACAGTCCCCACGGAAACAGACTTTGAGGTCGGCGCGCTTTTGGCCGATACCCTCACCACGGGTTTCGGCGTGATCAACAACGACGCCCAGGTTCGCATCGGCGAATCAGTGGTGGTGATTGGTTGCGGCGGCATCGGTCTCGGCGCCGTTCTCGGGGCGAAACTGGCCGGAGCGTACCCGATCATCGCGGTGGATCTTCACGACCACAAACTCACCAAAGCCCGGGAATTCGGCGCTACGCACACAATCAATTCCACTCACGAGGACTTCGCGTCCGTCAGTGAAACCATCCTGCGGGGCAAAGCCGACGTCGTCATCGACGGCACTGCTCTTCCCGCTGTCCTGGAAAAAGCCTTTGCTCTCGCCGGCCCGAAAGGTCGCTGCGTAGTATTCGGTGTCATGGCGAGCGATCGAAAAATTTCCCTGAACACGCTTCCCCTGCATTTCGGCAAGATTCTCACTGGATCGCACGGTGGCGATAGCCAGCCTGCCCAGGACATCCCGCGTTATCTGCGCATGATAAATGGCGGCGGTTTCGAACCACGCGGCATGGTTTCCCATCGCGTCCGTCTCGACGAAATCAACGACACCATCTCGCGCATGCGCTCCGGCGAAGTCATCCATGCGATGGTTCACTTTCCCTCTTCCAAGTCGTGAAGCTGCTGCCCAAACAACTATCCCCGTCCGAGGTTCCGTTCGATGCCCCGATCGCCGACCTTGTGAGCGTTGCGCGCAATTTACGTTATCAGGCCATCCAGATGTCGCATCATGCCGGCACTCCGCATCTCGGCTCGGTGCTTTCCTGCATCGACATCGTGGTGGCAGCTTACTGGAAAATACTCCGAATCGATCCGGCGAATCCGAAGGCCCCAAATCGCGACCGCTTCATTCTCAGCAAGGGTCATGCCGCTCCCGCCCTTTACGCCACGCTGGCTGCGCGGGGATTTTTTCCAGAGTCCTGGCTCGATTCGTTCGGAAAACATCAAGCGGATCTCGCTGAACAGCCCGCGCCAAACTGCGCTCCGGGAGTTGAGCTCGCAACCGGTTCACTCGGTCATGGTTTGCCGGTGGCCAACGGATTTGCGCTCTCCGGCCGCATTCAAAAACTAAATTACCGCACGATTGTCGTCATGAGCGACGGCGAGTGCAATGAAGGCTCCGTCTGGGAAGCCGCCATGTTTGCCGCCGGCAAACAACTCGGCCGGC